>CAZPJC010000231.1:0-3596 GCA_964586645.1 uncultured Schumannella sp.
TTGAGCTTCGCGATCGCCGACCAGTCGGCGTGGCCCGAGTAGAACTCGCTCGCCGTGCGGGCGTGCAGGGCGATGCTGCCGACCCCGGCGCCCTCGGCGATGCGTCCCGCCTCGAGGTAGGTGAGGTGGTCGGGGTCGATGCCCTTGCGCATCTTGATGGTCAACGGCCGGTCGCCGGCGGCCTTCACGGCACCCTCGACGATGTCGCGGAACAGGTCGAGCTTCCACGGCAGCGCCGCTCCGCCGCCCTTGCGGGTGACCTTCGGCACCGGGCAGCCGAAGTTGAGGTCGATGTGGTCGGCGCGGTCCTCGGCGACGAGCATCGTCACCGCCTCGCGCACCGTCTTCGGGTCGACGCCGTAGAGCTGGATGCTGCGCGGCGTCTCCGACTCGTGGTGCCGGATGAGCCGCATGCTCTCCGGGGTGCGCTCGACGAGGGCCCGGGAGGTGATCATCTCGCTCACGTAGAGCCCCGCGCCGTACTCGCGGCACAGGCGGCGGAACGCGGTGTTCGTGATGCCCGCCATCGGCGCGAGCACGACCGGGACGGTCAGCTCGATGTCCCCGATTCTCAGGGGCGCGGTGGCGAGGGACGTGGACACTCCTCGATTGTTCCAGACCCGGTGGCCGGGTGCCGGTCCCCGGTGTGCCGCTCCCAGCTCTCGGCAGCGCGAGGGCTCGAGCATCGGTCATCGACGAAGGCCCGCCGGGCCGAGAGTTGCGAACGGCGCGAGGCCGAATCGGCTGCGAAGATCGGAGGATGACGAGCGGCAGAGAGCGTGTGGCGGCGGACGCGGAGGCGCGCGGCATCCCCGTGGAGTTCAAGGAGCGGATGCGGGCGTCCTCGCTCGAGGAGGCGGCGAGCATCCTCGGCATCGACCCGGCCGACATCGTAAAGTCGCTCGTCGTGCGCCGTCACGACGGCACCTACCTGTTCGCGCTCGTGCCCGGCGACCGGCAGATCTCCTGGGCCAAGCTGCGCGCCGTCGTCGGCGTCAACAAGCTGCGACTGCCCGAAGCCGAACTCGCGCTCGAGGCCACCGGGTTCGAACGCGGCACGATCACCCCGCTGGGCTCGACCACGCCGTGGCCGGTGTTCGCCGACGAGCGGATCGCCGGCAAGCGCGTCTCGATGGGCGCGGGCGAGCACGGCTACTCGCTGTTCGTGCAGGCCGACGACCTCGTGCGCGGGATGGACGCCACCCTCGCCGACATCACCGATCCGGCGTAGGGCTTCGATACACCGCTGCGCGGCACTCAGCCCGCGGGGGGACCGGGGATCTCGCAGACGTCGCCCTCGCACACGACGCCGGCGTCGCCGAGCGGGGTCAGCACGATCTTCGGGGCGTCGCTCACGACGCCACCGCCGAACGCTCCTGCACGACCTGCTCGAGCACGTTCACGAACGTCGCCGACTCCTGGGCGCCGGAGACGCCGTACTTGCCGTCGAGCACGAAGAACGGCACCCCGCGGATGCCCAGCTCGCCCGCCTGCGCGACATCGGCGTGCACGGCGGCGAGGTACTCCCCCGCGGTCAGCGAGCGCACGACATCCTCGCGGTCGAGTCCGATCTCGGCGGCGAGGTCGGCGAGCTCCGGGATGCGGCCGACGTGGCGGCCCTCCTCGAAGTAGGCCTTCATCAGCCGTTCCTTCATCTCGAGCTGCTTGCCGTGCGCCTTCGCGTAGTGGATCGCCTGGTGGCCGAGCACGGTGTTGGTGGTCTGCAGCGCGTCGTAGTCGTAGTGCAGACCGACGGTCTCCGCGATCCCCGAGACGCGGTCGAGCATCGCCTTCGCCTGGCCGGCGTCGACGCCCAGGTGCGCGGCGAGGAAGTCCTGGTGCTTCCCCTCCATCTCGACGGGGGTGCCGGGCGACAGTTCGAACGAGTGGTACTCGACCTCGACGGGGATCCCCGACGACGACACCGCGACCTCGAACTTGCGCTTGCCGATGAAGCACCACGGACACGCGATGTCCGACCAGATGTCGACCTTGATGGGGAACGCGTCACCGAGAGCCATACCGGGTTCAACCGGCGGGCGGCGCCGGAATTCCCGGATCGGCCGGAGTTCCCGGAACGACTCGGGGGATGCCGATCCGGCTGAGCCGCTCGACCCCGTTCCGGCGCGCGAACCACTCGACCGCGAGCACCCAGAGCACGACGGTGACGATCTGCGCGATCAGGGCCGGCGCGCCCCCCGTGTCCTCCGTGATCCCGGTCGGGCCGAAGATCCCGGTGCCGGTGACGACGAAGGCGCCGATGTTGTTGACGGCGTGCAGCGCGATCCCCGCTTCGAGCCCGCCGGTGCGGATCGCGGCATAGGCGAACCCGATCCCCATGGCGATGACCGACAGGATGCCCCACACGTCGTACGCGTGACTGAACCCGAAGAGCATCGCCGAGACGACGATCGTCACCGGGGCGAAACCCACCCAGGCGCCGACCGACTGCAGCAGCACGCCGCGGTAGAGATACTCCTCGGTCGCGGCCTGGATCGGCACGAGCAGCACGACGATGAGCACCGACAGCAGATAGGTCGGCACGTCGGTGCTGAACGGCAGCAGCTGCTGCCCCGCCGCGACGCCGATGCCGAGCTGCGCGGCGAAGGTGACGACCCAGACGACGACGGCGGGGATGAACGCCACGCCCAGCCAGCGCCAGCGCAGCCGGAAGAGCACCGAGTGCAGGATGCTCACCCGCACCCCCGACGGCCGGATGCCGGCGATCTTGAGCGCGACGGGGATGAGCGGCAGCACGAGGATGATCGAGCCGAGCCCGAACACGAGGGTCCAGGGGCGCGCCATGTCGGGCGTGATGAGCGCCGTCAGGTCGTCGGTCGCGGTCGGGCTGAGGAAGTCGATCGCGTTGGTCGCGAACACGACGATGAACACGGGGATCGCGACGAGGATGCTCACCCCGAGGAAGAACACCGCGGTCATCAGGATCGCGACGAGCGGGCGCCACCAGCGGTAGGTCGGCTGCGCCCGGTAGAGCCGGTGGTACGGCAGCTCCACGATGTCGATGTCGGTCACGCGCGGTCCGCCTCCTCGAGATCGTCGATCAGGCGCAGGCCGTCGCGCGCCCAGGCGATCTCCTGCTCGGCGCGCTGCACGAGGCCCTCGTAGGCGTAGCGCTTGAACGCGACCGTGCGGGGGCGCTCCTTCTCCGGGGTGACCGCGAGGCGCCGGTTGAGCATCGGGCTCACCCCGCCGTCGATCTGGTCGATCTGGTCCTGCCACTGGGCGAGTTCGCCCTCGTAGTGCGCGATGTGCGCGCGCAGCTGGGTGCGGGCGGCCTCCGGGGTCGCCCACTCGAAGTACGCGGACTTCAGGTGCATCGCATCCCGGAACCGCGCGTAGGGCAGCGTCGTGTTCATCCACTCGCGGAGGGCCTCCCGCCCCGCATCGGTGATGTGGTACTCGCGCTTCGTGCCCTTGGTGCCCCAGGGAACCTCCTGCGCCGCGACGACGCCGTCGGCCTCCATCTTGCGCAGCTCGGGGTAGATCTGCGAGTCGGGGGCGTACCAGACGTGCCCGACCGACGAGTCGAAGCGCTTGTGCAGGTCGTAGCCCGTCATGGCGTCGACGCTCAGCAG
>CAZPJC010000232.1:0-1368 GCA_964586645.1 uncultured Schumannella sp.
CCCCAGGCGACCCGCTGCTGGCGGTCGGCCGGCATCCGCCCGCCCGCCGGGACCGCGGTGCCGACCCCCTCGTGCCCGAGCATGCCCTGCACCCGGCTCAGCCCGGAGTGCACGCCCTCGTCGGGACCGGTGCCCCAGATGCCGCGCTCGTGCGCGCCGACCGGGTCGACGGTCTCGGGGGTGAGCCGCACGCGGGCGACCGGCGACCTGAGTTCTCCCGCGATGGCGTCGAGCTGCCAGCGCACGCGATCCACGACCTCCGTCGCGGTGAACGAGCGCGGATGGAGCCACACCCGCTCGGTGCTCTCGCCGTCGGCGCCGAGCAGCTCGACGCGCAACGCGGTGCAGACCAGCCGCTGCTCGAGCAGCTCGTCGAGGAATCGCTCCGCCGCCGCGCGCATGCCGAAGGCGATCTGGTCGGTGCGGGCGAGCGGCGGCTCGAACTCGACGACGGCGTCGACGTCGCGCGGCGGGATGCGCGGGGTCGCCGGCCGGGGGTCGCGTCCGGCGGCGAGGGCGTGCAGACGCGCCCCGAGCGGGCCGAAGCGGGCGACGACATCCGTCTCGTCGAGTGCCGCGAAGGCGCCGAGGGTGCGGATGCCGAGCCGGGGGAGCAGGCCCACCAGTTCGGGGTCGTCGAGCAGCCCGATCGGGAGGGAGGCGAGGAACGCCGCGGTCTCTCCCGGCGGGACGATCGTGACCGGGTCGGGAGACATCCACCGCGCCGCCCGCTCGGCGGCGAACAGCCCGTCGGCGATCCCCGCCCGCGCCGCGGGCACCCCGAGCTCGGCGATCGTGCCGAGCAGGGCGAGCGCGGCCGCCGTCTCGCCGCCGTAGTACCGGGCCGGTCCGCGGGCGCGCACCGCGAGCATCCCGGGTCGCAGCGGATGCACGCCCGGCAGCGCCCCCTCGAGGGCGGTGAGCACGGGCTCGAACATCCGCGCGTCGAGCGTGGGGTCGTAGCGGAGGAGGTGGATCGCGGGGCAGCGCGCCTGCGCCTCGCGCTGTCGCATCCCGCGTCGCACGCCCTCCGCCCGCGCCGCGGGGGAGCAGGCGAGCACGACGTTCTTCTCGATCAGCGCGACGGGGGCGTCAGCCGGGAGGCGGTCGGCTTGTGCGTGTGCGTGCACCGGCCAGTCGGGGCACCACAGCACGAGGAGTCGAGACGGAGCCGGTTCGAACATGTGTTCGATTGTGTCACGGCCGTCCGACGGCGTGAACTGGTCGCATGGCCACGATCGGATCGGTGGTGTGGGGCGTGCGGGACATCCCGCGCGCGATCGAATTCTGGGCGGCGGCGCTCGACTACGAGCTGCGCGATCCGCCCGACATCGACTGGGCGGTGCTGCTGCCGCACGAGGGGCAGGA
>CAZPJC010000232.1:1468-3587 GCA_964586645.1 uncultured Schumannella sp.
CGGCGCATCCAGGTCACCACCCGAGGGCGACGGATGACGTGCGCGCGGAAGCCGGATGCGAACAGCCCGTAGAGGGCGAACACCACGAACGTCGCCGCCATGAAGATCCCGCTGAGCAGCAGCATCATCGGCAGGGTATCGGCCTGCCCGGGTCGCACGAACTGCGGCAGGAACGCGAAGAAGAAGATCGTCAGCTTCGGGTTGAGCAGATTGATGAGCACGCCCGTGCCGATCCCCCGCCAGGGCGACCGCGGCGTCGCCTCGGCATCCGCGACGAGCGAGCTGCGGTCGCGCCAGGTCATCACGGCGAGGTAGATCAGGTACGCGACGCCGAGGTACTTGACGACGTTGAAGGCGACGGCGCTCGCGTGCAGCAGCGCGGCGAGACCGGTGATCGCCGCGATCAGGTGCGGGAGGATGCCGATCGTGCAGGCGAAGGCGGCGAGGATGCTCGCGCGGGCACCGCGGGCCAGCCCGGCCGCGATCGTGTAGAGCGCCCCGGTGCCGGGCGTCGCGACGACGACGAGCGTGGTGATCCAGAACTCGATGCTCACGCGGCCGAACCTAGCCGCATACTCCCTTCATGGAAACTCGACGCTGGACGCCGTTCGGGATCGTCTACCTGGTGCTCGCGATCATCGGCCTCGTCGGCACCTGGACCCTCAACATCCTCGCGATCGCGTCGGGATCGGATTTCGTCGGCGAGTGGCTCACGAACGGCTTCGCCACCCAGTCGCTGCAGGTCGATCTGCTCGTGCTCGCGGTCGCCGTGGGCGCGTTCCTCCTCGTCGAGGGCCGACGGCTCGGGATGCGCCACGCGTGGCTCTTCCTCCCGCTCGCCGCGGTGACGGCGGCCGCGTTCGCCGTGCCGCTCTTCCTCGCCCTGCGCGAGCGGAAGCTCAGCGGTCCGCGTTCCTAGGCGTCCAGCTCGACCTTCACGGTCGCGACGTCGCCGACCGCGAGGCCTTCGGCCGCGCGCACCGCCTTCTTGAGCGGCAGGACGTAGGCGCCGTCCTTCGACGGGAAGATCGAGGTGCGCCAGGTCGTCGCCCCGATCGTCGCGGTGACCTTGACCGACCCGAATCCGCGCGGCACCGAGCCGGCGAAATCGCGGATCTCCGTCGAGTCCTCGACGGGGAGGCTCACGAACGTCCAGACGTCGGTCTTCCGCGCATCCCACACCCAGACCGGTGCGTCGAACAGGAAGATCACCCTCCGACCCTACGGAGCGACGCTGCGCAGGGGGACCACCTCGCGCACGCGCGGCTCGATCGCCGACACCTGCTGGTCGGCCCCCGGCAGCCACAGCCGACGGGACTTCACGCGCCCCTGCCAGGACGCCGACACCGACCCGACGGTGACCTGACGCGCGGTGAGGTGCCCGAAACCCGACCCGAGCCCCGCCCAGGCGCTCTCGGAGACCGAGAGGGCGGCATCCGTCTGCGGCCAGTCGCCGAGCGACACGAGCACCGCCTCGCGCTGCCGCAGCCGCGCGGCGAGCTTGCCCGCTGCGGCCTCGGGAACGCGCGCGCGACCGTCGCGCACGGGCGGCTTCACGAGCACGACCGAGACGACGTCGACGAGCGCCGAGACGACCGACATCCACTGCTGGCCGGGATGCGGCACGAGCACGAGCCGCTCGAGGTCGAGCCCGAGGCCGGCCGCCGCCTCGACGCCCACGTCGGGGACGCCGACGATCGCGCACCAGGCGCCCGCCGCCGACGGCCCCTGCAGCAGGGCGAGGGCGAGGGTCGTCGAGGCCGTCACCTGGTACCGGCCGCCCGCGGCGAGCGCCCCGCCGGGCAGCAGGTCGGCGAGCGCCGGATGGGTCGGGATGGCACGGGTGTCGAGGCGGTTGCGCTGCATCCCGCGGATGCGGGCCTGCAGCTCGCGGACGGTCTGCGCCTGGTCGAGAGCGCGGTCGTCCACGGGCTCGACGACGACCGCCGCCGCGGCACCCGACTCGAACATATCTTCGATTCTGCCACGCGCGACCGACAGGCGTACGGTCGGTCCATGCGCTTCGGCTTCCACTTCATGGACTTCAACGTGCCCGGCGAGCCCGCGAGTCTCGCCCCGACGATCGCGGCCACGGCGCGCGCGACCGAGGAGGCGGGCG
>CAZPJC010000233.1:0-3582 GCA_964586645.1 uncultured Schumannella sp.
CGTCACCGTCAACCAGCCCAACGGCGACGGCGCGGGCGCGATCGACCCGGCGCTCAAGCTGCCGATCGTCGACCTCGATGCCCCGGCCCCGGACGGCTCGCGGCAGAAGCTGCTCGAACTCGGACCCGCCGGGTTCGCGGCCGCCCTGCGCGCGCAGACCGCACTCGCGGTGACCGACACGACCTTCCGCGACGCCCACCAGTCGCTGCTCGCGACCCGGGTGCGCACGAAGGACCTCGTCGCGGTGCTCCCGCACGTCGCGCGGCTGACGCCCGGACTGCTGAGCGTCGAGGCCTGGGGCGGGGCGACCTACGACGTCGCCCTGCGGTTCCTCGGCGAAGACCCCTGGGAGCGGCTCGCCGCGCTGCGTGAGGCGGTGCCCAACATCGGCCTCCAGATGCTGCTGCGCGGGCGCAACACCGTCGGCTACACGCCGTACCCGACCGAGGTGACCGACGCCTTCGTCGCCGAGGCCGCGGCGACCGGGGTCGACATCTTCCGCATCTTCGACGCGCTCAACGACGTCGACCAGATGACCCCGGCCATCGACGCCGTGCTGGCCACCGGCACCGCCGTCGCGGAGGTCGCGCTCTGCTACACGGGCGACCTGCTCGACCCGGCGGAGAACCTCTACACGCTCGACTACTACCTGAAGCTCGCCGAGCAGATGGTCGCGCGCGGCGCGCACATCCTCGCGATCAAGGACATGGCCGGACTCCTCCGCGCCGGCGCCGCCGAGAAGCTGGTCGCCGCCCTGCGCGAGAACTTCGACCTGCCGGTGCACGTGCACACGCACGACACCGCGGGTGGTCAGCTCGGCGCCCTGCTCGCGGCGAGCCGGGCGGGAGCGGATGCCGTCGACGCGGCGTCGGCGCCGATGGCCGGCACCACCTCGCAGCCGTCGCTGTCGGCCCTCGTCGCCGCGACCGCGCACACCGATCGCGACACCGGGATCTCCCTCGACGCCGTCGAGGATCTCGAGCCGTACTGGGAGGCGGTCCGCCGCGCCTACAAGCCGTTCGAGTCGGGGCTGCCGGGGCCGACGGGTCGCGTCTACAAGCACGAGATCCCGGGGGGACAGCTGTCCAACCTCCGGCAGCAGGCGATCGCGCTCGGGCTCGGGGACCAGTTCGAGAAGGTGGAGGACGCCTACGCGGCGGCCAACCGCATCCTGGGACGTCCGCCCAAGGTGACGCCGTCGTCGAAGGTCGTCGGCGATCTCGCCCTCGCGCTGGTCGCGGCGGACGCCGACCCCGCCGATTTCGAGCAGAACCCGGCGAAGTACGACATCCCCGACTCGGTCGTGGGGTTCATGGCCGGCGAGCTCGGGGACCTCCCCGGCGGCTGGCCCGAGCCGTTCCGCTCCAAGGTGCTCGAAGGGCGTGAGGTCAAGATCGGGGTGACGCCCATCACCCCGGAGGACCGTGGAGCCCTCGAAGGCGACGCGGTGTCGCGCCGGGCCGCCCTCAACCGGCTGCTGTTCGCCGCCCCGACCGCCGCGTTCGAGCAGGTGCGCGAGCAGTACGGCGACCTGTCCGGGGTCCCGACCCTCGACTACCTCTACGGGCTGCGGTCCGGCGTGGAGCACGCCGTCTCGCTCGGCCCGGGCGTCGACCTGCTGCTGAGCCTCGAAGCGATCGGCGAACCCGACGAGCAGGGCATGCGCAGCGTCATGACCACGATCAACGGCCAGCTGCGCCCGATCCTCGTGCGCGACCGGTCGATCAAGGTCGAGGTCGCCAGCGCCGAGAAGGCCGATGCCTCCGTCGCCGGGCAGGTCGCCGCCCCGTTCTCCGGCGTCGTCTCGCTGAAGGTCGCCGAAGGAGACACCGTCGCCGCCGGTCAGCCGATCGCGTCGATCGAGGCGATGAAGATGGAAGCCGCCATCACGACCCCCGTCGGCGGCACCGTGAAACGCCTCGCCATCCGTCCCACGCAGCAGGTGGAAGGCGGCGACCTCCTGATCGTGGTCGAATAGAAGGATGCGCAAGGACCAGGACGACGATCTCGCGACGGCACTGCCGTCCAGCCTGACGGTCGATCTCGAGCTGCCGGAGCCCGTGCACGAGGTGCCGGAGGACGAGGCGATGGTCGCTCTCGACCGGATCGCCGCGCCCGCGGTCGATCCCACCGTCGCGACGCGGTCGATCGAGATCATCCCCGCCGCCGTGCTGACCACGCCGGAGGCCGTCGAGGAGCCGGCCGACGTGAGCGTCGAGATCGTGCCGCTGCCCGAGCACCCCGAGCCCGTTCCGGCGGCGGAGGTCCCGGCGAAGAAGCCCGCCAAGCCGGTGAAGCCCGGCCGCAAGCCCCGGCCGGAGGGCACCTGGCCGACGCTCGTCTACGGCGCGACCCTGCACCTGGTGAACCTCGGCGATTCGCGCCCGGTCCGCGCGCGGAAGGCCCTCGACGGCCGCATCGCCCGGCCGGTCGACGGCGGGCCGCGATTCGTCCCGGTGCTCAGCCGCAAGGGCGGCGTCGGCAAGACGACGATCACCACCCTGCTCGGGATGGCCCTCGCCGACGTGCGGACCGATCGCGTGCTCGCGATCGACGCCAACCCCGACCGCGGCACCCTCGCCGACCGCGTCACCAAGCAGACCCGCTCGACCGTGCGCGACATCGTCCTGCACGCTCCCGACCTCGCGGCGTTCGACGACCTGTCGAGTCACCTGTCGCGGGACGTCACCGGACTCGACGTCGCGGCCTCCGACGCCGACCCGCTGCTCGCCGAGGCCTTCGACGAGGACGGCTACAACGTCGTCGCCGACGTCGTCGCGCCGCATTACGGCGTCGTCGTCACCGACAGCGGCACGGGCGTCGTGCACTCGGTCATGCGCGCCACCCTGCAACGGGCGGATGCCGTGGTCGTCGTCTCCGGCGGCAGCATCGACGAGGCGCGGCTCGCCTCCGAGACCCTCACCTGGCTCGAGGCGAACAACTACGGCCACCTCGTGACGAATGCCGTCGTCGCCCTCAACGCGTCCACCCAGGGCACCGACCTCGACAAGCTGCACGACATCGAGGAGCATTTCCGGTCGCGCGTGCGCGCGGTCGTGCGGATCCCCTACGACCCCGAACTCGCCGCCGGCTCGATCGTGCGCTACGAGGCGCTGCGCCCCTTCACGCGCGAATCCGCCCGCGAACTCGCGGCCGTCGTCGTGGACGGGCTGGGCGACCGCGCGTGACCGAGCGGCAGATCCGCCTGTTCGGCGACCCCGTCCTCCGCTCGCGCACCGACCCGATCAGCGTCGTGCCCGGCGACGCTCGGCTCGCCGCCCTCGCCGACGACCTCGTCGACACCGTCACGCCACCTGGCCGCGCCGGCGTCGCCGCCAACCAGATCGGAGTCGGACTCCGGGCGTTCAGCTACAACATCGACGGCGACATCGGCTACGTGTTCAACCCCGTGCTCGAGGTGGCGGGCGACCCCGAGGTCGTCGACGAGGGCTGTCTCTCGGTGCCCGGGTTCTTCTTCCCGCGGCTGCGCCACCCGTGGGCGCGGGTCACCGGCGTCGACGCGGACGGCAACCCGGTGGATGTCTCGGGGGAGGGGCTGATGGCGCAGGCGCTCCAGCACGA
>CAZPJC010000234.1:0-3567 GCA_964586645.1 uncultured Schumannella sp.
AACGGCACCGAGGTCACCGCCTACATCCCCGGCGAGGGCCACAACCTGCAGGAGCACTCGATGGTGCTCGTGCGCGGCGGTCGTGTGAAGGACCTGCCGGGCGTTCGCTACAAGATCGTGCGTGGCGCCCTCGACACCCAGGCGGTCAAGAACCGCAAGCAGGCGCGCAGCCGTTACGGTGCGAAGGCGGCCAAGTAATGCCTCGTAAGGGACCCGCCCCGAAGCGTCCGGTCGTCAACGACCCGATCTACGGCGCGCAGATCGTCAGCCAGCTCGTCAACAAGATCCTGCTCGACGGCAAGAAGGACCTCGCCCAGCGCATCGTCTACGGCGCGCTCGAAGGTGTCGGGAACAAGTCCGGCCAGGATGCTGTTGTCGTTCTCAAGAAGGCGCTCGACAACGTGCGCCCGACCCTCGAGGTCAAGAGCCGCCGCGTCGGCGGTTCGACCTACCAGGTGCCGGTCGAGGTCAAGCCGCACCGCGCGAACACGCTCGCGCTGCGCTGGCTCACCTCGTACGCGAAGGCCCGTCGTGAGAAGACGATGACCGACCGCCTGCAGAACGAGATCCTCGATGCGAGCAACGGCCTCGGCGCCGCGGTCAAGCGTCGCGAGGACACGCACAAGATGGCGGAGGCCAACAAGGCCTTCGCGCACTACCGCTGGTAAACAGCCGCTGACACAGGATCGGGGCTGGGCGACCGGCCCCGATCCGTTTCAGACAACACTCCGAACAGTAAGGAAACCCCGTGGCACAGGACGTGCTCACCGACCTCACCAAGGTCCGCAACTTCGGCATCATGGCGCACATCGACGCCGGCAAGACCACGACGACCGAGCGCATCCTGTTCTACACGGGCATCACGCACAAGATCGGCGAGGTGCACGACGGCGCCGCGACGATGGACTGGATGGCGCAGGAGCAGGAGCGCGGCATCACGATCACGTCCGCCGCGACGACGTGCTTCTGGAACGGCATCCAGCTCAACATCATCGACACCCCCGGGCACGTCGACTTCACCGTCGAGGTGGAGCGCAACCTCCGCGTCCTCGACGGCGCGGTCGCGGTGTTCGACGGCAAGGAGGGCGTGGAGCCCCAGTCCGAGACGGTGTGGCGTCAGGCCGACAAGTACGACGTGCCGCGCATCTGCTTCGTCAACAAGATGGACAAGCTCGGCGCCGACTTCTATTTCACCGTCGACACGATCATCAAGCGCCTCGGCGCGAAGCCGCTCGTCATCCAGCTCCCGATCGGTGCGGAGTCCTCGTTCGAGGGCGTCGTCGACCTGGTCGAGATGCGCGCGCTCACCTGGCGCGGCGACTCCAAGGGTGACGTCAAGATGGGCGCCGAGTACGCGATCGAGGAGATCCCGGCCGACCTGGTCGAGAAGGCGAACGAGTACCGTTCGATCCTGATCGAGACCGTGGCCGAGGCCGACGACGCGCTCCTCGAGCGCTACCTCGAAGGCGACACCGACTTCTCGGTCGCCGAGATCAAGGCCGCGATCCGCAAGCTGACGATCGCGAGCGCGCTGTACCCGGTGCTCTGCGGCTCGGCGTTCAAGAACCGCGGCGTGCAGCCGATGCTCGACGCGGTCGTCGACTACCTCCCGTCGCCGCTCGACATGCCGGCGATCGAGGGCCACGACGTGCGCGACGAGGAGAAGGTCATCGAGCGGCACGCCGACTCGACCGAGCCCTTCTCGGCGCTCGCGTTCAAGATCATGACCCACCCGTTCTTCGGGCGGCTGACCTACATCCGCGTCTACTCGGGCAAGCTCGAGTCGGGCGCGCAGGTCATCAACTCGACGAAGGGCAAGAAGGAGCGCATCGGGAAGATCTTCCAGATGCACGCCAACAAGGAGAACCCGGTCGACGGCGTCACCGCCGGCCACATCTACGCGGTCATCGGCCTGAAGGACACCACGACCGGTGACACCCTGTCCGACCCGACCAACCAGGTCATCCTGGAGTCGATGACGTTCCCCGAGCCCGTCATCGAGGTCGCGATCGAGCCGAAGACGAAGGCCGACCAGGAGAAGCTGGGCACCGCGATCCAGAAGCTCGCCGAGGAAGACCCGACGTTCCGCACCGAGCAGAACCAGGAGACCGGTCAGACCATCATCAAGGGGATGGGCGAGCTCCACCTCGACATCCTGGTCGACCGCATGAAGCGCGAGTTCAACGTCGAGGCCAACGTCGGCAAGCCGCAGGTCGCGTACCGCGAGACGCTGCGCCGCAAGGTCGAGAAGTACGACTACACCCACAAGAAGCAGACCGGTGGATCCGGCCAGTTCGCGAAGGTGCAGATCACGCTCGAGCCGCTCGAGGTCACCCCCGAGACGTCGTACGAGTTCGTCAACGCCACGACCGGTGGCCGCGTGCCGCGCGAGTACATCCCGTCGGTCGACCACGGCATCCAGGACGCCATGCAGGTCGGCGTCCTCGCCGGCTACCCGACGGTGGGCGTCAAGGCGACCCTCGTCGACGGCGCGGCGCACGACGTCGACTCCTCGGAGATGGCGTTCAAGATCGCCGGCTCGATGGCGTACAAGGAGGCCGCCCGCAAGGCGGACCCCGTGCTGCTCGAGCCGCTGATGGCCGTCGAGGTGCGCACGCCCGAGGAGTACATGGGCGACGTCATCGGCGACCTGAACTCGCGTCGTGGGCAGATCCAGTCGATGACGGATGCCACCGGCGTCAAGGTCGTCACGGCCAAGGTCCCGCTGTCCGAGATGTTCGGCTACGTCGGCGACCTGCGGTCGAAGACGTCAGGTCGGGCCGTCTACTCGATGACGTTCGACTCCTACTCCGAGGTCCCGAGGAACGTGGCCGACGAGATCGTCCAGAAGGCCAAGGGCGAATAGCCCTGCGGGTGGCATCGTCACCCGGTCTTCAGCAACACCCGTAAAGTAGTAAACCGAAATCAGTCCTGAGGAGGACCCAAAGTGGCCAAGGCCAAGTTCGAGCGGAACAAGCCGCACGTCAACATCGGAACGATCGGTCACGTCGACCACGGCAAGACGACGCTCACCGCGGCGATCTCGAAGGTGCTCGCCGACAAGTACCCGTCGGCGGTCAACGTCGTGCGCGACTTCGCCTCGATCGACTCCGCGCCGGAAGAGCGTCAGCGCGGCATCACGATCAACATCTCGCACGTCGAGTACGAGACGCCGAAGCGCCACTACGCGCACGTCGACGCTCCCGGCCACGCCGACTACATCAAGAACATGATCACCGGTGCCGCTCAGATGGACGGCGCGATCCTCGTGGTCGCCGCCACCGACGGCCCGATGGCGCAGACGCGTGAGCACGTGCTGCTCGCCAAGCAGGTCGGCGTGCCGTACCTGCTCGTCGCGCTGAACAAGTCCGACATGGTCGACGACGAGGAGATCCTGGAGCTCGTCGAGCTCGAGGTGCGCGAGCTTCTCTCGTCGCAGGACTTCGACGGCGACAACGCCCCCGTCGTGCGCGTCTCGGGCCTCAAGGCTCTCGAGGGCGACGAGAAGTGGGCCCAGTCGGTGCTCGACCTCATGGAGGCCGTGGACAACAACGTGCCCGACCCGGT
>CAZPJC010000235.1:0-3556 GCA_964586645.1 uncultured Schumannella sp.
GGGCGTCGTTCATGCTCCGCAGGATGCGGGATGCCGCGCGCCGCTCGTCGTCGGAGAGGCCGCTCAGCATCCGGAGTTCGACCGACCGCACGGCGACGCTCGCCTTCTCGAGGCTCCGCCGGCCGAGCGGCGTGAGTCGGGTCGGGAGCGCCTTGCCGACGGGGGCTTCCGTGGCACGGGTCACGTAGCCGTCGCGCTCGAGGTTCTGCAGCAGCACGTTCATCGACTGCCGGGTCACGAAGGTGCCGCGCGCCAGCTCGGAGTTGGAGAGCCCGGGGCGCTGTGCCAGCAGCTCGAGGCAGGAGTAGTGGGTCACTGTCATTCCGAGCGGCCGCAGCACCGCCTCCATCGCGGTGCGCAGAGAGGTCGCCGTCTGTTTCAGCAGGTAGCCCAGCGACGTCTCGAGGTCGATGCCCGCACCGTCTTGACTCATGTCAGTAGTCTGACATACAGTCACCCATGTCAGAAAACTGACACGAAAGAAGGAGCACCACCATGCCGGTCACCGGCCCCGACTTCATCTCCCTCCAGGCGCGCGACCTCGCCGCGTCGCAGACGTTCTACGAGACCTACCTCGGCCTCGTCCGCTCGCCGGCCGGCCCGCCGCACGCCGTCGTCTTCGAAACCACGCCGATCGCGTTCGCGCTGCGCGACATCGTCCCCGGCACCGACCTCGAGTCCGTCGCGCAGCCCGGCATCGGCGGCGATCTGGCTGCACGCCACCGACGTGCAGGCCATCCACGACGCGCTCGTCGCCGACGGCCACCCGATCGTCGCGGCGCCGATCGACGGGCCCTTCGGGCGCACGTTCACGTTCGCCGACCCCGACGGGTACCAGATCACCCTTCACGACCGGGCGTGACGTCGGCGGTGAGCTAGGCGGAGAACACGTTCGCGAGCCCCGCGTAGAGGAAGACCGCGCCGACCAGGAGCATCAGGATGGCGAGTCCGCGAACGGCTGACGCCACCCATCCACCGAGGATGTCGAGGAATGGCGCCGCGACCCGGTCGGCGTTCACGATCAGGAGGACGCCACCGACGAGCGCTGCCGCGCCCACAACGGTCATGAGGATGATCGGAGCCATCGGCATGCGTTCAACCTAGGGCCGACGGCCCGTCCGCTTAAGCGCGCTCGACGGGAAGCCAGAGCTCCGTGGTCGCGGTGCTGAAATCCTCAGCACGATCGACGACCGCCACGATCGACGGTCCCGGTCGGAGCCGCCACGGGTTCGACGGAAACCAGTCGGTCGCGGTCGCCGCCCACGTCGACTGCAGCGCAGCGGGGTAGGGACCGCTCGAGCGGAACACCGCCCACGATCCGGCAGCGACGTCGATCACGTCCAGATCATCGGGGACCGGCGAGTTCGCCGACACCGACACACCGTGCAGGTAGGTGAGTTCCGTTCCCTCGGCGTAGTCGGGATCGGTATCGGCGCTGACCTGGAGCAGGCCTTCGGGCTCAGCGCTGCTGAGGGCCTTGAGACGGGCGTGCTCGGTCGCGGGCAGGGAGGCGATGTGCGCCTGGATGTGCGGGTTGACGCCCTCGTGGATGAGCGGGACTCGGGCCGAGTGGCCGACGAGCCGCAGGGCGGGCTGTTCGGTGATGCGGGTGTCCATGGGTGTGTTCCCTTCTACGGTCAGGCGGAACCTGATCTGCGGTTGTGTACGAAGGGGGCCACCGTCTCGGCGCACGTCACCAGGACTGGCGCCGTGCACCGCGGCGAACGCGCGCCCGAAGGCCTCGGTCGAGCCGTACCCGTAGCGCACCGCGATGTCGAGCAGCTCGCCGCCGGCCAGAACCTCGGCCGCCGCGACCGTCATCCGACGCCGCCGGATGTACTCCGACACCGGCATCCCGGCCAGCGACGAGAACATCCGCCGCAGGTGGTACTCGGTGGTTCCCGCGCTGCTGCTCAACGCTGACACGTCGATCACGTCGGCGAGCTGGTGCTCGATGAGTTCGACGAGCCCGTTGAGTGTCGCGATCACGGTGACCCCTTTCGTCATCAACACTCGTCAGTCTCGCCCCGGGCGACCCGACAATCCCGGTCCGATTCGACCTGATTAGCATCGAGACATGGCCGACCAGTTCCATCCGGAGAGCTTCACCGCGCAGGGGCTGGGCTGGGTCGACGAGGCGACCCGGGCGATCAGCCCGCCGCTGCACATGTCGAGTAGCTACCTGCGGGATGCCGACAACGGCTACAGCTCCGGGCGCGTCTACATGCGCGACCAGAACCCGGCCTTCGATCAGGCCGAGGCGCTGATCACCGAGCTCGAGCACGGTCACCAGACTCTGCTGTTCGCGAGCGGGATGGCGGCGGCGACCGCGGTGTTCCAGGAGCTGCACCCCGGCGACCACGTGCTCGCGCCGAAGGTCATGTACTGGAGTCTGCGCAACTGGCCCACCAGCTTCGCGGCCTCGTGGGGGCTCGACGTCGAGCTGAGGTGCCGACCGACCTGCTGCGGCTCTCGGTGGGGATCGAGAGTGTCGACGATCTGATCGCCGACCTCGAGCAGGCGCTCGCCTGCCCCGTCGTCCGCTTGCCGAGCCTCTGGTGCCGCGGGCCGGCCAGAAAGCGGCACAGATCGCCGCGGGGCGACCTCACGTGCCGTCGGTGCAGACGACCTGGACGTTGGTGATGTTGGCCCCTGTGACGGTGCCGCTGCCGTTGCTGACCGTGCAGGTCTGCGTCGCCGGCTGAGTCGCGACGGTGACGTTGTAGGTGGCACCCGAGGCGACGGGAGTGCTGAACGTGAACGGCCCATTGCTGGGCACGGTGAGATTGTCACCGCCGTTGAGTGCCAGCGTGACGGCCCCGGTGAGGCCGCTGACTGAGCCACCCACCGTGTAGCTGTTGGTGGTGCACACGACCTGGACGTTGGTGATGTTGGCCCCTGTGACGGTGCCGCTGCCGTTGCTGACCGTGCAGGTCTGCGTCGCCGGCTGAGTCGCGACGGTGACGTTGTAGGTGGCACCCGAGGCGACGGGAGTGCTGAACGTGAACGGCCCATTGCTGGGCACGGTGAGATCGTCACCACCGTTGAGTGCCAGCGCCACGCTCCCGGTGAGGCCGCTGACCGAGCCAGCCACCGTGTAGTCCTGCGGCGTGCTCGATCCGCATCCGTTGCTCGCAGCCGAGGCCGGGGTCGCACCGCCGCCGAGACCGAGAGCGAGCGCGGCGACGAGCAGCAGCGCGGCTCCGGCACCGCGGCGCGACCGGAAGACGACGACTGCACCGACGGCGACCAGCGCGATCGCGACCGGGAAGAGCACCATGACTAGGGACTGGCCGGTGTCAGCCAGCTGAGAAGGGTCGTCGCAGATCATCACGACCACCGTAGTAGGTGCGTTGCTGGCTTCCCGCCGGCGATGCGTCGCCGGCGCGCCTCACCGAGAGAACCCATTCTCGACGCGTTGAGTGTCGAGGGTCAGGGCACGCGAAGGGCACGCGAGCCTCCGGCCGGGGCTACTCGTCTCGCAGGTCCCTGCGACGACTCAGAGGGGATGACGGGAATCGAACCCGCGTAATCAGTTTGGAAGACTGAGGCTCTA
>CAZPJC010000236.1:0-3546 GCA_964586645.1 uncultured Schumannella sp.
GCCTCGAACGCCTCGCGATCGTCGACGACGCGACCCTCGAGCACGATCTCGGCGTTCACGTCCCGCGCCGCCGCGACGAGGGCCGTGCCGTTCGAGTCGGAGATCTGCCCGGGGCCGAGCGCGTCGCCGGGCGCGACCAGCTCGGAGCCGGTCGAGATGACCGCGATCCGCACCCGGGACTCCACCTCGACCGAGGTGATCCCGGCGGCGGCGAGGGCGGCGAGGTGACGGGATACGAGGCGCAGCCCGGCGGGGAGCAGCAGGTCGCCCGCGCGGAGGTCCGACCCGACGTCGCGCACGTAGGCGCCCGCCGCCCAGTCGGACGCGATCGTGACGGTGTTCTCCGCCGAGACCGTCGTGTCCTCGACCGGCACCACGGCATCCGCCCCCTCGGGGATCGGCGCGCCGGTCATGATGCGCACGGCGGTGCCGGGCACGAGCCGGGCCGGGATGCCGGCGGCGGCCGCGATCTCGCCCGCGATCGGCAGCGGCAGACCCGCGACGAGGTCGGTGGAGAGCACGGCGAACCCGTCCATCTGCGAGTTGCGGAACGGCGGCAGGTCGATCGGCGAGCGCACGTCGGCGGCGAGCACCCGGCCGAGGGCGCCGCCCACCGAGACGGTCTCGGGGGAGCGGGTGCGCAGCGGCGCGAGGAGCGCACGCACGCGTCCCTCGTGCTCGGCGACCGGCGTGCGGGCCATGGCTAGTAGCGGGGGAGCGAGGGGTCGATCTTCACGGCCCAGGCGTCCACGCCGCCGGTGAGGTGGCGCACGCGGCTGAACTCCATCCGCTGGAGGAACTGCAGCGCGCGGTCGGAGCGCATCCCGTGGTGGCAGTAGAGCACGATGTCGGCGTCGGAATCGAGTTCGCCGATCCGGTCGGGCAGTTCGCCGAGCGGGATCAGCGTCGACCCCGGGATCGACACCAGCTCGGCCTCCCACGGCTCGCGCACGTCGATGAGCAGCGGCGGGGTCGGCCCGGCGAGCTCGCCGGACAGCTGGATCGGGTCGATCGTGTGATCGGCGAGGTGGTCGGTGTCGGGCATCGACGTCCTTTCATCGAGCGACCCGGGGCGCGGGGCCTCGGGATCGCGGCGGTACTCGATCTCGCGGGTGCGGCCGGTGAGCGCGTCGTAGGCGGCGACGCGGCCGAGCAGAGGCTCGCCGACGCCGGTCACGAGCTTGAGCACCTCGGTCGCCATCATCGCGCCGATGACGCCGCACACGCTCGGCAGCACCCCGACGATCTCGCAGGTGTCTTGTTCCGACGCGCCGGCCTCGTCGGGGAAGAGGTCGCGGTAGTCGACGCCCTTCTCGTCCCAGGCGACGCCGACCTGGCCCGCGTAGCCGAGCGCCGACCCCCAGACCAGCGGGATGCCGCGGATCGTCGCGGCGTCGTTGGCGAGGTAGCGGGTGGCCGGGTTGTCGCTCGCATCGACGAGTACGTCGACATCCAGCAGCAGGTCGAACGTCGTGCCCGCGGCGAACCGCTGCTCGAGTGCGCGGATGTCGGCGTCGGGGCTCACGGCCCGCACCGAGGCGGCGGCCGAGAGGGCCTTGTTCGTGCCGACATCGCCCGCCGTGTGCAGAGTCTGCCGGTGCAGGTTGCTCTCGGCGACGGTGTCGTCGTCGAGGACGGTGAGGGTGCCGACGCCGGCCGCCGCGAGCAGGGGGAGGATCGCGCTGCCGAGTCCGCCGGCGCCGATCACGAGCACGTGCGCTCCCGCCAGTGCGGTCTGCGCCTCCGGCCCGAAGCCCGCGAGGACCCGCTGGCGCGCGAATCGCGGCGACATCGGATCGAGGGCCATGTCTCGATTCTTCCAGGCGGGAACGATCCGTGCCCGATCCGCGAATGCGGGTAAGATCGGTGATTCATGACGCAGATGCGGGAGATTGCGTGAACCAGTTCAAGATCAGCGAAGCCGCCGCCCTGCTCGGCGTCAGTGACGACACGGTGCGGCGCTGGGGCGAGTCGGGGAAGCTGCGCATCCACAAGGCCGACTCCGGCCGCCAGGTGATCGACGGCGCCGACCTGCTGCCGCTCCTCGAGGAGCCGGAGACGGCATCCGCCCTCGCCGCCGCCTTCCCGCTCGCGAAGGCGAGTGCCCGCAACCGCTTCACCGGCATCGTGACCGCCGTGACGAAGGATGGCGTGATGGCGCAGGTCGTCATCCAGGCCGGGCCGTTCCGCGTCGTGTCCCTGATGTCCCGGGAGGCCGCCGACGATCTCGGACTCGAACCCGGGATGCTCGCCTCGGCGAGCGCGAAAGCCACGGTCGTCACCGTCGAGATCCCGGAGCACCACGCGTGAAGGCCCTCGCCCTGACCGCCGCCGCAGTCGTGCTGCTCGCCGGCTGCGCCGCTCCCGACCCCGGGGCGACCGAGACCGCCCGGCCCGACACGCTGAGCGGAACCGTCACGATCCTCGCCGCGGCCTCGCTCACCGAGTCACTCGACGAGCTCGCGGCCGCCTTCGAGGAGGCGCACCCGGATGTCGACGTCGTCATCTCCTACGGCGGCAGCTCGGCGCTCGCCGAGCAGATCCTCTCCGGCTCGCCCGCCGACGTCTTCTTCTCGGCCAACGAGGCGACGATGGCGACCGTCACCGACGCGGGACTCACGGTCGAGCCCGAGGTGCTGCTCACCAACGTGCTCGAGATCGCCGTCCCGCCGGGCAACCCCGGCGACGTGTCGGGCCTGGAGGACTTCGCGAACCCCGCCCTCACGATCGCGTTGTGCGACCCGGCCGTGCCCTGCGGGTCGGCCGCCGTGAAGCTGTTCCAGGCGGTCGGCATCACCCCCTCGCCCGACACCCTGGAGGACGACGTCACGGCGGCCCTCACCAAGGTCGCGCTCGGCGAGGTGGATGCGGCCCTCGTCTACGTGACCGACGTGATCGCCGCCGGGGGCGACGTCGAGGGCATCGAGATCCCGGATGCGTCGACGGTCGTCAACAGGTACCCGATCTCGCTCCTGTCCGAGGCGCCGAACGCGGAGGCCGCGCAGGCCTTCATCGACTTCGTGCGCTCGGCCGACGGCATCCAGGTGTTCACCGATGCGGGCTTCGGCACCCCGTAGCCGGCGGCGCCCGGGGCCGGTCGTCACGATCCTCGCGGCGGCGGGGCTCGCGTTTCTCGTCCTCCCCCTCCTCGGGCTGCTCCTCCGGGCGCCGTGGGCGGAGCTGCCGCGCCTGATCGCGAGCACCGAGGTGCTGCAGGCGCTCGGGCTCTCGCTGCTGACGGCATCCCTCTCCACCGCCGTCTGCCTGGCGCTCGGCATCCCGCTGGCCGTGCTGCTGTCGCACTCGGTCGACTGGCCGGTCGTCCCGCGCCGTCTGCTGCGGGCCGCGATCACGATCCCGATGGTGCTGCCGCCGGTGGTGGGCGGAATCGCGCTGCTCCTCCTGCTCGGCCGTCGCGGGATCGTCGGCCAGTGGCTCGCCGAGGTCGGCATCACGATCCCGTTCACGACGGGGGCGGTGGTGATCGCGCAGACCTTCGTCGCGATGCCGTTCCTGGTGTTCGCCGTCGAGGGCGCGCTGCGCTCC
>CAZPJC010000237.1:0-3539 GCA_964586645.1 uncultured Schumannella sp.
CGCAGCCGCCCCACTCGACCCAGCGCGCGCCGCCCTTGGCGTTCGGCTGCCAGACGTCCATCTCGGCGCTCGGCTCGGTGAACGGGAAGTAGTTCGGGCGCAGCCGGATCTGCGCGCCCTCGCCGAACATCGCCCGCGCGAGGTGCTCGAGGGTGCCGCGGAGGTGCGCCATCGTCAGGCCGCGGTCGATCGCGATGCCCTCGATCTGATGGAAGACCGGGGTGTGGGTGGCATCCAGCTCGTCCTTGCGGAACACCTTGCCGGGCGCGACGACGTAGAGCGGCAGCGGCCGGTCGAGCAGCGACCGGATCTGCACGTTGCTGGTCTGGCTGCGCAGCACGAGGTTGCGGTCGGCCGGCTCGACGTAGAAGGTGTCCTGCTCGCCGCGCGCCGGGTGGTCGGGGTCGATGTTGAGCGCGTCGAAGTTGAACCAGGCGTGCTCGAGCTCGGGCCCCTCCGCGACCTCCCAGCCCATGCCGATGAAGATGTCGCCCATCTGCTCCATGAGCAGGGAGAGCGGATGCCGGGCGCCGCGACGTCGCCGGCTCGGGACGGCGGTGACGTCCACGGCCTCGGCCGCGAGCTGCGCCTCCTCTTCAGCGGCTTCGATGCGTTCCTGCGCCTCGGCGGCGGCGGCGTTCACCCGTCCCCGGGCCTCACCGACCAGCTTCCCAGCGGCCGCCTTCTGGTCGTTCGGCACGTCCCGCATCGACGCGTTGAGCTTCGCGAGCGGGCTGCCCTCGGCCGTGTGCGCGGCCCGCGCGGCCTTCAGCTCGGTCGAATCCGTCGCCGCCGCAAAGGCCGCGAGCGCCTGCTCGACGGCGGTGCTGACGGCGGACTCGGTGATCTCGGACACGAGTGTCGAGCTTAGTAGCGGCTATCTCGCGCCGACGCCGCCCGAGCCCATGCCGGCATCCGCAACACGGCTCAGGTCGACGTCGCCCTCGGGGTGCACGCCGAGCCGCGGCACGCGGGGCCGCCCGGCGCCCGGCCCGGTGCGTCGCGCCACGATCCGCGCGATCCACGACAGTGTCAGGTTCAGCACGAGATAGATCGCGAGCACGACCAGGTAGAACGAGAAGAAGTAGCGGTTGCCGAAGAAGTTCGACAGTTGCCGCACCGACTGCAGCAGCTCGGGGTAGGCGATCACGTACGCCAGCGCCGTGTCCTTCAGCAGCACCACCAGCTGGGCGATGATGATCGGCAGCATGTTGCGGGCCGCCTGCGGGAACTCGATCAGGAACCGCGTTCGCAGCGGGGTCAACCCGATCGTCAGTCCGGCCTCGCGCTGCCCGCGCGGAAGAGCCGCGATCCCCGAACGCAGGATCTCGCCGATGAGCGCGCCGTTGTACAGGCCGAGCGCAGCGACGCCCGCCCAGTACGCGCCGGTGGCGAACACGAGCAGGATGAACAGCATCATCAGCAGGACGGGCATGCCGCGCAGGAACTCCAGCACGACGCTCGACGGCACGCGCACCCAGCGCGAGCGAGCGGTGCGGAAGAACGAGAACAGCACGCCGATGACGATCGCCAGCACGGCGGCGACCCCGGCCATCGCGAGGGTGTTGCCGAGCGCTCCCCCGAACCGCCGCCAGACGGCCGCGTCGCGGAAGACGTCCCAGCGCGACGGATCGAAGATGCCGGGCTGCTCGGCACCGGCCGCCGTCACACGGGGCGCCGCCAGCGCGAGCACGAGGGCCACGACCGCCGCGGCGAGCAGAGCGCCGACGACGATCGAGACGATCAGCGTGCGGCGGCGGGCGCGCGGGCCGGGCGCATCGAAGAGGACGCTCATCGCAGCACCGCCAGGCGCTTCTCCACGACGTCGGCGACGCGGCCGAGGGTGACCGTGACGACGAGGTAGAACACGGCGACGGCGAGCAGGATCGGGATGACGGCATCCCCCCGCGCGTTGATCGCGGCGCGCGACGAGGCGATGAGCTCGACGACGAAGAAGCCGCCGGCGACCGACGTGTTCTTGGTGAGCGCGATCAGCACGTTGATGATCGGGGGGATGACCATGCGCACCGCCTGCGGCAGGATGACCTCGCCGAGGGTCTGGGAGAACGTGAGGCCGATCGCGCGCGCGGCCTCCGCCTGCCCGACCGGGATCGCGTTGATCCCCGACCGCACCGCCTCGGCGACGAACGGCGCGGTGTAGACGGTGAGGCCGATCGCGGCGAGCACGAAGTACTGCGACTGCGAGTCCAAGCCCGGGAAGCGCACGCCGAGGTACGGGACGATGAACGCGCAGCCGAACAGCACGAGCGTCAGCGGCGTGTTGCGGAAGACCTCGGTGTAGGCGGCCGCGACGACACGCAGCGGCGGGATCGGCGAGATCCGGAATCCCGCGACGAGGATGCCGAGCACGAGGGCGCCGATCCCGGCGATCCCGAGCAGGGCGAGGGTGCGCAGGAACCCGCCGACGAGAACGTCGAAGAACTCGATCACGGCATCCACGGCGGCGCGTCCTCTCGTTGCGGCGGGGCGGATCGGGGCGGGCCGGAGCCCGCCCCGATCGCGGTCGGCAGATCAGTACCGGTCGACGGCCGGGGGCTCGGGCAGCGGCAGCACGGTGCCCGCCGTCGACTCCCACGCGGCGGCCCAGGAGCCGTCCTCGTAGGCCTGCTCCAGCACGTCGTTGATCCACGAGCGGAACTCGGTGTCGTCGAGGGCGAGCCCGATCCCGTACGGCTCGGCCGTGAACGGGTCGCCGAGCACCTCGAACTCCGGGTCGTTGTTGTAGGCGAGTCCGGCGAGGATCACGTTGTCGGTGGTCACCGCGACGGCGGCGCCGGTGCGCAACGGCTCGAGGCAGTCGGCGTAGCCGGCCGCTTCGAGGACGTTCGACGTGTACTCCTGGATGTTGGCGAGCGACGTCGAGCCGCTCACCGTGCAGACCGTCTTGTCGGGGTTCTCGGTGAACCAGTCCGGCCCGGTGATGCCTTCCGGGTTCCCGGCGGCGACGAGGATGTCCTGCCCGGCTTCGTAGTACGGCCCGGCGAAGGAGATGACCTCCTTGCGCTTGTCGTTGATCGTGTAGGTCGCGATGACGATGTCGACCTCGCCCGACTGGATGAACGGCTCGCGGTTGGCCGAGACGGTCTCGGTCCAGACGATGTCGCCGGCGTCGATCCCGAGGTTCTGCGCGATGATCTTGCCGATCTCGACGTCGAAGCCCTCCGGAGTGCCGTCCGGGCCGACCAGGCCGAAGAGCGGCTGGTCGAACTTGGTGCCGATCGTGATGGTGCCGGCCTCGGCCAGGGCGGCCATCGTGGTGCCCTCGTCGTACGGGACCGGCGTGAACTCCGCCGCGTCGGTGGGCTCTTCGGCGGGGGCGTCGGAATCGACGCATCCGGACAGGGCGAGCGCGCCGACGACGGCGAGTGCGCCGAAGGTCAGGGCGGTTCGTGTGCTGTGGACTCTCATGGTTCCCTCCATTGCCATGCGGTTCCTCGTCCCGCCTGGTGGCGGGCCCACCGGTTCAGTGGGTGAGGATCTTCGACAGGAAGTCCTTCGCTCGATCGGAGCTCGGCTTC
>CAZPJC010000238.1:0-3511 GCA_964586645.1 uncultured Schumannella sp.
TCATCCTGCGCCCGAAGGCGATCGACGAGGTCGAGTTCACGATCCGCGTCGAGGGCGGCACGGAGACCCTCTACCGGGTGCTGGGCACGAAGCCCGAGCGCTGGGTCGCGCAGACCGACTTCAACAACGAGGAGGCCGTCGGGTTCCTCGCCGACCGCCTCGCCAAGATCGGCATCGAGGAGGCGCTCTTCGCGCACGGTGCCGTTCCGGGCTCCGCCGTCGTCATCGGCCCCGGCGATGGCCGCGTCTTCGACTGGGAGCCGACGCTGACCTCCGCCGCGGAGCTCATCGTGAGCCCGCGCGGCACCGACCCGCGCTTCGACGACAACCGCCGCCGCACGAGCGCCGAGCGCCGCGAGGAGTACAAGGAGCGCATGGACGCGAAGGCGGCCGCGCGGGCCGCCGACGCCGCCGAGCGCGACGCCGGGGTGTGGGACGTCGACGAGGAGGACGCGTGACGCCGGAGTCCGAGCAGCAGAACGCCGTGCTCGCGGCGAAGCGGATCGTCGTGAAGGTCGGCTCGTCGAGCGTGAGCGGCGCCAACACCGGCCAGATCGAACCGCTCGTGGATGCCCTCGTCGCCACGTATCAGCGCGGCGTCGAGGTCGTGCTCGTGTCGTCCGGCGCGATCGCCTCGGCCATGTCGTCGCTCAACCTCGACGGCCGGCCGCAGGACCTCGCGACGCAGCAGGCCGCCGCGGCGGTGGGGCAGAACATCCTGATGTGGCGGTACCAGACGTCCCTCGACCGCTACGGCATCCTCGCCGGCCAGGTGCTGCTCACCGCCGGCGACCTCGAGAACCCGACGCACCGCTCGAACGCCCAGCGTGCGATGGAACGGCTGCTCGACCTGCGCATCCTGCCGATCGTCAACGAGAACGACACCGTCGCGACGCAGGAGATCCGCTTCGGCGACAACGACCGGCTCGCCGCGCTCGTGTCCGAGCTGATCGGCGCCGATGTGCTCGTGCTGCTCTCCGACATCGACGCGCTGTACACCCGCCCGCCGTCGGAGCCCGGTGCCCGTCCGATCCGCCACGTGCCCTTCGACGACGACCTGTCGGGCGTCGAGCTCGGCGACATCGGGGCGGCCGGGGTCGGCACCGGGGGAGCGGGCACCAAGATCGCCGCCGCGAAGCACGCCGCCGCAGCCGGCACCCCCGTGCTGCTCACCTCGACGGCCAACGTCGCGCGCGCCCTCGCCGGCGACGACACCGGCACCTGGTTCGCCGCGCGCCCCGAGTAGTCGGCTATTTGCCCGAGATGGGGGTCTCCGGAGTCGTCGAGACCCCCATCTCGGGCAAATAGCGGTCCTTCGGCACCAGGGGGATCGCGACGAGGGGGGCGAGCGCGATGAGGGCGAACGCGACCGAGTAACCCGTCGCGGTGATGAGCAACCCGGCCCCGGGCGCGACGAGCGCCGCACTGAGGAACTGCCCGGTGTTCTGCGCCCCCAGGGCCCGGCCCGACCAGTGCGCCCCGGCGATCTCGGCGACGGCGGTGAACGCGAGCCCGTTGTCGGCGACGCTCACGCACGACGCGAGAACGTAGAACACGGCGACGGCCGGCGCCCAGTGCAGCGCTCCGGCACCGGCGGTGAGCAGCAGCAGCGGGATGCCGGCCAGCGCGACCCAGCGCAGGGGCCGCAACCGGCTGCCGAGCCTGTCGCTCAGCACCCCGACCACGACGCGTCCGCCGGCCCCGAGGATCTGAGCGACCGCGACGAGGATGCCCGCGGCGACCGGGTCCCACTCCTGGTCGACGATGAGCCAGACCAGCCCGAACGTGGCGAGCAGGTACTGCGGCACCACGAGCAGCGCCGAGACCAGATGGATGCGCACCAGCGTGCCGTCGCCCCGGTACGGGTTCGCCGGGCGGCCCTCGGCATCCACCGCTCGCGCCGGACGCGGCGGGTTCACGATGAACAGCAGACTCGCGACCGCCGCGACGGCGACCACGATCGCGGCGACGAGCAACGCCGGCACGAGGTCGCCGTCGGCGGTGAGCGGCGGCACGACGAGGGCGCCCGCCGCGGTGCCGAGGGGGAGCGCCATCTGGCGCAGACCCATCGCGAGCCCGCGCTTCTCGGCGGGGAACCAGCCGATCACGACGCGTCCGCTCGTGGCGCTCGTCGCGGCCGCGCCGACGCCGCACAGGGCGAACGCGAGGGCGAGCAGCACGTACCCGTCGGCGGCGATCGAGGCGAGCGCGCCGACGACGGCGACGACGAGTCCGGTGACCAGGATGACGCGCTCACCCCAGCGGTCGACCGCCGCGCCCCAGAGGATGAGGGTCAGCAGCACGCCGACGTTCGGGGCGGTCGCGATGAGTCCGGCCTCGGCCAGCGACAGCCCGCGCTGCGTGTGCAGCAACGGGATGAGGTAGGCCGGCGTGGAGATCAGCAGCGCCGTCGCCGTCTGCGACCCGCCGCCCACGATGAGCATCAGCCAGGGGCGAGGGGTGCGGATCCAGGACATCGCTTTCATCATGCCCTGCCCCTGCACTGGGGGTCGCCGTCCACTCCTCGACCGATGGCCGCCCTCGATAGGGTCGGGTTCATGACGACCGCTCACCGTCCCTGGTACCGACGCCCGTCGCGGATCATCCCCACGGCACTGCTCGCCTCGGGCGTGATCGTGGCGATCGTCGCCCTGGTCAGCCCGTGGCCCGCCGCCCTGCTCATCCGCGCGGTGTTCCAGGACGACGCGCAGAAGACCGTCGCGGAGATGGAGCCCTACGCACCGACGGGCGGCCTCGTCGAGCACCTCGACGTGTCGTACGGCGACGCCGGCACCGACACGACCTTCGACGTCTTCACCCCCGACACCGGCGACGAGGCGCTGACCACGGTGGTCTGGATCCACGGCGGCGCCTGGATCTCCGGCACGAAGGAGAACGTGCGCCCCTACGTGCGGATGATCGCCGCCGAGGGCTACACGACGGTGAGCCTGAACTACACCGTGTCCCCGGAGTCGAGCTACCCGACGGCGGTCACCCAGCTCAACGACGCCCTCGCGTTCCTGGTCGAGCACGCCGACGAGTACCGCATCGACCCCGACCGCATCGTCATCGCCGGCGACTCCGCGGGCGCCAACCTGACGAGCCAGCTCGCCGCGCTGACCACGAATCCCGCCTACGCGGCCGAAGTCGGCATCGACCCGGCCCTCGACCCGGAGCAGCTGATCGCCGTCATCCTCAACTGCGGCATCTACGACGTCTCGGAGATCCCGAACGCCCCGGGAATCGGGGGCTGGGGGTTCCGCATCGCGCTGTGGTCGTACCTCGGCGCACGGGACTGGGAGGGCACCCCCGGCGACCGGCAGATGTCCACGCTCGACTGGGTGACGGCCGACTTCCCGACCACCTGGATCTCGGGCGGCAACGGCGATCCGCTCACGACGGCCCAGTCGCAGCCGCTCGCGACCAAGCTCGAGGGCCTCGGCGTCGACGTCGAGAAGGTCTTCTACCCGGAGGACAACGTCCCCGCGCTCCCGCACGAGTACCAGTTCCA
>CAZPJC010000239.1:0-2306 GCA_964586645.1 uncultured Schumannella sp.
CGCGCACACCTCGATGCCGTCGATGCCGGGCAGCATGAGGTCCAGCAGCACGAGGTCGGGGTTCTCGGCGCGGAACGCCACGAGGGCCTCGGCTCCGTCGGCCGCGAACGACGGCTCGTAGCCTTCGGCACGCAGGACGATGCCGATCATCTCGGAGATGGAGGCGTCGTCGTCGACCACCAGGATGCGCGCGTTCATCGTGCGCACCAGAGTAGCCGAGCAGGCCTGAGCGTCGAGGCGGACGAGGGCCGGAACGTGAGAACATGACGGACAGTCCGTGACAGGGAAGGGCTCGAGTGAGCGACGACTGGCGGCCCCCGGCCGCGGCACCCGCCGCAGCGCAGGCCCCCGCGGGGCGGGCCGAGGAACCCGAGCGCTCCCGCCTGGCCTGGACCCCGCCGCCGAAGAGCGGACTCGTGCCGCTGCGGCCGATCCCGCTCGGCGTCGTGCTCAGCGCCCCGTTCCGCCTCCAGCGCCGCACGCCGCGCACGACGCTCGCGCCCGCCCTCGTCATCAGTCTCGTGACGACGTCCCTCGCCCTGCTCGGCCAGTGGGCGCTGACGGTCGGCCCCCGGGCCGCCCTGGACGCGTCGTACTACACCGACTTCCTGCTCGCCCAGAATCTGCTCGGCGTGGTCGGGGTCGTCGGCTGGTGGGTGCCGCTCGTGCTCGCCTTCCCGGCGACCGCGTTGCTCGCCGGCCTCGTCGTCGTGCCGACCGCACGCGCGCTGCTGGCGGAGCGGGTGTCGTTCCGCGGGGTGCGCTGGCGGCTCCGGGGACGCCTGGGCGCGCTCATCCTCTGGTCCGTCTTCGTGCTGCTCGCGGCGGCGGGGCTCCTCGCCGCCGCGGCCGCGCTGCCGATCCTGCTGACCGTGAGCTCCCCGGCGGGCGTCGGGCTCGCGCTGCTCGTCGGCTTCCTCGAGCTGGTCGCCCTCGTCGTCGGCGTGGGCTACGTCGCGACGCGACTGGGCTTCACGAGCGCGGCGATCGCGATCGACGGTCTCGGCGTCGGGCGCGCGATCCACCGCTCGTGGACCCTCACCCGCCGGGCGGGGTGGCGGCTCTACCTCAGCCAGCTGCTGGTCTGGGTGATGGTCGGTCTCGCCACCGCGCTGCTCGTCGCCCCCGTCGGCTGGGCGCTCGACATCGCCGTCGGGCTGATCTTCCCCAACGGCCCGACGTCGGCCGAGGCCGAGTGGTACGGCGCCGGCCGGACTGTCGTGCTGAGCGCGGTGACCGCGATGACCGGCGCGTTCGGGCTCGTCGTGCAGACCGTGTGCAACGCCCTGTTCTACCTGGACACGCGGATGCGGGTCGAGGGTCTCGACCTGGCGCTCGCCCGCTACGTCGACGAGCGGCAGCGCGGCATCGCGGTCGCCGACCCGTTCCCGGGCGGAGGCGCCACGTGATCCTCGACGTCCCCGTCGATCCCGACGACGAGCAGGCCCGCCGCTGGCTCGAGGACGAGCTCGGCCGCGGCGACACCCCGTACACCGAGCCCGAGGTGCCCCAGTGGTGGCAGGACTTCCTCGACTGGCTGCGCGACCTGCTCGGAAACGCCGACCCCCAGGTGCCGACGACCGGTGCCGACACCGGCGGCGCGGTGGGGATCATCCTCGCAGTCGTGCTCGTCGTGGCGGCGCTCGGCGTCGCGTTCGCGATCTTCGGCCTCCCCCGGCTGCGCCGCCGCAGCACCGTCACGGGCGACCTCTTCGGCGAGGACGACGATCGCTCGTCGCGGCAGATCCGCAGCGCGGCGCAGCAGGCGGCGGATGCCGGCGACTTCACGTCGGCGGTCGTCGAGGTGTTCCGCTCCCTCGCCCGCGACCTCGCCGAGCGCGGGATCGTGACGGCGTTCCCGGGCACGACGGCGCGCGAGTTCGGCCGCCGCGCGGGGGACGTCTTCCCGCAGACCGCGGACCGGCTCGACGACGCCGCGCGGGTCTTCGACGGCGTGCGCTACCTCGGGAAGGCCGGCACCGAGGAGGAGTGGCAGCGGATGTCGGCGCTCGCCGCCGAGCTGCGCGCCACCCGGGCGCCGCGCGGCCCGCGGGCCGAAGACGCCCTCGAGGCGGCCGCCGAGCGCGCCCTCGCCGAGGAGGCGAGGGGATGACGACATCCACGGCTCCGGCGCCCGCGCGCCGCAGTCCGGTGCGCGGCGTGCTCATCGGGGTCGCGATCGGCCTCGCCTTCGTGCTCGTCGCGGTGCTCGTCTTCGCGATCACCCGCACGCCCGAGCGCTCGGCGGACTATCTGTCGCCCACCTCGGGCAGCCCCGACGGCGCACGCGCGGTCGTGAACGTGCT
>CAZPJC010000239.1:2406-3508 GCA_964586645.1 uncultured Schumannella sp.
CTACGTCGCCGACTGCGACCTGCCGGCGGCGGTGAAGGCGGGCGAGGTCGAGGGCTACCCGTACGGCTACGACGTGTCGGAGGCCGAGAACGAGACTCTCGGCTGCTTCGAGACCGCCGACGACACCTACGGCGTCGTGCAGACCGAGACGGACGGCACCGAGGTCGTGCTCGTCGGGTTCAGTCAGGCGCTCACGAACGGCTCGGTCCTCGACGCCGGCAATGCCGCGCTCGCGCTCAACCTGCTCGGCGAGGACGAGACCCTCGTCTGGTACCTCCCGGGCCTCGGCGAGCTCGACTCGGGCGACATCCCGACCCCGCAGAGCCTCACCCCGCCCTGGGTGACGCCCGTGATCGTCCTGCTGCTGCTCGTCACCCTCGTCGCCGGGGTCTGGCGGGGGCGCCGGCTCGGCCCGCTCGTCGCCGAGAAGCTGCCGGTGATCGTGCGCTCCAACGAGACGATGGAGGGGCGCGCCCGGCTGTACGAACGCGCCGGCGCCCGCGAGCACGCCCTCGACGCGCTGCGCATCGGCACGATCTCGCGGCTCGCGTCGGCCTGCGGGCTGCCGCGGCGCAGCAGCGTCGACGAGGTGATCGACGCCGTCGCCGCGGTCACCGGACGCGACCGGGACGAGGTGGCCGACCTGCTCGTCGACCGCATCCCGACCGGCGATGCGGCGCTCGTGAAGCTGTCCGACGATCTGCTCGTGCTCGAAGCCGACACCACCCGCGCGACCCGCGGCCGCTGACCCCTCCGGAGACGAAAGAATGGCTCACATGGCAACGACCGACGAACTCCGCGGCGCGCTCGCCGCCGTCCGCGCGCAAGTCGGCAAGGCCGTCGTCGGACAGGACGGCGCCGTCACCGGCCTGATGATCGCGCTGCTCGCCGGCGGGCACGTTCTGCTCGAAGGCGTCCCGGGTGTCGCGAAGACGCTGCTCGTGCGCTCGCTCAGCCAGGCGATGCGTCTCGACACGAAGCGCATCCAGTTCACCCCCGACCTCATGCCGGGCGACATCACCGGGTCCGCGGTGTACGACCCCAAGTCGGGCGAGTTCGAGTTCCGCGAGGGGCCGGTGTTCACCAACATCCTGCTCGCCGA
>CAZPJC010000240.1:0-3492 GCA_964586645.1 uncultured Schumannella sp.
GGCTACGAGATCCTCGACCGCAACTGGCGCTGCCCCGAGGGCGAGATCGACCTCGTCGCGCTCGACGGTGAGGCGCTCGTCTTCATCGAGGTGAAGACCCGGTCGTCGACGCGGTACGGGCATCCGTTCGAGGCGATCACGCCCGGCAAGCTCTCGCGGCTGCGTCGGCTCGCGGCGGCCTGGCTCGCCGAGCGCGGGCCGGTGCGCGCGGCTCGACGGTTGCGGATCGACGCGATCGGCGTGCTCGCCCCGCGCAACGCGCCCGCGAGCATCGAGCACCTCGAGGGCATCTTCTGATGGGCGCCGTCTGATGCCCCACGTCGCGCGCACCCACGCCATCGCCCTCCTCGGGCTCGACGGCACCGTCGTCGACATCGAGGCCGACATCTCGAACAACCTGCCGGCGTTCGTGCTGATCGGGCTGCCCGACCTCGCCCTCGGTCAGGCCCGGGAGCGCGTGCGGGCCGCAGCGGCGAACGCGGGATGCCCGATCACCCACCGCAAGCTGACGATCAACCTCTCGCCGGCCGCGCTGCCCAAGCACGGCACGGCGTTCGACCTCGGGATCGCGATGGCGGCGCTCGCCGCCGACCGGGTCGTGCCCGCCGAGTCGGTCGACCGCGTCATCCATCTCGGTGAGCTCGCGCTCGACGGCCGGTTGCGGCCCACCCCCGGCGTCTTGCCGTCGGTCCTCGCGGCCGCACGGGCGGGGTTCCGCACCGTGCTCGTGCCGGCGGGCAACGCCGCCGAGGCCGCGCTGGTCGACGGCATCGAGGTGGTCGGCGTGACCTCGGTGCGGGATGCGGCGATCTGGCACGGCGCGGCGCTCGACCCTCTCGCGGTCGAGCCGCTCCTGTTGCCCGTCGCCGCTGCCGAGGGCGCGCGCGACGATGGTGATCTCGCCGACGTCGCCGGCAACCGGGATGCCGTGGAGGCTCTGCAGGTCGCGGCGGCGGGCGGGCACCACCTCTTCCTGCTCGGTCCACCCGGCGCCGGAAAGACGATGCTCGCGAGCCGGCTTCCCGGCATCCTGCCCGACCTGACCGTCGAGGCGGCGCTCGAGGTGTCGTCGCTGCGGTCGCTCTCGGGGCTCCCCGTCGGCGATCGGCTCGTCACCCGGCCGCCGCTCGAGGCGCCGCACCACACGGCGTCTCCCGCGGCGATCGTCGGGGGAGGGAGCGGGGTGCTGCGTCCGGGCGCGGCGGCACGGGCGGCTCACGGGGTGCTCTTCCTCGACGAGGCGCCCGAGTTCTCGCCGCACGCGCTCGACGCGCTGCGTCAGCCGCTCGAGTCGGGCGTCATCACGGTCTCGCGCGCGGCGGGCTCGGCACGATTCCCGGGGCGGTTCCAGCTCGTGCTCGCCGCCAACCCGTGTCCGTGCGGCAACGCCGGGTCGCGCGACCAGGAGTGCCTGTGCACGCCGTTCGCGCAGCGCCGGTACCTCGGGCGGCTGTCGGGTCCGTTGCTGGACCGCGTCGACATCCGGCTGCGCGTCGAGCGGATCACGGCCGCGCAGCTGCGGGCTGCCGACGACGGCGGGCGCGTCTCGTCGGCGACGGCGCGTGCCCGGGTCGAACGCGCCCGGGCCGTCGCGCGCGAGCGGCTCGCCGCGACACCCTGGCGGCTCAACGCCGACGTGCCCGGCACCTGGCTGAGGTCGCCCGCCGGGGTTCCGGCACGTGATGCGACGGCGGTGCTCGACCGGGCACTCGAACGCGGGGGCATCACGATGCGCGGCTACGACAGGGTGCTGAGGATGGCGTGGACCCTCGCCGACCTCGACGGCGCCGGCCGTCCCGACGCCGGACACGTCGGCCGGGCCCTCCTGCTGCGGAGGGCGGCCGCATGAGCATCCCCGATTCGGAGATGGCGGCTCTCATCCGGGCGGTGACGCCGGACCGTTCCCTCGATCGCGATCAGATCGCCGAGCGATCCGCGCGCGCCCGGTGGTCGGCGATCGCCGAGCCGGGGGATGCCGACGCCGGCCGGCTGATCGCGACGCTCGGGCCCGTCGAGGCGCTCGGGTGGCTCGAGGCCGAGGCGACGGCGGGGCTCGCCGACGCGACGCTCGCGGATGCCGTCGACCGCTGGCGTCCGCGGATCCGTCAGGTCGACACGCCGCTCCACCTCCGGCAGGCCGCCCGGTTCGGGGCGCGACTCGTGATTCCGGGTGACGCCGAGTGGCCCACCGGTCTCGACGACCTCGGCGTGCACGCCCCGGCGGCGCTCTGGGTGCGCGGCGACGCGGGGTTGCTCGGGCGGCTCGACCGGTCGATCGCGATCGTCGGCGCCCGGGCGGCGACCGGGTACGGGGAGCACGTCACCGTCGAGGTCACGAGCGGCCTCGTCGACCGGGGCTTCGCAATCGTGTCGGGGGCCGCCTTCGGCATCGACGGCGCCGCCCACCGTGCGGCCCTCGCGAGCGGCGGGGCGACGGTGGCGTTCCTGGCCGGCGGCGTCGACAGGTTCTATCCGAGCGCGCACGAGACGCTGCTCACGCGCATCGTCGACCGCGGCGCCGTCGTGTCGGAGGTGCCGTGCGGCACGGCCCCGACGAAGTGGCGGTTCCTGCAACGGAATCGCTTGATCGCCGCGGCGAGCCGGGCCACGGTCGTCGTCGAGGCGGGTTGGCGTTCGGGCTCGCTCAACACCGCCGGTCACGCCGCGCAACTCGGTCGTCCGCTCGGCGCCGTGCCCGGACCCGTCACGTCGTCGGCATCCGCGGGATGCCACCGTCTCATCCGCGAGTACGACGCCGTCTGCGTGACGACAGCCCAGGAGATGGCCGAACTCGTCGACCCCGCCGGCGCGGCACGACCGCACACGGGCGACCCGAGCCCCGAACGCACCCGGGTGCTCGACGCCCTCACCCGCACCGGTCGCGACCTGACCCGTCTCGCCGCGATCAGCGGGATGTCGCTCGACGCCGTGCGGGCGGAACTCGGGATGCTCGAACTCGACGGTCTCGCGACGGAGGGCCCCGGCGGGTGGCGTCTCGTGTCGGGGTAGCGACACCGGCGACGCGTAGAGTGCGGCCATGGTGCAACTGGGCCAGTTCCCTCCCGCGCGGCACGTGATCGCGCACATCTCCGACACCCATTTCCTCGGCGGCGGCCGCGAGCTGTACGGCACCGTCGACACGGATCCGCCGCTCGTGCACGCGCTCGAGCTGCTCGGCCGGTCCAACCTGCCGATCGAGGCCCTCGTCTTCACCGGCGACCTCGCCGACCTCGCCGAGCCCGATGCCTACGCGCGGCTGCGGTCGATCGTGGAACCGGCCGCGGCGAAGATCGGCGCCGAGATCATCTGGGTGATGGGCAACCACGACGAGCGCCCCGCGTACTCGAAGGGCCTCTTCGGTCACGAGACCACGGAGCCCCAGGATCGCGTCGAGATGCTCGGCGGCCTGCGCATCATCTCGCTCGACTCGACAGTCCCCGGCTACCACCACGGCGCGCTGCTCGACAGCCAGCTCGACTGGCTCCGCGAGGT
>CAZPJC010000241.1:0-3467 GCA_964586645.1 uncultured Schumannella sp.
GCGCCGAAGCGGTCGCTCGAACGCGGGGCCTTGTCGCGCGGCTCCCAGTTGGGACGCGTGGACTGGCCGCGCTCGACGTTGTCGCGGCGGTCGGCGGAGTCCGCCTGGCGCTCGCGGACGGGTCGCGCGACGGTGCCGCGCGGGCGCACGGGCGACTTGCCCTGCGCGGCGCGCTGTTCGGTGGACCAACGGGCCTTCTTGGGGCCGCCGGCGGTGGTGGAGCGCGCGGAGGCGCCCTTCTTGGGACTGGGCATGCGTGTGTCTTCCGTATTTGCTGGGTATCAGAGTGCGGGCATGCTGAAAGCACACGCCGAGAACCCGGGCGTACGTAGACCGGGGCCGTTTTCCTGAAGGATTCCTCGCGCCTCGACTGAGTCGCGATCCGGCCCGCTCGACATACAGTGCTGCATTGGCGGATGACATCCGCGCGTCGAGAGCCGACCGTGCAACATTACCCGTTCCAGGCGCCGAAGCCGAGCTATTCGCCCGAATCGGGGGTCTCGTCGGGTCGGGTGGCACCCGAAATGGGCAAATAGCCCCCTCGCTTAGGCTTTCGGGATGCGTGCGGCACGCGTCATCCCGATCGGCGTCCTCGCACTCGCGACGATGCTGACGCTCGCCGCGTGCGGGCCGACAGGGTCGGATGCCGAGGCGATCGACCCGCAGATCGACGCGGCCGGCACCGACCTGGCCACCGATCCCGACGTCACGGTGATCGCCGACCTCGAATACGGCGCCGTCGACGGCGAACCCCTGCTGCTGGATGCCTGCCTCCCCCCGGGCTTCGACCCGGGCGCGGCCGCGGTGCCCGGGATCCTCGTCATCCACGGCGGGAGCTGGCGCGAGGGGCTCAAGGACAGCGTCGGCTGGCGGGCGGTCTGCACCTGGCTCGCGAGCGCGGGGTACCCGGCGTTCTCGGTGCAGTACCGGCTCGCACCCGAGCATCCGTTCCCCGCGGGGTTCGATGACGTGCGCGCGGCCGTGGAATGGCTGCGCGCCGACGACCAGGTCGCGCGCTTCGGCCTCGATCCCGGCCGCCTCGCGGTGTTCGGCGGCTCGGCGGGCGGCAACCTCGCGGCTCTGCTCGGCACGACCGGCACCGGTGACCTCAGCTCGGGGTCGCGCGTCGCCGCCGTCGCCGACCTGAGCGGCCCGATCGACCTCACGGGCGTCGCCGTCACCGACGACTTCGCGCCTCTGCAGCTCGAGTACCTCGGGTGCACGACGTTCCAGACCTGCCCGACGGCGCAGGCCGCGTCGCCGAACTTCCACGTCGACGAGACCGACCCGCCGTTCTTCATCGCGCATTCGACGACCGAGAAGATCCCGCTCGCGCAGTCCGAGCGGTTCGTCGAGGAGCTGCGCGCTGCCCGCATCGACGTCGACTTCCTCCTCGCCGACGGGTCCCTGCACTCGATCGCGCTGCTCGACGACGACCTCAAGGCGCGCATCGTCGCCTTCTACACCCGCACCCTCGGCCCCGGCTTCGTGCCGACGGCCGATCCCGAGGCCGCGGGCGACTGACGGCCCCGCCCCGGGCCGCCGTCAGTCGGTGGCGGTGTGCGCCCCGTGGTGGGTCGCACGGCGGGCGAGCCGCCGCTCCTTCGCGCCCTCGACCAGCCAGTAGAGCGCGGGCAGCACGAGCAGGGTGAGGAGCGTCGACGACACGAGTCCGCCCGTCACGACGATGCCGAGCGGCTGGGAGATGAACCCGCCGTGGCCGGTGACGCCGATCGTCATGAAGAACAGCGCGCCGATCGTCGCGAACGCCGTCATGAGGATCGGGCGCAGACGCCTCGCCCCGCCGTGGCGCAGCGCCTCGCGCACATCCATGCCGCGCTCGCGGTACTGGTTCACGAGGTCGATGAGCACGATCGCGTTGGTGACGACGATGCCGACGAGCATGAGCAGGCCGATGATCGACGCGGCCCCGAACGGGATGCCCGACACCAGCTGCAGCAGGAACGCTCCGGTCGCCGCGAACGGGATCGAGACGAGCAGCAGCAGCGGCTGACGCAGCGAGCGGAACGTCGCGACCATGATCGTGTAGACGATGAGGATCGCGGCGAGCAGCGCCAGGTAGAGCTGGCCGAAGCCCTCCGCCTGGTCGGCCGCGACGCCGCCCACCGAGGCGCTGACGCCGTCGGGCAGGTCGGCATCCGCGATCGCCTGCTCGAGCGCCGGCGTGACGGCCGCGAGGTTCGACGTCGACGGCGTGATCGTGATCGTCGAAGTACGGATGCCGCGCTCCGTGGAGATCTGCGCGGGCGCCTCGACCTCCTCGATCGTCGCGAGTTCCGACAGCGCCACCGGGCCGCGGGCAGTCGGCACGGTGAAGTCGCGCAGCTCCTGCACCGTCACCGGGGCGTTCGGGTCGGTGATGTACACCGACAGCACGGTGCCGTCGACCGTGACCGAGCCGACCGCGGCGGGCAGCATCGAGTTGGCGACGATCCCGCCGACCGCGATCTCGGAGAGTCCGTACTCCGCGGCCTCGGCCCGGTCGACGACGATCGACAGGTACGGCTGGGTGACCGCGAGGTTCGACTCGGCCTGGGTCGTGACGTCGAGATCCTGCACGTCGGCGAGCAGGTCGGCGGTCGCCTCGGCGAGCACGTCGCCGTCGGCCGCGCGGAGGTCGATCGTCACGTCGCTGGAGAATCCGCCGCCGCCCGAGCCGACCGACACCTCGCCGACGCCGTCGAGGTCGTCGAGCCGTTCGGTGACCGTGCGGCGCAGCTCCTCCTGATCGGCGTCGGGGTCGGTCGTGATCGAGAAGGTCGCGTCCGCGCCGCCGCCGCCGAAGAACGAGCGGATCGAGCCGCCGTCGCTGCCGATCGACACCTGCACGACGTCGATGCCGTCGATGTCGAGCAGCGCGGCCTCGACGTCCTCCGACGCCGCGTCGATCGCCTCGAGGTTGGAGCCCGCGGGCATGGTCTGTCGGACGGTGATCGTGTTCTGCCCGGAGTCGCTGACGAAGTTCGTCGGCACGAGCGTGTAGAGCCCGGCGGTGCCGGCCAGCACGACGGCCGCCGCCGAGAGGGTGACGATCGGATGCCGCAGCGTCCAGTTGAGCGCCGGCAGGTAGGCCTTCTGCAGCCGGGTCGGGCGGTCGAGCTCGTCCTCAGCCGCGGGCGCGATCACCTTCGGCGGGCGCAGGAACCAGAAGGCGAGCACCGGCACGATCGTCAGCGAGACGAACAGCGACGCGACGAGGGCGATCGTCACGGTGAGGGCGAACGGCCGGAACAGCTCGCCCGTGACATCGCTGACGAGCGCGATCGGCAGGAACACCGCGACGGTCGTGGCGGTCGACGCCGTGACGGCGGCGGCGACCTCGCGCACGGCGCTGAGGATCGCGGTCTTCTTCTCCTCGCCGAGGGAGAGGTGCCGCTTGATGTTCTCGATCACGACGATCGAGTCGTCGACGACGCGGCCGATCGCGATCGTGATCGCGCCGAGGG
>CAZPJC010000242.1:0-1788 GCA_964586645.1 uncultured Schumannella sp.
ACCGCGAGTACGGCTGCGTGCTGCAGACCGGCGGCAGCGACCAGTGGGGCAACCTCACGAGCGGCGTCGACCTCATCCACAAGGCGGAGGGCGCGACGGCCCACGCCATCGGCACGCCGCTCATCACGAACTCCGACGGCACGAAGTTCGGCAAGAGCGAGGGCAACGCCGTCTGGCTCGACCCCGCGCTCACCTCGCCGTACGCGTTCAGCCAGTTCTGGCTCAACACCGACGACGCCGACGTCATCTCCCGGCTCAAGGTCTTCACCTTCCTGTCCCGCGCGGAGATCGAGCGCCTCGAGCAGGCGGTCGCGACCGAGCCGTTCAAGCGCGAGGCGCAGAAGACGCTGGCCCGCGAGGTGACGACCCTCGTGCACGGCGCGGCGGCGACGGAGTCCGCATTCGCGGCCGCCGACGCGCTGTTCGGCAACGGCGACCTCGCGGCACTCGATGAGGCGACCCTGCGTGCGGCGGTCGCGGAGCTGCCGTCGGCGACGCACGTCCCCGGCGCGACGGTGGCGCAACTGCTCGTGGATGCCGGACTCACCTCGAGTCTGAGCGAGTCCCGCCGGGCGATCGACCAGGGCGGCGTCTACGTCAACAACACGCGCGTCGAGGATTCGGACGCGACCGTCGATGGGGCGTTGCTCCCCGGCGGCCTCGCCGTCCTGCGGCGGGGGAAGAAGACCCTCGCCGGCGTGCACACGACCGCGGTGGCCGGATGATCGGGCCGGCTGCCACGCGATTCACGGGCTTCCGTCATGTCCCCGACACGAGAGTCGCTTAGGCTCGCCGAGGAGGGCGAAGTGAGTTTCAGCAACGACGAAGACGGCGACGGCCTGGCCGCGCTGTTCGGCGGCATCACCCCGCAGGCGGGTGCGAACGCTGAGCCCGGACCCCGTCGCGCCGCCCCGGATCCGGCCCCTCCGGCCCCGGCCGCACAGGAGCCCGCGCCCGCCCCGGCGTCGTCCCCGGCCGCTCCGCAGTACCCGGGACTCGCTCCGCAGCAGGCGGCACCGCCCCCGGCCTTCCCGGCCCCCGGCTATCCGACGCCCGCGACTCCCGTGTACGAGATGCCCGCCCCGTCGGCAGCGGCGCCTCCGGCGCAGCCCGCCGCGCAGTCCTACGATCTGCCCGCCCCTGCGGCGGAGCCCGCGGGCTCTCCGTACGGTGCTCCGTCCGCACCGCAGTATCCGGGTCTCGCGCCCACCTCGGCGCCGCCCTACCCGACTCCGGCGTATCCGGCTCCGCAGAGCCCGGCTGCGCCGTACCCGGCCGAGCAGCCCCCACCGGGGACGTCGGTGCCCGAGCCGCCGCAGTACCGCGAGCCGCAGTATGCCGAGACGCCGCAGTACCCCGTGACGCCGCAGTACCCCGAGATGCCGCAGTACCCCGAGACGTCGCAGTACCCGGGGGCGGCCGCCCCGGCTCCCGCGTATCCGCCGACGGCGCAGTATCCCGCCGGCGTCGACCCGGCCGTCCGACCGCCGGCGTACGAGCCGCCGCCCGTGAACGAGCCGCCGGCCTATCAGCCGCCGCCCGCGTACCAGCCGCCGGCATCCTACGAACCCCCGGCATCGTACGAACCACCGCCCGTGAACGAGCCGCCGGCCTACCAGCCGCCGCCCGCGTACGCCGCGCCGCCAGCGTACGGCCTGCCCGCATCCGAGGCGATCGTCGAGCCGCCCGCTCCCAGCGGGTTCGAGGCGCTCGGACTGCAGTCCTCGTTCCCCGACGGGTACGCCGGGGGAGTGGCGGCGGACCAGTCGCTCGGATCCGGGTCGCCGG
>CAZPJC010000242.1:1888-3461 GCA_964586645.1 uncultured Schumannella sp.
CGTGCCGAGCCACCCGTGCTCAGATCCGACGCCGCCCCGCCGGCCACGGTGTTCCCGCCCGGTCCGCTGCTGCCGAGCTCGTCCTCGGCCGTCGAGACGCCCGAGGACCTCGAGCGCTCGACCGTCGGCGAGAAGGTCGGACTGGCGCTCGCCGTCCTCACCGGTCCCATCGGTCTCGTGATCGCGATCGTCAACGCGGCACGCGGCGCACGACGGCGCGGCTGGCTCATCGGAATCGCGCGGGCTTCGCTCGTGCTCGCCGTCATCTCGACGATCGCGGCGGGGATCGGCGGGTACGTCCTGTGGAACATCCGGGCGGATCAGATCGAGCACGCCGAGATCGCCGCGGCCAGCGCGGAGTTCTGCGCGGCGGGCGCCGCGGATCCTGCGATCGTGACTCCACCGACCCTCGGCTGGCCGGCCCCGGGCGCGACGACGACCGAATCGCTGGCTCTCATGCAGGCGTGGACCGACAACTGGACGACGCTCGCCGCGACCTCTCCGGCGAGCCTGCGCACCGGGATGGAGCTCCTCGCGACCCGAGGGCAGACGATCATCGACGCGGTCACCGCGTCGCGGACCGTCGACGATGCCGCGAACCAGCAGCAGATCTCCTCGATCGAGGCGCAGTCCGGCGTCGCCGCCTGGTACGCGAACTACTGCGCGGCACCCTGATTTTCCGGGCATCCCGGGCGCGACACGCCCGGGATGCAGGCTCGATTTGGCAGATCGCCGAGAGCCACGTAACGTAATCCCTCGTCACCCCAAAGGTGCCGGAAGCCGCAGTGTGAACAACGCCGCTGGAGCAACCGGGCCCTCAAGTGGGACACTCCCCTCGAAGGATCACCGAGATCCGTGCCGACCCGCTTCTGAAGCTGGCAAGGCCCGACTCGGCGAGCTAGAGTGGGGAGCCCAGCGCGAAGAACCCTTCGGTTCCGCGTGTCGCTTGACACGCGTGCTCGTGCTGGTAGGTTAGAGCAGTTGCCCTGAATCCAAACCCGAAACGGCGAGGGTTCTGGCGCGCCCGATCCTTGAGAACTCAACAGCGTGCACTATGTCAAATGCCAAATACCTCTGTCGGTGACCTCGGTCATCGACGAGATTCCTTTGGATTGACGGATTGTCAGTAGACAATCCTTTAGTCAGATCAACTCGCGCAGTCCCATCCCATTCCGGATGGGCTGCGCACCGGTTTGCCGCGGTCCTGTTCCAGTGATGGAGCGGATCGCGTGCTACCAAACCTTACGGAGAGTTTGATCCTGGCTCAGGATGAACGCTGGCGGCGTGCTTAACACATGCAAGTCGAACGGTGAAGCAGGAGCTTGCTCCTGTGGATCAGTGGCGAACGGGTGAGTAACACGTGAGCAATCTGCCCTGGACTCTGGGATAAGCGTTGGAAACGACGTCTAATACCGGATACGAGACGCGAAGGCATCTTCAGCGTCTGGAAAGAACTTCGGTCCAGGATGAGCTCGCGGCCTATCAGGTAGTTGGTGAGGTAACGGCCCACCAAGCCTACGACGGGTAGCCGGCCTGAGAGGGTGACCGGCCACACTGGGACTGAGACACGGCC
>CAZPJC010000243.1:0-3432 GCA_964586645.1 uncultured Schumannella sp.
CGAGCACGGCGTCGAGGGCGTCGGCGATCCAGAACTTCTCGAACGCCCAGGTGGTGAGGAACGCCGTCACCCGCGCGTCCTTGTGCGTCGCGGTGACGAGGAGGTTGCGCATCCGCTCCATCGTGTGGCGCTCGAGGTCGCGCATCGTGCGGATGAGACGGGCGGTATCCACGTCCACATCGGCATGGGTCAGGGCATCGAGGTCGAGTTCGCCCCGGTGGCTGCCGCGGGCGGTGCGTGCGAACTCACGGACGTCGAAAGTCATGGCGTGTGGTCCTTCGGTACGGGGGTGGCACTTCCCGTGCGCGGCCCGATGTTGCCCCGCACCGTATCGTAAGGCACATGGGTATCGCTCTCGTCACGGGGGGGACGTCGGGCATCGGCGCCACCTTCGCCCGCCAGCTGGCTGCGAAGGGCGACGACATCGTGCTCGTCGCGCGCGACGAGGCGCGGCTCGAGGAGATGGCGCATGAACTGCGCGGCATGGGTCGCGAGGTCGAGGTGCTTGCCGCCGACCTCGCGAAGCGGTCGGATGTCGCCAAGGTCGTGAAGCGCCTCGAAGACCCGACCCGCCCGATCGACGTGCTCGTGAACAATGCCGGATTCGGCATGCATACCCGGCTCTCGGACGCCGACTCGACCGGTCACGACGTGGCGTTCGAGGTGATGGTGCGCGCGGTCCGCGAGCTCGGTGCCGCGGCCGCCCGCTCGATGCGCGCCCGGGGCTCCGGCCGGATCATCAACGTCTCGAGCACCGCCGGGTTCATCGCCATGGCGAGCGGATATTCGGCGATCAAGACCTGGGTCACCGCCTTCAGCGAGGGGCTGTCCAACGACCTGCACAAGACCGGCGTCACCGTCACCGCGCTCTGTCCCGGCTGGGTGCACACCGAATTCCATGCCCGGGCGGGCATCTCGAAGGGCGGCATCCCGAGCTTCATGTGGCTCGACTCCGAACAGCTGGTGAGATCCGCGTTGCGGGATGCCGAGCGGGGCAAGGTGATCTCCATACCGAGTGTTCGGTACAAGGTGCTCATCTGGTTCGCCCGGCACCTCCCGAGGTCGGTCGTGCGATCGATCTCGCGTGCCATTAGTTCCAGTCGCAGTAGTACCGTGACGGAGTGACCGAAGACGAGCGCGCGGAGAAGGAGCGATCCATGTCCGCGAAGGCGAAGCGGTTCACCTCGAAGGGGCGCGCCGCAGCGCGGTTCGTCGCCCAGCGGGGTCTGCTCGTGCCGGTCGCCTGGTCGACCGTCAAGGTCGAGGTGCACGGCGTCAAGAACCTGAAGAAGGTCGGCAGGTCGTTCATCGTCATCGCCAACCACTCGAGCCACCTCGACGCCCCGCTCATCCTCGGCTCCCTCCCGATGCGCATGTCCCGGTACCTCGCCGCCGGCGCCGCGGCGGACTACTTCTTCGACGTCTGGTGGCGGCGCGGGCTCACCGGCCTCTTCTTCAACGCGTTCCCGGTCGATCGCTCGGGGGTCAACCCGCGGGGCGTGAGCGCGAAGGTGCTGCTGCAGAAGGGCGTGCCGCTCATCGTGTTCCCCGAGGGGACGCGCGCCAAGGACTACCGCAAGCTCGGGCACTTCAAGCCCGGTGCGGCGGCTCTCGCCTCGGCGACCGAGGTGCCGATCGTCCCCGTCGCGCTCGTCGGCGCGGGGCGCGCGCACCCGCGCGGCGGCAAGTGGCCCAAGCCCGGCCGCCTGCCGGTCGGCGTCGTCTACGGCGAGCCGATGTACTCTCGCGACGGCGAAGTGCCGACCGCGTTCATGGCCCGCGTGAAGGCGCAGATCGAAGCGATGATCGCCGAGCACGGCCCCCGGATCCTGGGCTCCGATTACCGAGCCCCCGACGCACCCGAAGGAAAGCGTTCATGACCGACGTCAAGCACATGAAGTGGTGGGGCTGGGGCAACGAGGGCACCGCCTTCCACTGGCAGGACAAGCCCGCCTTCGCGCCGTTCGTGCTGAAGGCCGTCGGGCTCGACCTGCACACCGCGACGCCGGCGGAGGCGCCGTCGTTCGAGCAGATGACGATCGCGAAGCCCGTCGCCTCGGCCGCCTTCCTCAAGACCCTCGCGGGCATCGTCGGCGCCGACGACGTGCGCACCGACGACATGGAGCGCGTCGTCCACGTCTACGGCAAGAGCCTGCGCGACCTCGCCCGCATCCGGGCCAACCAGGTGCTGCGCTACCCCGACGTCGTGGTCTACCCCGACGACGAGGCCGAGGTGCAGCAGCTGGTGGATGCCGCGGTCGCGGCGGATGCCGTCATCATCCCGTTCGGCGGCGGCAGCAACATCGCCGGCTCGCTCGAGCCGGTGCCGACCGAGAAGCGCACGATCATCTCGCTCGACCTGGGGCGCCTCAACAAGGTGCTCGACATCGACCCCGACTCCGGCACGGCGCGCATCCAGGCGGGAGCCCTCGGCCCCGACCTCGAAGAGCAGCTGCAGGCGAAGGGCTGGACCATCGGGCACTTCCCCGACTCGTTCACCCACTCCACGATCGGCGGCTGGGTCGCCACCCGGTCGTCCGGCATGCAGAGCGACCGTTTCGGCGACATCGCGCAGATCGCCCGCGGCCTGCGCGTCGCCCGCCCGGGCGGCACCCTCGTCATCCGCTCCCTTCCGTCGACGTCGACGGGACCGAGCGTGCGCGAGATGATCCTCGGCTCGGAGGGGCGTCTCGGCGTCATCACCGAGGTCACTGCCCAGGTGCGCCGCAACGCGGAGGTGCGCGAGGTGCAGGCGTACTTCTTCCCGAACTTCGAGACGGGGCTGAAGGCGATGCAGGAGATCAGCGAGTCCGACGCCCACCCGTCGATCACCCGCGTCTCCGACGGCCGCGAATCGGGCTTCTCGCTCGCGACGAGCAAGGAGCGGAAGGGCATGGACAAGTTCCTCGCCGGCACCGTGCTCCCGCAGCTCATGAAGCGCCGCGGCTGGGCGAAGCAGCCCGGCGGCCTCGAGAACATCGCGCTGTCGTTCATCGGCTTCGAGGGCACGAAGGCGGGCACGAAGTTCAGCAAGGACATCGTCGACAAGATCGTCGCGAAGCACAACGGCATGGGCGTCGGCACCGGCCCGGGCGTGCTGTACGACCAGAAGAAGTTCGACACCCCGTACCTGCGCGACTTCCTGCTCGACTACGGCGCAGTCGGGGACGTCTCCGAGACGGCGGCGCCCTGGTCGAAGCTCCAGGCGGTCTACGACGGCACGATCAAGGCCGCCGAGGACGCGTACGCGTCGATCGGGATCACGGGCTGGATCATGGCTCACATGTCGCACTCGTACCACTCGGGTGCCTGCCTCTACTTCACCTTCGCGTTCGTCGAGAAGAACGACATGCTCGCCGAGTACGACGTCGTGAAGTCGGCGATCCAGCAGTCCTTCATCGACAACGGCGCGACCCTCTCGCACCACCACGG
>CAZPJC010000244.1:0-3391 GCA_964586645.1 uncultured Schumannella sp.
ACCGCGGCGTCCATCGTGTCGGCGAAGGTCAGCGTCGGGAAGGTGCGACGGCCGGTCTCGCCCGCCGCCGGGTCGTAGACCGACACCTGGGCGCCGCGGAGGTGCAGGGCCGCGGCGACCGAGAGCGCGGGCGAGTCCCGCACGTCGTCGGTGTCGGGCTTGAAGGCCGCGCCGAGCACCGCGATCCGGGCGTCGAGCACCGAGCCGTCGCAGGCCGCGAGAGCCAGCTCGACGACGCGCTCGCGCTGCCGCATGTTGATCTCGTCGACCCGGCGCATGAGCGACGCGATCTGCGGAGCGCCCAGCTCGCCTGCGCGATGGGTGAGCGCGCGGATGTCCTTCGGCAGGCAGCCGCCGCCGAACCCCAGTCCGGCGTTGAGGAACCGCCGCCCGATCCGGGCGTCGTGCCCGAGGGCGTCGGCGAGCACCGTGACGTCGGCGCCGGCGGCCTCGCACAGCTCGGCGATCGCGTTGATGAACGAGATCTTCGTGGCCAGGAACGCGTTGGCGCTCACCTTCACGAGTTCGGCGGTGGGCAGGTCGCACGCGATCACCGGCGTCCCCGCCGCGATCGGCGTGGCGTAGAGCTCGCGCAGTCTCGCTTCGGCCGCCGGCGACGCCCCGCCGATCACGATGCGATCGGGGCGCAGCGTGTCCTCGACGGCGCGGCCTTCGCGCAAGAACTCGGGATTCCACACCAGCTCGGCGGCGACGCCGTCGGGCACGAGCGCGGCGAGCAGCACCCGCAGCCGCTCCCCCGTGCCGACCGGCACCGTCGACTTGCCGACGATGAGGCCGTCGTGCGTCATCGCCCGGGCGACCCCGGCGACCGCGGCCTCGACGTAGTCGAGGTTGGCCGCCGACGACGAGGACTGCTGGGGCGTGCCGACGCAGACGAAGTGGATGTCGGCATCCCCGACCGCCGCGGCGAGATCCGTGGTGAAGCGCAGGCGCCCGGTCGCGAGGTGCTTCTGCAGCAGCTCGGGCAGTCCGGGCTCGAAGAACGGCACGCGTCCGGAGGCGAGCAGCTCGACCTTCGCCGGGTCGACATCCACCCCCGTGACGTCGAAGCCGAGTTCCGCCATCGCGGCGGCATGCGTGGCTCCGAGGTAGCCCGTTCCGATCACACTCACACGAAGGGAGGTCATGGGGCCAGTGCATCCGGACGCCGTGACCCGCACGCGGGACGACACGAAAACGCCGGGTGAACGGCGGGAGAAGGCTCACCCCTCCCCGTAGAACCGCCGTTCGAACACCTGGCGGGCGAGGCGAGTGGTGCGCAGGTAGTCCTCTTCGAGCCGGGAGGCGCTGCCGGGCGGGTATTCGAGCAGCCGGGCGACGCCTTCGAGCTGCTGGCGGTCGGTGGGCAGCACATCCGTCGTCTTCGCCGACCACAGCGTCATCGCCGAGCGCGCGCGCGACGCGATGATCCACGCGGCCCGCAGCTTCGCGGCGTCGGCGGCCGGCACGAGACCCGCGGCGACGGCGGCGGCGAGGGCATCCAGAGTGGATGTCGTGCGCAGCCCGTCGACGGAGGCGCCGTGCTGCAGCTGGAGCAACTGCACGAACCACTCGACGTCGGAGAGCGACCCGCGTCCGAGCTTCAGGTGCCGCGCCGGGTCGGCGCCCTGCGGCAGGCGCTCGGCCTCGACCCGCGCCTTGATGCGTCGCACCTCGCGGACGTCGGCGGCCGAGATCGCCTCGGGATAGCGGATCTCGTCGGCGAGTGCCTCGAAGTCCGCGAGGAGCGCGGCGTCCCCGACGGCTCCGCGGGCGCGCAGCAGCGCCTGCGCCTCCCAGGTCAGCGACCAGCGCGCGTAGTACGCCCGGTAGGAGTCCAGGGAACGGGCGATCGCTCCGTTCTTGCCCTCCGGACGCAGCCCGAGGTCGAGGTCGAGCGGCAGTCGCAGGTCCTCGGTGAGGCGCTGGATCTCGTGCACGAGGTGCTCGGCCCGCCGCTGCGCCTCCTCGTCGTCGAGCCCGGCGGAGCGGTAGACGTACATGACGTCGGCGTCGCTGCCGAAACCGAGTTCCGCCCCGCCGTAGCGCCCCATCGCGATGATGCCGAACTCGATGCCGTCGCCGTAGCGGTGCACGAGCGCGAGCACGCCCGTGAGCAGCGCGGTGGTCACGTCGCTCAGGCCGCGACCGAGCTCCTCGACGGTCAGCACCCCGACGATCGCCCCGAGGGCGAGACGGAGCACCTCGCGCCGGCGGGCGGTGCGCAGAGCCGCGGCGGCGGCATCCATGTCGTCCCAGTGGCGGGCGACGGTCGCGGCGGTCTCCTCCATGAGCAGCGCCGCCGACCGCGGCGCCAGTTCGCCGTCGTTCTCGAGCCACACCACGCCCTCCGGGATGCGCTCGAGCAGCACCCCGACGAACTTCGACCCGGCGAGCACCTGGGTGAGCCGGTGCCCGGCGCCCGACGAGTCGCGCAGCAGCCGCAGGAACCAGTACGCCTCGCCGAGGTCGTCGGAGAGCCGGCGGAAGGCGAGCAGGCCGCCGTCCGGATCCGCTCCCTCCGCGAACCACTGGAGCATGACCGGCAGGAGGTTGCGCTGGATCTGCGCCCGCCGGGAGACCCCCGAGGTGAGCGCCGCGATGTGGTGCAGGGCCCCGCGCGGGTCCCGGAAGCCGATCGCCGCGAGCCGGGCCTCGGCCTGCTCGCTGGTGAGCGAGTACCCGTCGTCGGGCAGCGCCGCGACCGCGGACAGCAGCGGGCGGTAGAACAGGCGCTCGTGCAGCGTGCGCACCTCGTGCTTGACCTTCTGCCAGGCCTCGAGCACCCCGGCGGCGGTCGTCGCCACCCCGGTCGCCCGGGCGAGCACGCGCAGCTGCTCCTCCTCGCGCGGCATCAGGTGGGTTCGCCGCATCCGGGAGAGCTGGATGCGGTGCTCCAGCAGTCGCAGGAACCGGTAGTCGCGGGCGAACCCGGCCGCCTCGACCCGGCCGATGTAGCCGTGCTCGGCCAGCGCGAACAGTGCGTCGAGGGTCGACCGCTGCCGCACCCCGGGATCGGACTGCCCGTGCACGAGCTGCAGCAGCTGGATCGTGAACTCGACGTCGCGCAGGCCGCCCGGGCCGAGCTTGAGCTGGATGTCGACCTCGTCGGGCGGGATGTGCGCCGTGACGCGCTCGCGCATCGCCTGCACCGACTCGACGAAGTTCTCGCGGGCCGCACTCGACCAGACCATCGGGGCGACGCCGTCGACGTAGCGCTCCCCCAGGCCGAGGTCGCCGGCGAGCGGGCGGGCCTTCAGCAGCGCCTGGAACTCCCACGACTTCGCCCATCGCTCGTAGTAGGCGAGGTGGGAGTCGAGGGTGCGCACGAGGGCGCCGTCCTTGCCCTCGGGGCGGAGGTTGGCATCCACCTCCCACAGCGGCGGCTCGA
>CAZPJC010000245.1:0-3359 GCA_964586645.1 uncultured Schumannella sp.
ACGATCGTCCTCGACCGCGAGGGACGCGTGGCCTCACGCATCATCGGGCAGATCCCCGATCGGTCGGTACTGGAGACGCTGATCGAAGACGTGATTGGAGAAGAAGGATGACCTTGCCGCAACTGCCCGTGTCCATTCCGAGTCCGGATATCAGCTACATCGATCTCGGCCCGTTTCGGCTGCACTTCTACGCGGTCTTCATTCTCATCGGCGTCGTCCTCGCCGTGCTGCTGACCAGCCGAAGGCTCCGCGCGGCCGGACATCAGGGCAGTGAGGCGATCGACATCGCACTGTGGGCGGTCCCGTTCGGGATCGTCGGCGGGCGCCTCTATCACGTCGTCACCCACCCGGGCGACTACTTCTATCCGGGAGCTGACCTGCTCAAGATCCTCTACGTGTGGGAAGGCGGCATCGCGATCTTCGGCGGCGTCGTGTTCGGCCTCGTGGGTATCTGGATCGGCGCGCGCCGGACCAAGCTCCACTTCCTGGTCTTCCTCGACGCTCTGGCTCCCGGGATGCTCATCGCGCAGGCGGTCGGTCGCATCGGCAACTACTTCAACCAGGAGCTTTACGGATCGCCGACGACGCTCCCGTGGGGCCTGCAGATCGACCCCAGCAGCCCGGCGTTCCCCGCGGGCCTGCCCGAAGACACCCTGTTCCACCCGCTGTTTCTCTACGAACTCATCTGGAACTTGGCGGGCGCCGCGACAGTCCTGTTGGTCGAGCGCGCCATCTTCCGCGACCGCCGGCCCCATCCGGGCACTGGCCTCAGCCTCGGCCTCTACCTGCTGTGGTACGGCATCGGCCGCGCCTGGTTCGAGTCATTCCGCCTGGACCCGACCGAACTCCTGGTGGCGGGCATCAAGATCAATCTCCTCACGGCGCTCGCAGCCGCGGTCGTCGGGATTCTCCTGCTGGTCAATGCCCGCCGACTCGAGAGGCGCCGTGCGGTCCGACGAAGCGCCGAGCTGGCCGTGGAGGAATCATGACTCGGACCGAAGACGCTCGCGCTCCAAGTGGAATCGTTCGGCTGGACCGCCCGACCGATCACGTCGATCAGGACGTAGAGGTCATTCGCGCCCCGCAGCTCGGCCCCGCGGGGTGGGCGCGATGGGCATGGCGACAACTCACCTCCATGCGCACGGCGTTGTTGTTGCTCCTGCTGCTTGCCCTCGCCGCCGTGCCCGGGTCATTGTTCCCGCAACGCAGCGCCGACCCCAACGGTGTCGTCCAGCACTTCGCACAGGACCCGGCCATGGCCGAACTGCTCGACACCTTCCAGCTCTTCGACGTCTACTCCTCGGTGTGGTTCTCCGCCATCTACCTGCTGCTGTTCCTGTCGCTCATTGGATGCGTGGTGCCCCGCATTCGCCACCACGTCACGGCGATCCGCGCAGCACCACCCGCGACCCCGAAGAACCTCGGCCGTCTCCCCGCGCACCAGCGGGACATCGTCACCAACGTCCCGCTGCTCGACGCGGTCGATGAAGCTGAACGGGAACTCCGCACCGCGCGCTACCGCGTCGTCCGTGCCCAGGAATCGGGTGGACAGGTCAGCCTCGCGGCGGAACGCGGGTACCTGCGCGAAACCGGCAACCTGATCTTCCACATCGCCTTGGTGGGGGTCCTGATCACCGTGGCGATCGGCGGCGGTTTCAAATACACCGGCCAGCGTGTCCTCGTCGAGGGTCAGACCTTCGTCAACTCCCGGCTGGCATTCGACAGTTTCGAGGCCGGTCGATTCGTGACAGACGACTCCCTCCCTCCGTTCTCCCTGACTCTTGAACGTTTCACAGTCAGCTACGTCACCGACAACGTGAACGCACTTGGCCTTGCTGATGCCTTCGTCGCCGACGTTTCGGTGAGCTCCCGAGCCGCGGAATCGCGCACGAGCGCCAGGATCGAGGTGAACAGCCCCCTGTCGGTGGACGGTTCGGACATCTACCTCTTAGGAAACGGGTACGCACCACGCATCACCGTTCGCGACCCGAGTGGAGAGGTCGTCTTCACAGACACGGTGCCGTTCCTGCCACAGGACGCCAACCTCACCAGTCTCGGCGTCGTCAAAGTTCCGGACGGGCTCGATCGACAAGTCGGCATGATCGGCTTCTTCTATCCCACCCGAGCCGTCACGTCGGCGGGCGCGTCCTACTCGAGCTACCCCGACCTCGTGCTCCCCGTGCTCACCCTCAACGTCTACGTCGGAGACCTGGGCCTGGACGCGGGGATTCCCAAGTCGGTGTATCAGCTCGACACCTCCGGCATGACGGAAGTCGCCGGAGGTGAGTCGGGCGTGGCCGCCCTCGAACTCACGCCGGGCTCACAGGCCGAACTGCCGGGCGGTCTCGGATCGGTCGAGCTTGATGACATCCCTCGATTCGCGTCATTCGACATCGCCCACGACCCGACGCAGGTTCCGGTTCTGGTCGCGGCGATCGCCGCCCTCGTCGGCCTGAGCCTTTCGCTCTTCGTCCCCCGGCGACGGGTCTGGATCCGAGCGACGCAGCTCCATAGCGCAGTCCAGCTTGAGTATGGCGGGCTCGCTCGGGGTGACGATCCCCAGTTGCTCCCCTCGGTCGAGAGTCTCGCCCGTCGAATCGCCAGCCGTCTGACCAGGACAACGCAGAAGGACCACTCATGAACCTCCCGCTCGACCCGATCTCGCTCGTCCTGGTCTATTCGGCGATCGCCGTCTACGTCGGTGCGTTCGTCGGATACGTCTTCGCCTTCGCGGTACAGACCACCAACCCGATCAGACGACTGGTGAACGCCGGAGGAACTCCCGCCGCTCACGCGGGTGGACGAGGACCCCAAACCGAAACGGAACGCCCCGGTCGCGCAGCCAGGGTCGGCTACGCCCTCACCATGCTCGCCTGGGTCCTGCACCTTGCTGCGGTCGTGGTCCGGGGTGTCGCCGCCGAACGGGTGCCGTGGGCCAACATGTTCGAGTTCTCCATCACGGGAACGGCCCTCATCATCGCAGTGTTCCTCGTGGTGTCCCGCCGCACCCGAGTCGTCGTCCTCGGTCCTGTGGTCGTCGGAGTCGTCGTGATCCTCCTCGGGCTCGCGACCGTCGCGTTCTACGTGCCCGTGATTCCGCTGCCGCCCGCACTGCAGTCCGCATGGCTCGTCATCCACGTGCTGGTCGCACTGCTGGCGACGTCGTTCTTCGGGATCGCGGCCGTACTGAGCGCAACCCAGCTCGTCAAGCACCGTCACGAGAACCGCCCCGCACCCGCTGGCCGACCTGCGCGGCTTCTCGACGCGGTCCCCGGGACGGAGTACCTCGATCGGCTCGCCTACCGGCTGACCATCGTCGGGTTCGCGCTCTGGACGTTCACGCTGATGGCCGGGGCGAT
>CAZPJC010000246.1:0-3354 GCA_964586645.1 uncultured Schumannella sp.
ACGCGCGGTGCTCGGCCTCGGCGCCTCGGGCCCGCAGGTGATCGAAGGGTTCCACGGCATCCCGTACGACCGGCCGCTCGCCCGCACGCGCGAGATCGTTGAGATCATCAGGATGGGGCTGCGCCGCGAGCCGCTCGTGCACTCCGGGATCTACGACCTCCCGCTGCCCGCCGATCAGGGTCTCGGGCTCGGCAAGCCGCTCAAGCTGCTCAACCGGCCCGTCCGGCCCGTCGTGCCGATCTGGCTCGCCGCCCTCACCGCGAAGAGCGTCGCCCAGGCCGCCGAGATCGCGGACGGCTGGCTGCCGTTCCTCTTCGTGCCGGAGAAGGCCGCCGAGGTGTGGGGCGACGCCCTCGCCGCGGGAACGGCGAAGCGGTCGTCCGAGCTCGCGCCGCTCGAGATCAGCGCCGGCGGGCTGGTCGCGATCGGCGACGACGTCTCGGCCGTGCTCGACCGGATGCGCCCGCTCTACGCGTTGTACGTCGGCGGGATGGGCGCGCGCGGCAAGAACTTCTACTTCGACCTCGCCTGCGATCTCGGGTTCGAGGCGGAGGCGCGGGAGATCCAGGACCTCTACCTCGCGGGGCGTCCGCGCGACGCGGAGGCGAAGGTGCCGCTCGCCTGGCTCGAGGCGTCCAATCTCGTGGGGCCCGAATCGTACGTGCGCGAGCGGATCGAGGCCTACCGGGCCGCCGGTGTCACCGACATGCAGGTCACCGTCGCCGCGGGCGACCCGGTCGCGACGATCGCGAAGCTCGCGGAATGGGCCGCCTGATTCTCAGCCGCTCGTGACCCCGCGGGCGTAGCGTCGGAGCATGAAGAAGGATCACTCGACACTGAAGGCGGTGCTCATCGCGCTCGGGGCGCTGCTCTACGGCGCCTCGCCGATCGACCTGATCCCGGAGTTCCTGGCCGGCCCGCTCGGCTTCGGCGACGACGCCCTCGTGCTCATCGCCGCGGGGGTCGCGATCTTCCGCATCATGAAGGGCCGCGCCACCCGCGCCCGCTCTGCAACGATGGGGTAGTGACGCAGCTCCACGATCCCGCCTGGCGCGGATTCGCCTCCGACAACTACGCCGGCATCCATCCCGAAGTGCTCGCCGCGCTCGCGGACGCCAACGACGGCCACCAGGTCTCGTACGGCGAGGACGCCTACACCGCGCGGCTCGGCGAGGTGATGCGCGAGCAGTTCGGCGCTCAGGCCGAGGTCTTCCCGGTGTTCAACGGCACCGGCGCGAACGTCGTCGCGCTCACCGCGCTGCTGCCGCGCTGGGGGGCCGTGGTCGCCACGACGACCGCGCACATCCACAGCGACGAGGGCGGGGCGCCCGAGAAGGTCACCGGACTCAAGCTGTTCGTCGTGCCGACGCCCGACGGCAAGCTCACCCCCGAGCTGATCGCGACCGAGGCCTGGGGCTGGGGCGACGAGCACCGCGCGCAACCGCTCGCCGTGAGCATCACGCAGACTACCGAGCTCGGCACCCTCTACACGCCCGCCGAGGTGCGCGCGATCGCCGACTGGGCCCACGAGCACGGCATGGCGCTGCACATGGACGGCGCGCGCATCTGGAACGCGGCCGCCGCCCTCGGGGTGCCGTTCCGCGAGTTCACGGTCGATGCCGGCGTCGACATCCTGAGCTTCGGCGGAACCAAGATCGGGCTCCTCGGCGCCGAGGCGGTCGTCGTGCTCGACCCGTCCCGCGTCGACGGGATCGTGTTCCTGCGCAAGTCGACGATGCAGCTGGCGAGCAAGATGCGCTTCATGTCGGCGCAGCTGCTCGCGCTCTTCGACGGCGGCCTCGGCCTCGCCGCCGCGTCGCACGCGAACGCCATGGCCGCGCGTCTGCGCGGAGCCCTCGAGGAGCTCGCCCTGCCCGGCCTCGGCTTCAGCCAGGCGACCCAGGCGAACGCGGTGTTCGCGGTGCTCGACAACGCCGCCGCCGATCGCATCCGCGAGAAGGTGCGCTTCTACGACTGGAACCGGGCCGCGGGCGAAGTGCGCTGGATGACGGCCTTCGACACGACCGAGGCGGATGTCGACGCCTTCGTCGAGGTCGTCCGCGCCACGCTTTCATGACAAGCAGGGTGTCGTGACGTCGCTCGTCGCCGACGGGGTCTGGGTCGTCGAACTCCCGCTGCCGCACCGCGGCGTCGTCGAGACGACCAACTGCTACCTCGTCGCCGACGACGCCGGGGGCGTGCATCTCGTCGACCCCGGCTGGGACACCCCCGACAACCGCGCCCGGCTCGAAGCGGGGCTGACGGACGCCGGCTTCGCCCTCGACGACGTGCGGACGGTGACAGCGACCCACCTGCATCCCGACCACCTCGGGCTCGGCTCGAGCCTGCGCGGGGAACGCGGGGTGCCGGTCGCATTGCACCGGCTCGAGCACGAGGCGCTGACCCGTCCGCTCTACCCCGACGCCGAGGAGACGATCGTGCGGTGGGGCGTCCCGGCCGCCTTCGTCGAGGAGGTCAGCGCTAACATCGTGCCGCGCTCCCAGCCGCCCGGGCTCGCCGCCGACATCGTGCTCGAGCACGGCGACCTGCTGCCGATCCCGGGGCGCGCGGTGCGCGTCATCCACACGCCCGGGCACACCGCCGGCTCGATCTGCCTCCATGACGAGGACGCCGGGCTTCTGATGACCGGCGACCACGTGCTGCCGATCGTCAACCCCGGCCTCGGGCTCGGCGGCTTCACCCCGGCCGACGACCCGCTCGGGCTCGCCCTCGACTCCTACGCCCGGATCGCGGAGTACGACGCCGCGGAGGTGCTGCCCGGGCACGGCGCGCGGTTCCACGGAGTCGCGGCGCGCGCGACGCAGATCGCGGAGCGACACCGGCGGCGCAGCGCGGAGATCGGCGCCCTCGCCGCCGCCGACCCCGCCGCGACGGTATGGGAGGTCGCCTCCCGGGTCGCCTGGACCGGCGGCTGGGACGCGCTCGCCGGCTTCCTCCGGCTCTCCGCGCTCTCGCAGACCGAGATGCATCTGCGGCACCTCGCCCGGCGTGGCACGCTAGGTCAGTGACCGCCACCGATCCCCAGCGCCCCTGGCTCGACTCCTACGCCCCGGGCGTGCCGCACGAGATCGACCTGCCGACGACATCCCTCGCCGACCTGATCGCCGAGTCGGTAAGCACCTACCCGCAGAACGTGGCGATCGAGTTCTTCGGCCGCGAGACCACCTACGCCGAACTGGGCGACCAGATCGAGCGCGCCGCCGAGGGGCTGCGGCGGCTCGGCGTGAAGAAGGGCGACACCGTCGCGCTCGTGCTGCCGAACTGCCCGCAGCACGTCGTCGCGTTCTACGCGGTGCTGCGCCTCGGCGCGATCGTGATCGAGCACAACCCGCT
>CAZPJC010000247.1:0-3328 GCA_964586645.1 uncultured Schumannella sp.
GCGTCGCGCTTCTCCTTGATCTTCGCCTTCTTGCCGCGCAGGTTGCGCAGGTAGTAGAGCTTCGCGCGGCGCACGTCGCCGCGGGTGACGATCTCGATGTGGTCGATGACCGGCGAGTGCACCGGGAAGGTGCGCTCCACGCCGACCTGGAAGGAGACCTTGCGGACCGTGAAGGATTCGCGGATGCCCTCGTTCTTGCGGGCGATCACGACGCCCTGGAACACCTGGATGCGCGAGCGCGAACCTTCGACGATGTTCACGTGCACCTTGACGGTGTCACCGGGGCGGAAGTCGGGGATGTCCGACTTGAGAGAGGCTGCGTCGACGTCGTCGAGGAGATGCATGGGTTTTCGCTCTCTGCGACCGCCATCAGATCGGGCGCGGAATAGTGGGTGAATTCGAGAACGTGCCCCGATCCTCTGCGCTACGTCAGAGCGATAGGCACTCGGTGACCCCTCTGAGGCAGGGTCGTGCCGGGCACAAGGGATCATCTTGCCACAGTCCGGCAGCGGCATCCAGCTAGGCTTCTGCGGTGATCGAACTGCGCACCCCGGCCGAGATCGAGCAGATGAAGGCCGCCGGCTCGTTCGTGGGTCGCGTGCTGGAAGCCACGCGCGACGCCGCGGCCGTCGGCGTCAACCTGCTCGACCTCGACGCCCTGGCCCACGACATGATCCGCGCCGAGGGTGCGGAGAGCTGCTACATCGACTACCACCCGTCGTTCGGCGGCTCCCCGTTCGGCAAGGTCATCTGCACGTCGGTCAACGACGCCGTGCTGCACGGCCTCCCCCACGACTACAAGCTGCAGGATGGCGACCTCCTCACCCTCGACTTCGCGGCGATCGTCGACGGCTGGGCGTCCGACTCGGCGGTGTCGCTCGTCGTCGGCACCCCCCGCGACGAGGACCTCAAGCTGATCGCCACGACCGAGAAGGCCCTCGCCGCCGGCATCGCCGCCGCCGTCGTCGGCAACAAGATCGGCGACATCTCCGCCGCGATCGGCGACGTCGCGCACGCCGCGCGGCTCAAGGTGAACCTCGACTTCGGCGGCCACGGCGTCGGCCGCATCATGCACGGCGACCCGCACATCCCCAACGACGGACGTGCGGGTCGGGGCCTCGCGCTGCGGCCCGGGCTCGTGTTCGCGGTCGAGCCGTGGTTCCTGCACACGACCGACAAGATCCGCACCGACGCCGACGGCTGGACGCTGCGCAGCAAGGACGGGTCGCGCGGCGCGCACGTCGAGCACACGATCGCGGTCACCGAGTCGGGACCGCTGATCCTCACCGCCCGATCGAGCTAGGCGGACGGCCCGGTCGCGGGCGGAGGCGGCGGCGGGGCGACGGCGGCCGCATCCACGGCGGGTCTCGACGCGTTGCGCACCCCGGCGACGATCGCGATCACGATCGCCAGGATGATCACGACCGGCCAGGTGAGGATCGCGAGGCCGAGGGCATCCCCCGACTGCGTCCAGAAGTGCAGCACGAGCAACGCCGCGATGAGCCCGAACTCGATGCCCAGGAGCCACTTCTCGGTGAGCGACAGGCCGCGCTCGCGGTGCGCGCGCATGATGAGCGCGTTGACGACGAGCGACAGCACGAGGCCGGGGAACACCGCGAAGGCCTGAATGGCCCCGGCGAAGGAGAACGTCAGCTCGGCGGCGTCGAACACCGCCACGCCGAGGATGCCGACCAGGCTCAGGACCAGCAGGACACCGGCGACGACGAGCTGCGCCACGACCCATCCACGACCACGCACGAGGGAATCCTGCCGCACCGCCGTGGCCCCGGGCACGTTCGACGCGCGGCTCAGGGCAGGTCGTCGGCGGCCGGCGGCAGCAACTCGGGCCGCACGCGCCTCGTGCGCTCGAACTGCTGCTCGCGACGCCAGGCGGCGATCGCGGCGTGGTTGCCGCCGAGCAGCACCGGCGGGGTCTCGCGGCCGCGCCACACGGCGGGCTTCGTGTAACTCGGGTACTCGAGCAGCCCGTCCTCGTGGCTCTCCTCGACGAGGCTCTCCGGGTTGCCGACGACGCCCGGCACGAGTCGCCCGACCGCCTCGATCATCGCCATCGCCGCGACCTCGCCGCCGTTCAGCACGTAGTCGCCGAGGCTCAGCTCGAGCACCTCGGCGCGTTCCCGGGTGTCGTCGATGACCCGCTGGTCGATGCCCTCGTAACGGCCGCAGCAGAACACGAGGTGCTGCCGGGTCGAGAGATCCCGGGCCGTCGCCTGGCGGAACAGCGCGCCCGCCGGGGTGGGGAACACGACGGTGCTGGCCGGCGTGAGGATCGCGTCGAGCGCCTCGCCCCACGGCTCGGGCTTCATCACCATCCCGGCGCCGCCGCCGGCCGGGGTGTCGTCGACGGTGCGATGGCGGTCGTGCGTGAAGTCGCGCAGGTCGTGCACCCGGAAGTCGAGCACCCCGCCGCTGCGGGCACGACCGAGGAGCGAGACATCGAGCACCGAGAAGAACTCGGGGAAGATCGTCACGACGTCGATGCGCACGGGTTCAGGCTATCCGGGCATCCTTGGGTCCCTAACTCTCGGGCACGTGCAACCTTGTCCACCTCTCGTCGATAACGGTCGGCCCAGCCGAGAGTTGAGAACGAGCCTGTCGGCGTGCAGACAGGACTCCTCTCGACCCACCTCCTTCGTGCGAACGGTTTTCGCACCCGCGACATCCGAGACGCCGTGGCCGCCGGCAGGCTGAGCCGACTACGCCGGGGGTGGTACGCGACATCGGGTACCACCCCCGATGTGCGCACGGCGGGTCGGGTCGGCGGCCGGTTGACGTGCCTCGCCGCGCTCCGAATGCACGGATGCTGGGTACCCGAATCGGTCGGCATCCACATCCGCATCGCGGACGGCGTGGCGGTCGCCCCGATGCCGGGTGTCCGCGTCCACTGGACGTCCGAGCGCGTCGGGCCGGGTGTCGATGGCGCCGAGGATGCGCTCGCGAGTGCGCTCATCTGCTCGGACCTGCGTGCCCTCGTGGTCGTCATCGACTCGCTCGCGAATCGGCGGATCATCGCGCCGGAACGCCTCCGGGCGATCCTCGCGACCACTCCGCGCGGTCGGCAGGCGCTCGGTCTCCACGACCCACGCGCGGAATCCGGGATCGAAACCCTCGTCCGACTCGGTCTTCGGCGCCATCGCGTCCGGGCGCGGAGCCAGGTCGGGGTCTCGGGAATCGGACGCGTCGACTTCCTCGTCGGGGAGCGGTTGGTCATCGAAGTCGACGGATACGAGTGGCACGCCGATCGCGCCACGTTCGAGCGGGACCGTGAGCGCGATCGCGAGCTCGTGCGCCGCGGCTACGTCGTCAT
>CAZPJC010000248.1:0-3272 GCA_964586645.1 uncultured Schumannella sp.
GCTGCCGGCAACCCAGGCAGGTTCGAACGGCTTCCATCCTACCCCCGTTCTGCGCGTCGAGGCTCTCAGGACTCCATCACCGAGTCGGGCTGGATGTCGATGCGGGCCCCTGTGAGCTTCGCGGCAAGGCGGGCGTTCTGCCCCTCCTTGCCGATCGCGAGCGAGAGCTGGTAGTCGGGCACGAGGGCGCGCACGGCCTTCGTCGCCTCGTCGATGACGAACGCGCTCGAGACCTTCGCCGGCGACAGGGCGCTCGCCACGAAGGTCGCGATGTCGTCGGACCAGTCGACGATGTCGATCTTCTCGCCGTTGAGCTCCGCCGTGACGGCGCGCACGCGCGAGCCGAGTTCGCCGATGCAGGCGCCCTTGGCGTTGATGCCCGGCTCGGTCGCGCGGACGGCGATCTTCGTGCGGTGGCCGGCCTCGCGGGCGAGGCTCGCGATCTCGACGACCCCGGAGGCGATCTCGGGCACCTCGAGCGCGAACAGCTTCCGCACGAGACCCGGATGCGTGCGGCTCACCGTGATCGACGGACCCTTGAGCCCCTTCGACACGCTCGTGACGTACACGCGGATGCGGGAGCCGTGCGAGTAGTCCTCGCCGGGCACCTGCTCCTCGGGCGGCAGGATCGCCTCGACGCTGCCGAGGTCGATGTGGATCATCCGCGGGTTCGGCCCCTGCTGGATGACGCCTGCGACGATGTCGCCCTCGCGGTTGCGGAACTCGCCGAGCACCTTGTCGTCGCCGATGTCGCGCAGCCGCTGGTTGATGACCTGCTTCGCCGCGAACGCCGCGATGCGGCCGAAGTCCTCGGGGTTGTCGACGGACTCCCCCACGACCTCGCCGTCGTCGTCCACCTCGGGGACGTAGATCGTGACGTGGCCGGTCTTGCGGTCGAGCTCGACCCGCGCGCCCGAGTCGGGCTCCCGCTCGGTGTGCTTGACGTACGCGGTGAGGATCGCCTGCTCGATGATCGTGACGAGCTCCTCGAAGGGGATCTCGCGCTCACGCTCCATCATCCGGAGCACGGTGAGGTCGATGTCCATGCCGGGGGCCTCCGCTATTCAGCTTGTCGCCCCCGACTCGGGGGCATCGGTCGAGCTTAGCCGAGCCCTAGCCTGGACGGGTGCGCCGCGTCCTGCTCCCCGCCCTGCTGCTGCCCGCCCTCCTGCTCTCGGGCTGCGCCCTGCTGGCGCCCGAGGCGCCGGACGGCACCGACGTCGTCGCCGGGAGCGGTGCGGTCGTCGAGGAGGACGACGACTTCGGCACGGTCGAGGTGTACGACGTCCTCGACGACGGATCGCTCTCCCCCGACGCGTCGGGCACGACGCTCGAGGTGTGGGAGCTGTTCCAGCAGATCGCGACGCCCGACTTCGCGGCCGAGGTCGTCATCCAGTACCGCGTCGGCGACGCCCCCGACAGCGACACCCTCGCCTACGTCTATCAGGACGACGACCCCGACTACTGGATCCTCGCCGCCAACCTCGCGACCGCCGAGGACCACGACCTGATGGTCGCGACCCTCATCCACGAGTACGCCCACATCCTCACGCTCTCGACGGACGAGTTCGACGACGCCGGGACGTGCGCCGAGGACGAGGAGATGTCGGAGGGCTGCCCGGCCCCGACCTCGGCGATCGCGGACTTCCGCGACAGGTTCTGGACGGGCTACGAAGACGCCCCGGCCGTCGACAACGACGACGAGGACGTCGCCTACGAGTTCTACCTCGCGCACGAGGACGACTTCGTGAGCGACTACGCCGCGACGAACCTCGTCGAGGACCTGGCGGAGTCGTTCATGACCTACGTGCTCGAGGACTCGGCGGAGGGATCGGGCGTCGTCGCGCAGAAACTCCACTTCTTCGACGAGTACCCCGAGCTCGCCGCCATCCGGGAGCGCATCCGCGCCGACCTCGGGCTGTGAAACCCCGAGGGTCGGACGCGACTCAGGCGCCGGGTGCGGTGACCTCGGCGACGAGCTCCGACACCCGCACCTCGGTGCGCGCACCGGACCTGCGGTCCCACAGCTCGACGAGCCCGTCGGCGGCTCCGCGCCCGACGATGACGATCGTCGGCACGCCGAGCAGCTCGGCGTCGCCGAACTTCACGCCCGGGGAGACCTTCGGCCGGTCGTCGTAGAGCACGTCCCGTCCGGCGGCCTCGAGCTCGTCCACGAGCTTCGAGGCGACCTCGAAGACGACGTCCTCACGGCCGGTCGCGATGACGTGCACGTCGAAGGGCGCGATCTCGGCGGGCCAGAGCAGTCCCTTGTCGTCGGCGGTCGCCTCGGCGATCGCGGCGAGGATGCGGGTGACGCCGATGCCGTAGGAGCCCATCGTGACGGTCACCAGCTTGCCGTTCTCGTCGAGCACCTTGAGGTCGAGCACGTCGGCGAAGAACCGGCCGAGCTGGAACACGTGCCCGATCTCCATGCCGCGCGCGAGCTCGACCGGGCCCGAGCCGTCCGGTGCCGGGTCGCCTGCGCGAACCGCGGCGATCTCGACCACGCCGTCGGCGACGAAGTCGCGCCCGGCGACCAGCCCGAACACGTGCTTCTCGTCCTCGTTGGCGCCCGTGATCCAGTCGCTGCCGTCGACGACCCGGGGATCGACGACGTAGCGGATGTTGGTCGCCGACTCCTCGCCGAGCAGCGGGCCGAGGGCGGTCCACGGTCCGATGTAGCCCTTGATCAGCAGCGGGTTCTTCTCGAAGTCCGCCTCGGTCGCGGCCTCGACCTCCGCCGGGGCGAACGCCACCTCGGCACGCTTCATGTCGACCTCGCGGTCGCCGGGCAGCCCGACGACGACGACCTCGCGGGTGCCGTCGAGATGGGTCAGCGCGAGCACGACGTTCTTGAGGGTGTCGGCCGCCGTCCAGGCGTCGCCGGGCTTCGGGTACTCCGCGTTCGCGAGGTCGACGAGGGTCTGGATCGTCGGGGTCCCGGGCGAGGGCAGCACCTTCGCGGCCGGCAGCGTGGCGACGTCGACATCCAGCTGCGGCACGAGGGTCGTGAAGGCCTCGACGTTCGCGGCGTACCCGCCGGCGCTGCGCACGAAGGTGTCCTCGCCGATCGGGGTGGGGTGCAGGAACTCCTCCGAGCGGGCGCCGCCCATGAGCCCGTTGTCGGCGTTGACGATGACGTAGTCGAGGCCGAGACGGGTGAAGATGCGCTCGTAGGCGTCGCGCTGCGCCTGGTACGAGACCTCGAGGCCCGCGTCGGTGTAATCGAACGAGTAGGCGTCCTTCATCGAGAACTCGCGGCCGCGCAGGAG
>CAZPJC010000249.1:0-3232 GCA_964586645.1 uncultured Schumannella sp.
GCGACCGGGAGGCGCGCGGCGACCAGCTCGGCGATCTGCACCGCGTTGAGCGCGGCGCCCTTGCGGAGGTTGTCGTTCGAGATGAACAGGCTGAGCCCCTTGCCCGCCGGGGCGCTCTGGTCGGTGCGGATGCGCCCGACGAGGCTCGGGTCGGCGCCCGCGGCGTCGAGCGGCGTCGGCACGTCCATCAGCTGCACGCCGGGCGCGCTGCTCAGCAGCTCGGTCGCCCGCTCGGGGCTGAGCGGCCTCGCGAACTCGGCGTTGATCGACAGCGAGTGGCCGGTGAACACCGGGACGCGCACGCACGTGCCGCTCACCAGCAGGTCGGGCAGCTCGAGGATCTTGCGGCTCTCGTTGCGGAGCTTCTTCTCCTCGTCGGTCTCGCCGAGGCCGTCGTCGACGATCGAGCCGGCGAGCGGCACGACGTTGAACGCGATGTTCTTGGGGAACTTGACGGCCGCGGGCAGGTCGACGGCGTGGCCGTCGTGCACGAGACCCAGAAGATCCTGCTCGGCCGCGGCGCGGGCCTGCTCGGCGAGCTCCTCGCCGCCCGCGAGACCCGCGCCCGAGACGGCCTGGTAGGTGCTCACGATGAGGCGCTGCAGTCCGGCTTCGGCATCCAGCACCTTGAGCACCGGCATCGCGGCCATCGTCGTGCAGTTCGGGTTCGCGACGATGCCCTTCTTCACCTCGTCGAGGGCGTGCGGGTTCACCTCGCTGACGATGAGCGGCACGTCGGGGTCCATGCGCCAGGCGCTCGAGTTGTCGATGACGAGCACGCCTGCTGCGGCGAACCGCGGGGCCTGCACCTTCGACATCGTCGCGCCGGCCGAGAAGATCGCGACGTCGAGCCCCGACGGGTCGGCGGTCTCAGCGTTCTCGACGGTGATGTCGGCGCCGCGGAACGGGAGCGTCGTGCCCGCACTGCGTGCCGATGCGAAGAAGCGGATCTCGGCGACCGGGAAATCCCGCTCCTCGAGGAGACGGCGCACGACCGCGCCGACCTGGCCGGTGGCGCCGACGACGCCGAGACGGATCCCCTTGCTGCTCATAACCCCCGAGCTTAGAGCGCGCGCACCCCGGCCCGCCGTTCGCGTCCGGTCACGGTCAGGCCGGTTCCTGCCAGGCGAGCGGGCAGGGCCGACGGACGAGACGCCGCGCGGCGGGAGCTGGGATTCCCGCCGCGCGGAGATCGGGGACGAGTCAGTGACCCCGGCCGTTGCCGGAGTTCGATCCCGCGTTGCCGGGCGCGTCGCCCGACCGCCCCGGTGACGCCGGAGCGGGCTCGACGACCTCGCCCCCACCGTCCGGAGCGTCGTCCGTCGCCGGAGTCGCGGCTTCCTCGTCCGATTTCCGATTCGCGTGGGACTTCGCCCAGCTGGAGATGGCGAGACCCTTCTCGGCTCCCGCGTCCTCGTCGGAGTGCGCGAGGTAGCGCGGCACGAGGGCGACCTCGCCGCTGCGCTCGTTGCCCGTCCCGGTGCACGAGATGTCGTTCGCCGCGAGCAGTTCGTCGATCGTCGACGTCGGCTCGGGTGCGGCGTCCCCGCCCTCGGTCGTGATCGGCACGAGCACGCACGCGAGCCCGCCCCCGTCGGCGGCACCCTCGTCGCCGGTGTCGGGCGAGGCGAGGTCGTGCGACGCCTCCTCGCCCGACTGATCCGGCGCACCCGTCGCGTCTGTGACGACGGCCGACACACCGAGGTCCGCGCTCTCCGAGGCCATCGCCATTCCCCCGAATGCGATGACGGCGAGCGTGCCGCCCGCCAAGGCGACCACGATCGGACCCTTCATTCGAACCCCCCGATTCGATTGAGCAGTGTGTCCGGCCAGGTTAACCAGACGGCTGCGCGGTGCCGGCGTGAATGAGAGCACTCTCATCCAGTCCGGCACCCCAGATCGGGGGTGCCGGGCGTCAGCGGCCGGTGCCGCCGTGGACGACCGCGACCTCGTCGGCGTCGAGACCGAACGCCTCGTGCACGACGCGCATCGCGTGCTGCAGCTGATCGGCGCGGGTCACGACCGAGATGCGGATCTCCGACGTCGAGATCATCTCGATGTTGATCCCGGCGTCGGAGAGCGCCGTGAACAACTGCGCGGACACGCCGGCCGAGGTGCGCATCCCCGCGCCGACGACGGCGAGCTTGCCGATCTGGTCGTCGTACTGGAGCGCCTCGAAGCCGGACTCCTCCTTCGACGCGGTGAGCGCCGTCATGACCTTCTCGCCGTCGCCCTTCGGCAGGGTGAACGAGATGTCGGTGAGGCCCGTCGCCGCGGCCGACACGTTCTGCACGATCATGTCGATGTTGGCGCCGGTCTTGGCGACGATGGTGAAGATCTCGGCGGCCTTGCCGGGCACGTCGGGGACGCCGACGACGGTGACTTTCGCCTCGTTGAGGTCGCCGGCGACGCCGGTGATGATCGGCTCTTCCACGCGATCGCCTTCCTTCTGCTCGTCCAGGGGCAGCACCCAGGTGCCCTCGTTGTTGTTGAAGCTCGACCGCACGTGCAGCGTGACCCCGTGGCGCCGCGCGTACTCGACGGCTCGGATGTAGAGCACCTTCGCGCCCGCGGCGGCGAGCTCGAGCATCTCCTCGCTCGTCAGCTTGTCGAGCTTGTGCGCCTTCGGCACGACCCGGGGGTCGGCGGTGAACACGCCGTCGACATCCGTGTAGATCTCGCAGACGTCGGCGCCGAGCGCCGCGGCGAGCGCGACGGCCGTGGTGTCGGAGCCGCCGCGGCCGAGCGTCGTGATGTCCTTGCTGTCGCGGTTGAAGCCCTGGAACCCGGCGACGATCGCGATCGCGCCTTCGTCGAGCGCCTCCCGGACGCGGCCCGGGGTGACGTCGACGATGCGCGCCGAGCCGTGCCGGTCGTCGGTGATCATGCCGGCCTGGCTGCCGGTGTAGGAGCGGGCGTCGTAGCCCATGCTCTTGATCGCCATCGCGAGCAGCGCCATCGAGATGCGCTCGCCGGTCGTGAGCAGCATGTCCATCTCGCGCGGATCCGGGATGGGGGTGACCTCGTGGGCGAGATCGATCAGCTCGTCGGTCGTGTCGCCCATCGCGCTCACCGCGACGACGACGTCGTTGCCGGCCTTGCGCGTCTCGACGATGCGCTTCGCCACCCGCTTGATGCTCTCCGCGTCGGCGACGCTCGAGCCGCCGAACTTCTGCACGATGAGGCTCACGGTGGTGCTCCTGGGTGGTGGGGATGTCGGGCGACGGCCCTG
>CAZPJC010000250.1:0-3215 GCA_964586645.1 uncultured Schumannella sp.
CTCATGTGGTTCAACATCCCGCGCGTTCGCGTGGGTCACCGCTCTGGCAGTGCACAGTCTTCGACTGGGCCGCGGGTGGCAGAACACACAAAGCTTCAACTCGAATCCTTCGATTCTGCGTGCGCGCCCGCGTGCCTGCAGGACCGGGACCGGATTGACAGAAGAACAGCGGTGCGCGGACCACACAGTTCGCGGGTGCGGGATCGAAATGGATGCCGCATGTACACAGGAGAGAAGAGATACGCATGGCGGCACAGAAGATCCGCATCCGGCTGAAGTCCTACGACCACGCCGGTCTCGATGCCTCGGCACGCAAGATCGTCGATGCGGTGCAGCGCGCAGGCGCCACCGTCGTCGGCCCCGTGCCGCTCCCCACGGAGAAGAACATCGTGGTGGTGATCCGCTCCCCTCACAAGTACAAGGACTCCCGCGAGCACTTCGAGAAGCGCACCCACAAGCGCCTCATCGACATCATCGACCCGACCCCCAAGGTCGTCGACTCGCTCATGCGACTCGACCTCCCGGCGGACGTCAACCTCGAGATCAAGGCCTGAGCCGGCTGCGCCGCTCAGAGAGCTAAGGAACACCATGTCTGCAACCGCGACCACGAAGGGTCTGCTGGGCACGAAGCTCGGCATGACCCAGGTGTGGGACGAGAACAACAAGCTCGTGCCCGTCACCGTCGTCTCCATCTCCCCGAACGTCGTCACCCAGGTGCGCAACGTCGAGAAGGACGGCTACGCCGCCGTCCAGATCGCCTACGGCCAGATCGACCCGCGCAAGGTGAACAAGCCGGCCGCCGGGCACTTCGAGAAGGCCGGCGTCACGCCGCGCCGCCACCTCACCGAGGTGCGCACCCCCGACGCCGACTCGTACGAGCTCGGCCAGGAGCTGACCGTCGAGATCTTCGAGCCCGGCCAGCTGGTGGATGTCGTGGGCACCTCCAAGGGCAAGGGCTTCGCCGGTGTCATGAAGCGCCACAACTTCAAGGGCGTCAGCTCGAGCCACGGTTCGCACCGCAACCACCGCAAGCCCGGCTCGATCGGCGCCTCGTCGACCCCGAGCCGTGTCTTCAAGGGCATGCGCATGGCCGGCCGGATGGGTGGCGAGCGCGTCACCGTGCAGGGCCTCAAGGTCCACTCGATCGATGTCGAGAAGGGCCTCATCCTGGTCAAGGGCGCCGTCCCCGGCGCGCGCGGCCGCATCGTTTTCGTCCGCAACGCGGTGAAGGGCTGATCATGACGTCGCTCGATGTTCTCGACGCCACGGGCAAGAAGACCGGCTCGGTCGACCTGCCGGCGAGCGTCTTCGACGTTCAGACGAACGTCCCGCTCATCCACCAGGTGGTGACCGCGCAGCTCGCGGCCGCCCGCCAGGGCACGCACAAGACCAAGGGTCGCGGCGAGGTCTCCGGCTCGGGCGTCAAGCCGTTCAAGCAGAAGGGCACCGGCCGCAGCCGTCAGGGTTCGGTCCGTGCTCCCGAGCACCGCGGCGGCGGCATCGTGCACGGCCCCGTGCCGCGCAGCTACGCCCAGCGCACCCCCAAGAAGATGATCGCCGCCGCGCTGCTCGGCGTGATCTCCGACCGGGCCCGCGGTGAGCGCCTGCACATCGTCGAGGGCTTCGGCACCGTCGACGGCGCCCCCTCGACGAAGGCGGCGGTGGAGGTCCTCGCGGGCCTCAACGGCGGTCACGGCGTGACCCGCAAGGTGCTCATCGTCCTCGAGCGCGGCGACGACAACGCCGAGAAGAGCGTGCGCAACCTCAAGGACCTGCACGTGCTCTACGTCGACCAGCTCAACGCGTACGACGTGGTCGTCTCCGACGACGTCGTGTTCACGAAGGCCGCGTACGACACCTTCGTGGCGAACAAGACCAAGACCGAGGAGGCCGGCGAATGAGCGGCTACAACAAGGACCCGCGGGACATCATCCTCGCGCCGGTCGTCAGCGAGAAGTCCTACGGGCTGATCGACGACGGCAAGTACACGTTCATCGTCGACCCGCGCTCGAACAAGACCGAGATCAAGCTCGCCATCGAGAAGATCTTCGACGTCAAGGTCGCCAGCGTGAACACGCTCAACCGCACGGGCAAGCTGCGCCGCACGCGGTTCGGCATCGGCAAGCGCAAGGACACCAAGCGCGCCATCGTCACCCTCAAGTCCGGCTCGATCGACATCTTCACGGCTGTCGGCTAAGGCCCCGAGACTCAGGGCACAGGAGAACACCAATGGGAATTCGCAAGTACAAGCCGACGACTCCGGGTCGCCGCGGTTCGAGCGTCGCCGACTTCGCCGAGATCACCCGATCGACGCCGGAGAAGTCGCTGCTGCGTCCGCTGCCGAAGACGGGTGGCCGTAACAACCAGGGCCGCATCACGACCCGCCACATCGGTGGTGGCCACAAGCGCCAGTACCGGATCATCGACTTCAAGCGCAACGACAAGGACGGCGTCGACGCCAAGGTCGCGCACATCGAGTACGACCCGAACCGCACGGCGCGCATCGCGCTGCTGCACTTCGTGGACGGCACGAAGCGCTACATCCTGGCCCCGGCGAAGCTCAACCAGGGCGACGTCGTCGAGTCGGGCCCCGGCGCCGACATCAAGCCCGGCAACAACCTGCCGCTGAAGAACATCCCCGTGGGTACCGTCATCCACGCCATCGAGCTCCGCCCCGGCGGCGGCGCGAAGATGGCGCGCACCGCCGGCGCCTCGGTGCGCCTCGTCGCGAAGGACGGCCCCTACGCCCAGCTCCGCCTGCCGAGCGGCGAGATCCGCAACGTGGATGTGCGCTGCCGCGCCACGATCGGCGAGGTCGGCAACGCCGAGCAGTCGAACATCAACTGGGGCAAGGCCGGCCGCATGCGCTGGAAGGGCGTCCGCCCGACCGTGCGTGGTGTCGCCATGAACCCGATCGACCACCCGCACGGTGGTGGCGAGGGCAAGACGTCCGGTGGACGTCACCCCGTCAGCCCCTGGGGCCAGAAGGAAGGTCGCACGCGTAAGCGCGATCTGCCCAGCGACAAGCTCATCATCCGTCGACGTAACGTCGGCAAGAAGCGCAAGTAGGGATAGACCAGGATGCCGCGCAGCCTCAAGAAGGGCCCGTTCGTCGACGACCACCTGCTCCGCAAGGTGGTCACGCAGAACGATGCCAACACCAAGAACGTGATCAAGACCTGGTCGCGCCGCTCGATGATCATCCCGGCGATGCT
>CAZPJC010000251.1:0-3205 GCA_964586645.1 uncultured Schumannella sp.
CGGTGCCGCAGGCGAACGCCTCGACGATCTCGCCCGAGGCGACCCCGTCGATCCATTCCTGCAGCGACACCTTGCGCTGCTCGGTGCGCAGGCCGCGGTCACGGCCGAGCTGCAGGATCGAGTCGAGCGTGATGCCCTCGAGGATGCTGTCGCTGTCGGGGGTGATCAGCCGGCCGTCCTTCGTGACGAGCACGACGTTCATGCCGCCGAGCTCTTCGAGGTAGACGCCGTCGCCGTCGAGGAACAGCACCTGCGCGCAGCCGTGGTCATAGGCCTCGGCCTGGGCCACGAGCGACGAGGCGTAGTTGCCGCCCGTCTTCGCCGCGCCCGTGCCGCCCTTGCCCGCGCGGGCGTAGTCGGTCGAGAGCCAGATCGACACCGGGGCGACGCCGCCGGTGAAGTAGGCGCCCGCGGGGCTCGCGATCAGGTAGTACTCGACCTTCTCGGCCGGACGCACCCCGAGGAACGCCTCCTTCGCGAAGATGAACGGGCGCAGGTAGAGGCTCGTCTCGGGCGCTGTCGGCACCCAGTCGGCGTCGACCGCGATCAGCTGCCGCAGCGAGTCGAGGAAGTACTCCTCGGGCAGCTCCGGCAGCGCGAGCCGCTTCGCCGACCGGCGGATGCGGGCGGCGTTGGCGTGGGGGCGGAACGTCCAGATCGAGCCGTCGGCGTGACGGTAGGCCTTGAGCCCCTCGAACACCTCCTGCCCGTAGTGCAGCACGGCGGCGGCCGGGTCGAGGCTGATCGGACCGTACGGCTGCACGCGCGGGCGATGCCAGCCGCCCCGCGCCGACCAGCAGATGTCGACCATGTGGTCGGTGAAGAACTTGCCGAAACCGGGGTCGGCGAGGATCTCGGCGCGCGCCTCCGGCGACTTCGCGCCGTCGTTGCGGGTGACCTGCCACTGCAGGTCCTGGGTCGCCATGGGGAGGAGGTTGATCGTCATGAGGGTCTCCGGGAGGGTAGATGTCTAGTCTGCGGCCAACCGGGCGAGGATGGCAGAGCCGACCTCGTCGGTGGTGCGGGATGCAGCTCCTCGTGCGGCGAGATCGGCCGTCACCGCGGCCTCGATCCGTCGGGCCGCCTCCGGCAGACCGAGGTGGTCGAGCAGGAGGGCGGTGGACAGGATCGCCGCCGTGGGATCGGCTTTCCGCTGTCCCGCGATGTCGGGGGCCGAACCGTGTACCGGCTCGAACATCGAGGGGAACGCGCCGTCGGGGTTGATGTTGCCCGAGGCCGCCAGACCGATCCCGCCGCTGATGGCGCCGGCCAGATCGGTGAGGATGTCGCCGAAGAGGTTGTCCGTGACGATCACGTCGAACCTAGCAGGATCGGTCACCAGAAAGATGGTCGCGGCGTCGACGTGGAGGTAATCCCAGACCACGTCCGGATGATTGGCCGCCTCCGCCTCGACCGCACGCGCCCAGAGGCTGCCGGCGTACACCAGCACGTTGGTCTTGTGCACGAGGGTCAGCTTCTTCCGGCGCTTCTCGGCGAGGTCGAACGCGTAGCGCACGACCCGCTCGACGCCGTACGCGGTGTTGATGCTCACCTCGTTCGCGATCTCCGCGGGCGTTCCGACCCGGATGCTTCCGCCGTTGCCGACGTACGGCCCCTCGGTGCCCTCCCGCACGACGACGAAGTCGACGTCGCCCGGGTCGGCGAGCGGGCTCGTGACCGACGGCAGCAGCCGGGTCGGTCGCAGGTTGACGTAGTGGTCGAAGGCGAATCGCAGCTTGAGCAGCAACCCGCGCTCGATGATCCCGCCGGCGAGCCTCGGGTCGCGCGGGTCGCCGCCGACCGCGCCGAGGAGCATGACCTCGTGCCGGGCGAGCTGTGCGAGGTCGTCATCGCCGAGGATGACGCCCGTCTCGAGATAGTGACGCGCGCTGTACGGGTACTCCGTGGTGCGCAACGAGGCGTCGTCGCCGAGGGCGCCACGCAGCACGGCGACCGCCTGGGCGACCACCTCCGGTCCGATTCCGTCACCGGGGATGAGGGCCAGGTCGATCTCGCGGGTCACGCCCCCCAGCCTATTCGGGCCGCACCGACCGCTCCCGTCGCGCTACGCCCGATGCGCGCGCCGCCGCGGCGCGAACGCGACCAGCACGACGCCGAGAAGCACGGCCGCGAGCCCGGCGATCCCCGTCACCGGACTCGGTTCGGAACCGGTCGCGGCGAGGGTCGGCAACCCGGCGGCGGCGCCGCCCCCCGTCGGGCCGGTCGGCAGCGGGAGGGTCGACAGCAGATCGCCGGCGACGATCTCCAGAGCGAGACCGTACTGCGGGGACGGCGTCTGCCACCCGGTGTCGGCGGCGAGGGCGGAGGCCGGCACCCCGCCCTTCCAGTACATCGTGTCGGGGGCGACATCGGTCCCGACGGTGGGCGTCGTGCTGACCACCGCGACATTGAGCGAGTTGTAGTGCCCGTCGACGGTCGTCGGGGCGGCGCCGTAGCTCTGGGTGTTGAACGCGACGGTCACGATCACCCGGGCGGGGAGACTCACGACGAGCGAACTGAAGTCGAAGGTCTCGAGGAAGAGGAAGCCGTTCTGGCAGGAGCCCGACGCGGTGTCGCGCCACTGCGTCGCCGACGGGCAGGTGGGGTCGGCGGAGGGGCGGAACGGGACGGCCACGGTCCGCGTGAGCGTCGCGAGGACCGCGCCCGGGGCGGGAGCGATGCCCTCCCCGTAGAGGGTCAGCGTGATGTCGTGGGCGTACGACGCACCGGGCGTCGTCGTCACGCACGTCCCGTTCCAGGTTCCGGACTCGCACGCCCAGCTGACGAGTCCCACGGTCACCGTCTTGAGGTCGCGGTTCGTGCCCCCGAGCTCCACGAGATCGCCGAACTCCGCGGTCTGCGTCGCCTGGTAGCCGAGGCTCGGATACGACAGGGGCGGCGCCGCGGGAATCGAGTCGTAGACGATGGCGCTCGCCGCACGGGCGGGTCCCGCGTTCCAGGCCTGCGCGGCGAGGAGGCCGAGCACGACGAGCAGCAGGGCGAGAAGGCGGGCGGGGGTTCGGGCGACGACGGGCATGCGGGATCCGTTCGGGGACGGAGGCACGATGCGAGGGCGGGGGGACCCTCGATCGGGGGGTGCCTGATCTGGCTCGAACCCTAGCGGGTGACCGGGACGCGGCGCCAGACTCCCCGGGGAGGCCTACGCCTCGACGATCTCGATCGCGCGCAGGCTCGTCGCCTCGAT
>CAZPJC010000252.1:0-3202 GCA_964586645.1 uncultured Schumannella sp.
ACGAGATCTCGCGGCTCATCGGCCGGGGCCTGCGCCCGATCATCGACATGAAGGCACTCGGCGAGAACACGATCGTGATCGACTGCGACGTGCTGCAGGCGGACGGCGGCACGCGCACGGCGGCGATCACCGGCGCCTACGTCGCGCTGCACGACGCCGTCGAGTGGGGCCGGGAGAAGGGCTTCATCGGCAAGAACGCGAAGGCGCTCATCGGCTCGGTGTCGGCGGTGAGCGTCGGCATCATCGCCGGCGTGCCGATGCTCGACCTGCAGTACACCGAGGACGTCCGCGCCGAGACCGACATGAACGTCGTGATGACCGGGTCCGGTCTGTTCATCGAGGTGCAGGGCACCGCCGAGGGGGCGCCGTTCGACAAGCGCGAACTCGACGCGCTGCTCGAGCTCGCGGCGACGGGCAACGCCGAGCTCGCCCGCATCCAGCAGGCTGTCCTGCAGTCGTGACGACGTTCGTGCTCGCGACGCACAACGCCCACAAGGTCGAGGAGCTGCGTCGCATCCTCGGCGACCGGCTCGGCGCGCACGACCTCGTCGCCTACGACGGACCCGACGCGATCGAGGACGCCGACACCTTCGAGGGCAACGCGCTCATCAAGGCGCGCGAGGCGTTCGCGCACACGGGCCTGCCGGCGCTCGCCGACGACTCCGGGATCGCGGTCGACGCGCTGGGCGGCGCCCCCGGCATCCATTCGGCGCGCTACGCCGGCACGCGCGACGACGGCGACAACCTCCGGCTGCTGCTGCGGAACCTCGACGGCGTCGAGGACCGCCGCGCGCGGTTCGTCTGCGCCGCCGCGCTCGTGGACGCGGACGGCGAGTACGTCGTGCGCGGCGAGTGGCCGGGCACCGTGCTGACGGCCCCCGCGGGCGCGGGCGGCTTCGGCTACGACCCGGTGTTCCGCCCCGACGGCGAGACCCGGTCGTCGGCCGAGCTGAGCGCCGCCGAGAAGGACGCCGCGAGCCACCGGTTCCGCGCCTTCGCCGACCTCGTGGTCGAGCTGCGCCGTCGCTACGGCTGAGACCGACAACCATTCCCGACTACACCGTTCGCCCGGAATCACGGGGAGAATGGATGCCGTGGGCCACGATCACGATCACGCCGCCTCGACGAGAGGTCGGCTGGCGATCGCGCTCGCGATCATCGGCGGCGTGCTCGTCGTCGAGATCCTCGGCGCCTGGCTGTCCGGGTCGCTCGCCCTCCTCGCCGATGCGGGGCACATGGCCAGCGACGGGATCGGACTTCTCGTCGCGCTCATCGCGAGCGTCTGGGCCACCCGCCCGGCGACGGATCGGCACACCTTCGGGTTCCGGCGGGTCGAGGTGCTCGCGGCGCTGTTCAACGGGGTGCTGCTCACCGTCGTCGCGGTCGTCGTCGCGGTCGAGGCCGTCCGCCGGCTGACGCAAGTCCAGCCGGACGCGCCGGCCGGCATCCCGATGCTCGTCGTCGCCGGGGTGGGGCTCCTCGCGAACGTGGCGGCCTTCCTCGTGCTGCGCGGCGGCGACCGGCGCTCGATGAACATGCGCGGCGCGACGCTCGAGGTCGTCGGAGACATGTTCGGCTCGATCGCGGCGGTCGTCGCCGGCGTCGTGCTGCTGACGACCGGCTTCGCCCAGGCCGACGCGATCGCCTCGCTGCTCATCGCGGCGTTCATCGTGCCGCGGGCGGCGCTGCTGCTGCGCGACGTCGTGCGGGTGCTCACCGAGTCCGCGCCGCGGGATACCGACGTGACCGTGATCCGCGAGCACCTGCTCGAGACCCCCGAGGTGGTCGCGGTGCACGACGTGCACGTCTGGGCGATCACGAGCGGGGCGCCGGTGTTCAGCGCGCACGTCGAGTGCGACGACGCGGTGTTCGCCGAGGGCCGCGCCGGGGCGATGCTCGAGCGTCTCGGCGAGTGCCTCAAGGGGCACTTCGACGTCGAGCATTCGACGTTCCAGCTCGAGCCGGCCGGGCACTCCGAACGCGAGGAGCACGCTCATCGCTGAGCTGTCGACCGTCGCGGAGAACTACCTCAAGGTCATCTACAGCCACACCGAGTGGCAGCCCGACCCGATGACCTCGTCGCAGCTGGCCGCCCGGCTGGGGCTCGCCCCGTCGTCGATCACGGAGATGGTGCGCAAGCTCGGCGTGCAGGGGCTCGTCGAGCACGCCCGCTACGGCGCGATCGTGCTCACGCCCGCGGGTCGCGCCGAGGCGCTGCGGATGGTGCGCAGGCACCGGCTGATCGAGACCTGGCTCGTGCGCGAGTTCGGGTACGGCTGGGACGAGGTGCACGACGAGGCCGAGGTGCTCGAGCACGCCCTGAGCGACCGACTGCTCGACGCGATCGATGCGCGGCTCGGGCATCCGACGGCGGATCCGCACGGCGACCCGATCCCCGCGGCCGATGGCTCGGTCCCCCCGCTCGACGGGGTGCTCGCCACCACGCTGCCGGCGGGGGAGCGCGCTCGGGTGCTGCGGATCAGCGACCGCGACCCGGAGGTGCTGCGGCTGCTCGCCACCGAGGGGGTCGGCGTCGGGTCGGAGATCGCGGGGGCTCAATTGCCGGATGCCGTGGCCGGGCACGTCTGGGTGGCGCGCGCCGTCTCGTAGGAGGTAGATTTTTCGGGCCACCGAAATGTTCGGTCGACCGAAAGAACCCCTTGTCGAAGACGACGCCCACCCCGTTCGCACGCCCGCACGCCCTCCTGCCGCTTCTCGGCCCGGCGATGGTCGCCGGCGTCGCCTATCTCGACCCGGGCAACGTCGCGAGCAACATGAGCGCCGGCGCGGAGTACGGCTACCTGCTCGTCTGGGTCGTGGTGCTCGGCAACGCGATGGCGTGGCTCATCCAGTACCTCTCGGCGAAGCTCGGGATCGCCACCGGGGAGAGCCTGCCGGGGCTCCTCGGGCAGCGCTTCCGCACGAGGGCCGCGCGCTACGCCTACTGGGTCCAGGCCGAGCTCGTCGCGATGGCGACCGATGTCGCCGAGGTGCTCGGCGGCGCGATCGCGCTGCACCTGCTGTTCGACCTGCCGCTGCTCGTCGGCGGGGTCATCACCGGGGTCGTCTCGATGCTGCTGCTCCTGCTGCACAACCGCCGGGGGTCGAAGCCGTTCGAGCGGGTCATCACCGGGCTCGTCGTGATCATCGCCGTCGGGTTCTGCGCGGGCATCCTGTTCGCGCCCATCGACGGCGGGTCGAT
>CAZPJC010000253.1:0-3169 GCA_964586645.1 uncultured Schumannella sp.
GTGTGCGCGTTCGAGGTCGTCTTGTAGATCTTGCCGAAGCCGCCGGTCGCGAAGACGATGGCCTTCGCCTGGAACACGTGGATCTCGCCGGTCGAGAGTTCGTAGGCGACGACGCCCGACGGCTGCTCCTTGCCCTTGACGTTCGTCATGACGACATCCAGGGCGTAGTACTCGTTGTAGAACTCGACGCCGAGCTTCACGCAGTTCTGGAACAGCGTCTGCAGGATCATGTGGCCGGTGCGGTCGGCCGCGTAGCAGGCGCGGCGCACGGGCGCCTTGCCGTGGTCGCGGGTGTGCCCGCCGAAGCGTCGCTGGTCGATCTTGCCCTCGGGGGTGCGGTTGAACGGCAGGCCCATGTTCTCGAGGTCGAGGACGGCGTCGATCGCCTCCTTGGCGAGGATCTCGGCCGCGTCCTGGTCGACGAGGTAGTCGCCGCCCTTGACGGTGTCGAAGGTGTGCCACTCCCAGCTGTCCTCTTCGACGTTGGCGAGCGCCGCGGCCATGCCGCCCTGCGCCGCCCCGGTGTGCGACCGCGTCGGGTACAGCTTCGTGATCACCGCGGTGCGGGCCTTCGGCCCGGCCTCGATCGCCGCGCGCATGCCGGCGCCGCCGGCCCCGACGATGACGACGTCATAGCGGTGGTAGTGGACGCCGTCGATGACGTCCCCGTCTTCGAATTCCATGTGTCGGATGCGCCTTCGGGAGGTCAGAGGGTCGAGCAGAACTGGGGCAGCAGGTCCGCGGGGGTGCCCGTCGGGCAGGGGTCGAACGTCGTCAGCACGAGCGACCCGAGCACGAGGAGCGAGACCGTCGCGGCAGCGAGCAGTACGAGGAGGACGACGCGCAGGCGACCGCGGGCGTAGTCGTTGACGATCGTGCGCATGCCGTTGGCGCCGTGGATGAGCGCGAGCCAGAGCAGCAGCATGTCGTAGACGATCCAGAACGGATCGGCGAGCTTGCCGGCGACGAACGCGAAGTCGATCGCCTTGACGCCGTCGCCGAGGAACAGGTTCACGAGCAGGTGGCCGAAGATCAGCACGACGAGCAGCACGCCCGAGAAGCGCATGTACAGCCAGCCCCACATCTCCCAGTTGACGCGACGGCGCCGGGGGGCCTTCGCGCCGGGCAGCGGGATCGAGGTCGACGTCGAGGTCATGATCACTCGCCTCCGAAGATGTGCATCAGCTGACGCGGCACGAAGCCCGCGAGGAGGACGGCCCAGAGGGCGATGACGATCCAGAACATCAGGCGCTGGATGCGGGGGCCGATGCGCAGGAAGTCGATCGCGATGATCCGCAGCCCGTTGAGCGCGTGCAGCCCGATCGCGGCGACCAGGCCGATCTCGCCGAGACCCATGATGGGCGTCTTGTAGGACTCGATGACGACGTTGTAGCCCTCGGGCCAGATGCGCACGAGCGACGTGTCGAGGATGTGCACGAGCAGGAAGAAGAAGATGGCGACTCCGGTGATCCGGTGGAGCACCCAGGACCACATCCCCTCGCGGCCGCGGTACAGGGTGCCGACGGGTCGCTTGAGGGGCTTGATCTTGGGAGCCCGGATCTTCGCCGCGGCCTCAGTGGACACGGATTCCTCCTCGTGCTCCGTCGCGGGGGTGGCGCGCCGCAGTGTCGTTTGGATCTGTCGGCCTCAGTCTAGGCCGCCCGTGGGGCGGTCGCAGGGAAGGTCGGCCTAAGTACCTCGACGTCGAGATATCTCTCGGCCTCAGGGGGTCAGGCCCGGGCGACGGCGAGCGCGCGGGAGGTGACGACCCGGCCGTAGAACTCGAGCAGGTCGTCGCAGATCGCGGTCCACGACCGGCTCAGCACGCGGCGCCGTCCGGCCTCGCCCATCCGCGCCCGCAGCTCCGTCGACGCCACCAGCCCGGCGATCGCCTGGCGGAGGTCGCCTTCGGCGCCGGGGTCGTAGAGCACGCCGTCGACCCCCGAGTCGACGAGGTCGATCGGCCCGCCCGCCCGGGGGGCAATGACCGGGAGGCCGCTCGCGTGCGCCTCCTGGAGGGTCTGGCCGAAGGTCTCCTCGGTTCCGGTGTGCACGAAGACGTCGAACGCGGCGTAGGCGTTCGCGAGGTCCTCGCCGCCGAGGGCGCCGAGGAACGTCGTCGGCATCCCGTCGAGGGCGCGCCGGACCGCGGGCATCGCGGGCCCGTCGCCGACGAGGGCCAGGCGCATCCCCGGGATGCCGCGCAGGTCGGCGAGTCGCTCGAGGCTCTTCTCCGGCGCGACGCGGCCGACGTAGCCGACGACGACCTCGCCGTCCGGGGCGAGGCGGGCCCGCAGATCCCGGGCGCCCTCGCTCTCGCGCCGCCGCGGGTGGTAACGCTCGATGTCGACGCCGCGGCCCCAGCGCTCGAGCCGGGGCACCCCGGCGGCGCGCAGATCGGCGAGCGCGGCGGTCGAGGGGGCCAGGGTGAGGTCGGCGCCCTCGTGGATCCAGCGCGTCAGGCGCTTCGCGAACGCGCTCGCCGCCGAGAGCCGGTTGCGCTTCGCATAACCGGCGACATCGGTCTGGTAGATCGCGACGCTCGGGACGCCGAGCCGGTTGGCGGCGGCGATCGCCTGCGCGCCGAGCAGGAACGGCGAGGCGACGTGGAGGACGTCGGGCTGGAAGGCGGCGAGCAGCCCGCTCACCTGGGCATTGGGCAAGCCGACCGGGAACTGCCGGTAGGCGAGCGCCGGCACCTGGTGCACGGGGAATCCGGCGTACTCGCGCGGCGACCCGGCGGCCGGCACGATGACGGTCGCCTCGTGCCCGCGGGCGGCGAGATGCTCGAGCACCCGCACGACCGAGGTCGTCACGCCGTTCACCGTCGGCAGGAAACTCTCGCTCACGACCGCGACCCTCATGCGGCGACGGTATGCCGCGACCGCGCCGCGACAGGCGACAGCGGTGTGACCGGCCGGTGTACGTCGGCTGAAGACTGGGCCTCGGAGGCCCCCGGATAGGCTGCTCGCATGGCCGACCGCTCCGACGCCCTCGCGCGCTTCTACAGCGTGATCCCGGCCGGCGGCGTCGGCTCGCGCCTGTGGCCGCTGTCCCGCGCCGACGCGCCGAAGTTCCTCCACGACCTCACCGGATCGGGGAGCACCCTGCTGCGCGGCACCTGGGACCGGCTGGCCCCGCTGTCGGGTGACCAGCGGATCATGGTGGT
>CAZPJC010000254.1:0-3162 GCA_964586645.1 uncultured Schumannella sp.
TCGATCGCGTACGGCTGGGCCGGCGTGTTCGAGTCGATGATCGCGCCGGAGAGCGACTGGATGGTCGAGTACGGGTAACTGGCGGTGGTGGTGTACCCGTCGACGATCCAGAGGATCCGGCCGTCGACGATCGCCGGGTAGGCGTCGCTGTCGACCGTCAGGTACGGGGCGACGTTGCGCACCCGCTCGAGCGGATCGCGGTCGTAGAGGATCTGCGAGTCGTCGTTCACCTGTCCGGAGAGCAGGATCTCCTCCGACTGGAACTTGAGCGCGTAGACGAGGCGGGTGAACAGGCCGCCGAGCTTGGGTCCGCCGTCGCCCGCGTAGGTCGTGTAGGCGTTGCTGTCGCTCGACTCGGTGCCCGACGGGTAGTCGATCTCGATGTCGTCGGTCGAGCCCTCGGGGCCGCCGACGATCGAGTAGGCCGGCGAGTTCTCGCCGAAGTAGACGCGCGGCTCGTACGCGCCGAGCTCTCCGGTCGAGGGGATCCCCGACTCGAGGAAGACCGGCTGCCCCTGGGCGTCCCGCTGGTTGCCGTAGGCGGCGACGACCCCGTACCCGTGCGTGTAGACGAGGGCGTTGTTGTACCAGCTGTCGGCCGGGTCCTGGTTGACCTCACGGACGGCGATGACGGTGTCCTGCGTGGCCCCGTCGATCGTGTAGCGGTCGACGTCGAGGTTGTCGTCGAACGTGTAGTACTGCCGCACGCGCTCGAGCTGGGCGAACGTCGGCGACACCTCGGTGGGGTCGAGGATGCGGATGTTCGCGGTGGTCTCGGCGTCGTCGCGCAGCGCGCCCGGCTCCGCATCGGACACCGCGGTGTATGGCACGGTCTCGACCCCGGCGACGCCGTACGCCTCGCGGGTCGCGTCGATGTTCTTCTGGATGTACTCGGCTTCGAGCGAGCCGGCGCTCGGCTGCACCTGGAGCCGGTCGATGATCGCCGGGTAGATCGAGCCGATGACGAGACCGGACACGATCAGCAGCGCCGTCCCGATGAGGGGCAGCCGCCAGCGGCCGATCACCGCGGTCACGATGCAGAGCACGGCGACGAGGCCCGCGATCCCGGCGAGGATGGCAAGGCCGGGGATGCGGGCGTTGTCGTCGGCGTACGAGACGCCTGTGAACCGCTCGTGCTCGCCGGTCAGGGTGGCGTACTGGTCGAACCAGATGCTGACGCCCTGCAGCGCGATGTAGATCGCCGCGGTGACGGCGATCTGGATGCGGGCGCGGCGCGTGATCCGCACCTCGCGCCCCGACACCTGGATGCCGCCGTAGATGTACGCGGTCGCGAGCGCGGCGAGACCGGCGATGAGCACGACGGCCGAGGCGTAGGCGAGGATGCCGCGGTACAACGGCAGCTCGTACACGTAGAAGGAGACGTCGAGCCCGAACTGCGGATCGGCCTGCCCGAACGGGGTGCGGTGCAGGAACTGCAGCACCGTCTCCCAGCGGGTCGCCGTCGAGACGCCCATGAAGAGACCGAGGACGAGCGGGATGCCGATCATCGCGACCCGGCGCAGCGGTTCGATGACCTGCTGGTAGCGGTCGAGCTGCGAGTTGAGCTTCGCGTAGACCGGGCGGGCGCGGAAGGCGAGCGCGATGCTCAGCCAGACGATGAGCGCCATGCTCACGAATCCGATGGCGAACATCGCGGCGAACGCGGCCCACCGGGTGGTCAGCACCTCGAGGAAGCCGAGCTGGTCGAACCACAGCACGTCGCTGTAGAAGCCCGAGAACACGAAGAACGCGATCACCAGCAGGGCGACGACGGCCGCCGTGATGGCGATCGCGGCGCGGGTGCGGCTGCGGGCGGGCGGGGCGGCGGGCGCGGGGCGGGTCGTCGACAACGTCGGCTCCTTCGGATCGCGAGAAGCTTACGGGGCGATCGCTGCGAGATGGCCGGGGAATCCGGGCGTTCGCTCAGGGCTCAGCCGCGGTGACCTCGGCCGCGGTCGGCTCAGTGGCAGCGGGCGAGATCCGCGGTGTCGTCGGCGGCGATCGCCTCGACCGCGGTGATCGCGTCGTCGAGGGTGGCGACCGAGAAGACGTCGAGACCCGACGGGATGCGGCCCGCGACCTCCGAGCAGTTCGACGCCGGCGCGAGGAACCAGTCGGCGCCCGCCGCCTGGGCGCCGTACATCTTCTGCACGATGCCGCCGATCGCGCCGACGTCGCCGGCGCCGTCGATCGTGCCCGTCCCGGCGATGTGCTCGCCGCCCGTGAGCTCGCCGGGGGTGAGCTTGTCGTAGATGCCGAGCGCGAACATCATCCCGGCGCTCGGACCCCCCACGTTCTCCAGCCGGATCCGCACGTCGAACGGGAAGTCGTACGCCGGCGACGCGTAGACCCCGATGACCGGCGAGCCGTCGGACTCCGAGGCGACCGGGGCGAGCGAGACGTCGAGCTCCTCGTCGTCGCGGCGGATGCCGAGGGTCACGTCGGTGCCGACGCCCGCGTCGCCGAGCACGGACTTCAGATCGTCGACATCCGTGATCGGCCGGCCGGCCGCGGTCAGCAGCTCGTCGCCCTCCTCGAGCACCCCGTCAGCGGGCGTGCCCGCGATGACGCCGGCGATCGTCAGCGTCGTGCCGTACGGCACATCCAGCTCGGTGAGCGCCGCCGCGACCGCGTCCTGCTGCGACGTGCTCATCTGGATCGCGCTCTCCTGGTCGGCCTCGTCGTCGGTCTGCCCGTCCGGGTAGACGACGTCGAGCGGGAGCACCGTACGACTCGGATCGAACCAGGCCTGCGCGACGTCGAGCCACGACAGCTGGTTCTCCCGGGAGCCGTCGAGGTAGACGGTGAGCAGGTCGAGCCGTCCCGAGGTCGGATAGGTGGTCTCGCCCGGGATGTCGATGAGCGGCACCTCGTCGCCGTCGGCGTTCTCGACCTCGCCGAGGGTGTCGTACACCGGCCCGGGACGTTCGACGACGTAGGGCGACGGCGCCGTGGCGAAGGCGACCGCTCCGGCGACCGCCACCACGATCAGGCCGAATCCGAGGTACACGGTGCCGGGCGGCCGGTACGCGGCGGCCCCGGGTTCCTGCGGCACCGACACGCCGATCCTCTTCCCTCCGGTTCGGCCCGTGTTCGCCAGAGGCGCAGAGCCGGTCCCGGCTCGCGCCGAGATGCTCGGGCTAGCGTAGTTGCCATGGCCGA
>CAZPJC010000255.1:0-3162 GCA_964586645.1 uncultured Schumannella sp.
CAGCTGCTCGTGCTCGAGTCGATGGACCCCGACCGCGACATCGTCATGTACATCAACAGCCCCGGCGGCTCGTTCACGGCCATGACGGCGATCTACGACACGATGCAGTACATCCGTCCGCAGGTCATGACGGTCGTGCTCGGTCAGGCCGCCTCGGCCGCGGCGGTCATCGCGGCCGCCGGTCAGCCCGGCAAGCGTCTCGCGCTGCCGAACGCGCGGGTGCTCATCCACCAGCCCGCCGTCGGCGAGTCCGGCCGCGGCCAGGCGTCCGACATCGAGATCCAGGCCGCCGAGGTCATGCGCCTCCGCACCTGGCTCGAGGAGACGCTGTCGAAGCACTCCAACAAGTCGGTCGCCGAGGTGAACGCCGACATCGAGCGCGACAAGATCCTCTCCGCCGATGAGGCCCTCAGCTACGGCCTCATCGACCAGGTGCTGTCGAGCCGCAAGAACCAGCCCGCCGCGCTGGTCAAGTAGCCCGTCCCACGCGATACGGCCGCGGTCCCTTCGGGGGCCGCGGCCGTTCGACGTTCAGTCCTCGGTCGGCGGTTCGAGCCGCTGCGCCGCGCGCTGTTTCATCTGGATGCGCGCCGCCCGGAGTGCGACGAGCGCCGCGAGCAGCGCCGCGCCGAGAGTGATCGGCAGCACCCACGGGTTCACGGCCTCGCCGTCGTCGGCCGGAGCCGGGGTGGGTGTCGCGTCGGGATCGACCCCGCACTCGGGCACGGCCGCGTGGGAGGCGGCCGGTTCGAAGCCCGCGGGGGCCTCCCAGCTGAAGGCGATCTCGCCGCTCACCGGGTGCCCGTCGGCCGAGACGACCTGCCAGAGCATCTCGTAGTCGCCCGACTCGCCGAGCACGGGCTCGGCGGACATCGTGGCGTCGACGATCGAGACGCACCCGTCGCCGTAGTAGCCGCCCGCGGCATCCCGGATCTGCAGCTGGAACACGCCCTGCCCGCCCAGGTCGAGCAGCGTCTCGTTCGCCGTGACGCTGAACGCCTCGGGCAGCTCGGTGAGCGTCTCGCCCTCGGCCGGGGTCGAGGCGACGATCACGCTGTGCGCCCACGCCGGGGCGGCGGTGACGAGCACCACCGCCCCGGCGAGCGTCACGAGCCCGACAGCCGCGACAGGGAACCTCATCAGGCCGCCGACCGCCGGTGGATCAGCGTCAGCGCGAGCGCCGCAGCCCCGAGGAGGAACCCGGCGGAGCCGAGCACGACGCCGGTCACGGCGGTCGCATCCGGGCCGTCGGTCGCGGCGGCCTCCGCGTGATCGGCGTCGTCGGCGTGCTCGTCCGCGTCGTCACCGCCGTGGTGGTCGGCCGCCGGCTCGTCGTTGACGTAGAGGATCGGCACCTCCTCGCCGGCCCACTGCACGACGGTCGCGTCGCTGTAGCCCTGGTCGACGGGCAGCTCGATCCGGCCGACGTCCGGCACCGGTCCGACCGAGAACGGGAACAGCCCGAGCTCGGTGCCGCCCAGTCCCCCGCCGGTCGCGGTCCAGACGATCGAGGTCGGCGCCTCGGTGATCGTCGTCTCACCGATCTCGACGGGTTCGGGCAGGGTCGAGGTGACGACCTCGGCGGTCCAGCCCGCGACGGGCACGGTGCGGACGCTGACGAACGGCGTGTCGGTCGGCAGCGTCACCGTGACGCTCGTCGTCGACGCGGTGTCCGACTCGTTGGGCACCTTGAAGGTCAGCAGCGCGTAGCTGCCGGCCTCGGCGGTGTTCTCGTCGAGCGTGACGTGGGCGGAGGCGCCGAGCGGCGCCCCGAGGGCGAGCACGGTGCCGAGGGCGAGCGCAACCGACGCGCCCGCGATGGTGCGGGTCTTCTTCATGATCTTCTTTCGTGAGTTCGTGTGGGTGTCAGAGGGCGGGGGCCGACGGCGGCCCGCGGTGACTCACGACGAACTTCAAGAACACGAGAACGGGATGCCGCGGCTCCGACGCGCGCGCGGCGCGGTCCACGCGGGGCCGGGCGGCGATCACGGGCACCCGGGTGACGGCGTCGACGGTGTCGAGCACGGCATCCCGGATCAGCGTGAAGAGCGCGAGCTCCGCCTTCCGCAGGAAGACGAGCGTGGCGAGCATCGCGACGGCGTGCGCGGCCCACATCAGCGGGTCGGTGCCGTGGTGGGCGGCCGCGGGCTCGAGCAGGGTCGGGAGGGCGTGGTGGCCGTCGCCGGTCGCGGTGCCCGGGGTGAGCCAGGAGAACAGCAGGTGGAAGGCGAGCTGCGATCCGGCGACGACGATCGTCAGCCGTGGGAGCGACGGGCGGCGACCGATCGCGAACGTGCCGAGGAGGCCGGCGAAGACGAGCGCGACGACGAGCGCGACCGGGCTGGGGGACCCGCCGTCCGCGAGTCCGTGGGAGAGCGCGGCGATGCCGGTCGCGAAGGACCCGGCGATCCAGCCGCGGGCGACCCGCGACATCCTGCTCTGCACGGAACCAAGACTAGGCGGCGCGCCGGGGGAGGGTTCTGCACCGGCTGCGAGCCACGGCCGGACGTTCGGGTTAGGCTCGAACCCATTCCAGTCGGAAGTCGTGGAGGAGTGGAACATGGCGAGGATCGGCGAGAGCGCAGACCTGCTCAAATGCTCCTTCTGCGGGAAGAGCCAGAAGCAGGTCCAGCAGCTCATTGCGGGGCCCGGCGTCTACATCTGCGACGAGTGCGTCGAACTCTGCAACGAGATCATCGAAGAGCGTCTCGCCGAAGCCGGTGAGGAGACGACGAGCGAGTTCGACCTCCCGAAGCCGAAGGAGATCTTCTCCTTCCTCGAGGAGTACGTCATCGGGCAGGAGCCCGCGAAGAAGGCTCTCTCGGTCGCGGTCTACAACCACTACAAGCGCATCCGCGCCCGCAACACCCTGACCTCCGCGGATGCCGTCATCGACGACATCGACATCCAGAAGTCGAACATCCTGCTGATCGGCCCGACCGGCTGCGGCAAGACCTATCTCGCGCAGACGCTCGCGAAGCGCCTCAACGTGCCTTTCGCGGTCGCCGACGCCACCGCCCTCACCGAGGCGGGCTACGTCGGCGAGGACGTCGAGAACATCCTCCTCAAGCTCATCCAGGCCGCCGACTACGACGTCAAGAGGGCCGAGACGGGCATCATCTACATCGACGAGGTCGACAAGATCGCCCGCAAGGCCGAGAA
>CAZPJC010000256.1:0-3148 GCA_964586645.1 uncultured Schumannella sp.
CCGCCTGCAGCCCCTCGACCCCGCGGATGTCGGTGCGGGCCATGATGACGAAGCCCGGGTCGCGGCGCGCCTGCACGGCGGCCCGGATGCGGTTGACCGCCGTCTTCTCGTCGACGACATCCTTGCCGTCGAGGTGCCCGCAGCGCTTCGGGTTGACCTGGTCCTCGAGGTGCACGCCGGAGACGCCGGCATCCTCGAGGATCTGCACGGTGCGCGCCACGTTCATCGGCTCGCCGAATCCGGTGTCGCCGTCGATGAGCGTCGGGAGGTCGGTGTTGCGGCTGATCTGCCCGCCGCGCTGCGCGACCTCGCTGAGGGTCGTGAGCCCGATGTCGGGCAGCCCCAGCTCGTTCGCCATGACGGCGCCCGAGATGTACACCCCGTCGAACCCCTTGTCGGCGATGATCCGGGCGCTGAGCGGGGTGAACGCGCCGGGGAAGCGCTGGATGGTGCCGCTCGCGAGGCCCGCGCGGAACGCCTGGCGCTTCTCGGCGGCGGTGACGTGGGTGTGCAGCATCAGAACAGTCCCTTCGGCGGCGTGGGCAGCCCCGCGGCGACGACGTTGAGACCCCCGAGCTCGTCGGCGGAGAGCTGCGGGAGACGCTGGGCGACTTCGAGGAAGCGGGCGATCTCGGCCTCCTCGAGCACCCCGGTCGCGAGCGAGCGGAACTTGTCGACGTACTGCTCCCGGGCGAACGGCCGGGCGCCGAGGGGGTGCGCGTCGGCGACGGCGATCTCGTCCACGATCCGCGACCCGTCGGCGAGGTCGATCTCGACGCGGCCGCCGAACGCCTTCTCGGTCAGGTCGTTCGAGTGGTAGCGGCGGGTCCACTCGGGGTCCTCGACCGTCGACACCTTGTGCCAGAGCTCGACGGTGTCGGGCCGCTGGGCGCGTGCCGGGAGGTAGGAGTCGACGTGGTGCCAGGTGCCGTCCTGCAGGGCGACCGCGAAGATGTAGGGGATCGAGTGGTCGAGCGTCTCGCGGCTCGCGGCCGGGTCGAACTTCTGCGGATCGTTCGCGCCCGAGCCGATCACGTAGTGGGTGTGGTGGCTGGTGTGCAGCACGATGCGGGTCACGTTCGCCGGATCGCGCAGCTCGGGATGCCGGGAGCCCAGGTCGCGCGCGAGATCGATCCAGGCCTGCGCCTGATACTCGGCCGAGTGCTCCTTCGTGTAGGTGTCGAGGATCGCGCGCTTCGCCTCGCCGCGCTCGGGCAGCGGCACCTCGTACCGGCCCTCGGGTCCGTCGAGCAGCCAGGCGATGACGCCGTCCTCGCCCTCCCAGATCGGGCTCGGACTGGTCTGCCCGCGCATCGCCCGGTCGACGGCCTCGACGGCCATCTTGCCGGCGAAGGCCGGCGCGTACGCCTTCCAGGTCGAGATCTCGCCCTTGCGCGACTGCCGCGTCGCGGTCGTCGTGTGCAGCGCCTGACCGATCGCCTGATAGATCACCTCCGGCGAGAGCCCGAGCAGCGTGCCGATGCCGGCCGCGGCGGACGGGCCGAGGTGCGCGACGTGGTCGATCTTGTGCTTGTGCAGCGAGATCGCCTTCACGAGGTCGACCTGGATCTCGTAGCCGGTCGCGATGCCGCGCACGAGCGCCGCCCCGTCCTTCCGCGCGTGCTGCGCGACGGCGAGGATCGGCGGGATGTTGTCGCCGGGGTGGGAGTACTCCGCGGCGAGGAAGGTGTCGTGGTAGTCGAGTTCGCGCACCGCGACCCCGTTGGCGAACGCCGCCCACTCGGGGCTGAAGCGACCCTCGACGCCGAACACCGTGGCCCCGGGAGTGGCCGGATGCGCCTCCGCCTGCCCGCGGGCCGCGACGACCGGCGCCCGCCCGATCGACGCCACGGCGACCGCCGCGTTGTCGATGACGCGGTTGATCACCATCTCGGTCACCTCGTCGTCGACCGCCACCGGGTCGACCGCGACCTGGGCGATCTTCCAGGCGAGCTGATCCTCGATCGCGAGGTCCTCATCCGAGCGGTAGGTGCGGACGGGGTGGAGCTTCATGCACTGCCTTTCGTGGTGGCCGGCCGCGCGTCGTGCGCGGCGAGCGTGTCGAGGATCGTGGTGAGGGAGGCCTTGAGGTGCACCGTCGTCGCCGACGCGGCGAGCGCCGCATCCCCGTCGCGGATCGCGGCGCAGATCAGCCGGTGCTCCTCGGCGGAGCGCACGAGCCGTTCGGGGTTGTCGGTCGCAATCCGGCGGGCCCGGGCGAGGTGCAGCCGCACGCCGTCGAGCGCCCCCCGGTACACGGCGTTGCCGAGGGCGGCGTCGAGGGCGGCGTCGAATTCGGCCACGAGCGCGTAGTAGGCGTCGATCCCCGCGGTGCGCAAGAGTTCGGGGGCGGCGGCGAACCGCGTGGCGAGGGCGTCGAACGTCTCGGGGTCGCGGCGGCGCGCGGCGAGCCGCGCGGCCTGGGTCTCGAGGGCCTCGCGCAGTTCGAACAGCTCGGTGATGCTCGCGATCGAGACGTCGGACACGATCCCGGTGCGACCGCGCGACGTGTCGACGAGCCCCTCGAGGGCGAGCCGGGCGAGAGCGGCGCGCAGGGGCGTGCGCGAGACGCCGAGGCGCTCGGCGAGTTCGATCTCGGAGAGCGGCGTGCCCGGCAGCAGGCGCCAGTGCAGGATCTCCTCCCGCAGCCGGTCGTACGCCGCGTCGCTCGCCCTCACGTCGGGCTACGTTACGCCGATTGCGCTGTTCTGTATACAAAACGCCCGAAACGGATGCCGTGGCACCCCCGCAGCGACGCTTCGGTATGCAGAGTGCGCTAGCAGTCGCAGCTGATCGAGCCGTTTGACGACCGCGGCGCAGTCAGGGTGTCCACGGCCCGGGTGATCACCCCGGAGTCGTCGACGATCTCGAGGCCTTCCCGCGTCCAGTACTCGAAGCCGCCGATCATCTCCTTCACGGAGTACCCGAGCTTGCTGAACTGCAACGCCGCGCGGGTCGAGCCGTTGCACCCCGGACCCCAGCAGTAGACGACGACCGGCGTCGTGATCGGGATGAGCTCCGCGGCCCGGGCGGGGATCTCCGCATGAGGGAGGTGGATGGCGCCGGCGATGCGGCCCTGATGCCACGGCGCGTGCCCGCGGGAGTCGACGAGCACGAAGTCCTCACCCGCGGCGAACGCGGCCGCGAC
>CAZPJC010000257.1:0-3143 GCA_964586645.1 uncultured Schumannella sp.
GAGATCCAGGCGCTGTCGGCCCGCTTCGACATCCTGCGCATCGACGGCCTCGACTACCGCCGGCGCGAGGCCGACGGGCACGCCCACGCGCTCGCGGACGACGCCGCGCTCGCGGCGGCCGCGGCATCCGTCGGCGGCACGGTGACGATCGACGACTTCGACGCCGTGCTGCGCCACCTCGCGACCGTGCATCCGTCGCGCTACGTGAAGCTCGTCGACGGACTCTCGGCGGTCGGGCTGCGCGGCGTGCACGTGCTGCAGGACCAGACGGATGCCCTCCGCTTCGTCGCCGCCGTCGACCGCCTGTACGACGGCCAGGTGCGCGTGCTCGCGACGGGGGTGCCGCTCGACCGCGTCTTCGGCGACGACATGCTCGCCGGCGGCTACCGCAAGAAGTACCTGCGGGCGGTCTCGCGGCTCATCGCGCTGACCGCCTCCTGAGTCCTGGCCGCCCCTACGAGGTCGGCGCGGCAGGAGTGGCCCGCGCGCGGTGCTGGCGCGCGCGGATCGCCGTGACGGTGACTCCGACCACGGCCGCGACGACGGAGCCGGTGATGACGCCCAGGGTGCCTTCCGCGGCGATCTCGGGCAGGTGCTCGTAGGCGAGCTCGTTCATCAGCAGCGACACCGTGAAGCCGATGCCGCCGAGAGTCGCGACGACGGCGAGATCGCCGAGGGGCAGCGCCGTCTTCCGCTCGCCCCGCGGGACCAGCCGTGACCCGATGACGCCGCCGAGCCCGATGCCGAGGATCTTGCCGACCGGCAGCGCGATCGCGATCGCGAAGAACACGGGGCTCAGTCCGCCCTCGCGCACGTCGGGGATGGCGACGAGCGACGCCGTGAAGGCGAACAGCGGGAGGATCAGGGCGTTCGACCACGGCTCGAGCGCGTTCCGGGCGCGGGCGGCCGGATGCGACGCCATGACGAGCCCGAGGGTGACGCCGGCGACCGTCGCGTGCACGCCGGAGAGCAGCACGAGCCACCAGGCGGCGATTCCGAGTACGACGAGCACCGGGATGAGGATGCGGCGGTTGCCGCGGCGCACCCGGTGGCTGAGGAAGCCGAACGCGAGGATCACCGGCACCGCGCCGATGAGCGGCAGCGGCGCGAGGTCGGTCGTGAAGAAGAACGCGATGAGCAGGATCGCAATCAGGTCGTCGATGACCGCCAGGGCGAGCAGGAACGCCCGAACCCGCGGGGGCAGTCCCCGGGCGACGAGGGAGAGGATGCCGAGCGCGAACGCGATGTCGGTCGCGGTGGGGATCGGCCAGCCCACCGCGAGCTCGGGGTCGCGGACGAGGAGCAGGAAGATCGCGGCCGGCGCGAGCACGCCGCCGACGGCCGCGACGACCGGGATGAGGGCCTTGCGCGGGCTGTCGAGCTCGCCGTGGGTGAGTTCGTGACGCAGTTCGATCGCGGCGAGGAAGAAGAAGACGGCGAGCAGGCCGTCGGTCACCCAGTGCCCGACGGAGAGGTGGATGCCGAGCCACGGGATGTCGAGATGGCTGTCGCGGGTGCCGAGGACGGCGTCGGCGAGGGGGGTGTTCGCCAGGATGAGACCGACCGCGGCCGCGAGGACGAGGAGGACGGCGGACAGGCGTTCGGACCGGAAGATCATGGGCGCTCCAAGGGATCACGACGTCAGCACGTCGGCCGACCAGACTTCCCGGCGCTCCGCTCCCAGGCTATCGCGGTGGATCCGTTGCATCGCGCGCAGCATTCGTGCGTCCGTAGCACGATTTCGCAGCGAATCGGATGGCGCGCGAAACACGATGTTTACATCCTCGTGCCGTGTGTAACGTTCGCGAAACATTTACAGAGCGCCCCGGTAACGTCCCGCCGACAGACTGACCCCGTACCCGAGGTTGCAAGTCCCCTCTCCGAGCGCGACGTCCAACGGTGCGACTTCTGCAAATTCCTAGAGAGGTTTGAAATGGATCAAGGCAACACGGCCTTCCTTCTGCTCGCCGCCGCTCTCGTCCTTCTGATGACCCCGGGACTCGCGTTCTTCTACGGCGGTCTCGTGAAGGCGAAGAGCGTCATCAGCATGATGATGATGAGCTTCGGTGCGATCGGCCTGATCGGTGTCCTGTGGGTGATCTACGGCTACGCCATCGCCTTCCCGACGATCGAGGGCACCGCGCCGTCGCCGTGGCTGTTCGACTCGTCGAACTTCCTGCTCTTCGCGGCCACTGACGACGCCGTCGTCACCGGGCCGGCCGGCGCGTACCCGACGCTCGCCTTCGTCGCCTTCCAGGCCACGTTCGCGATCATCACCGTCGCGCTCATCTCGGGCGCCATCGCCGACCGCGCCAAGTTCGGCTCGTGGATGATCTTCGCCGGCATCTGGGCGACCGTCGTCTACTTCCCGGTCGCGTCCTGGGTGTTCAACTTCGGCCTCGGCGCCGACGAGGCCGGCAACGGCATCTTCAGCTACGGCGGCTGGATCACGAACGGCCTCGAGGATGTCCTCGGCGTCGGCGTGATCGACTTCGCCGGTGGCACCGCGGTGCACATCAACGCCGGTGCGGCCGCTCTCGCGCTCGCTCTGGTTCTCGGCAAGCGTGTCGGCTTCCAGAAGGGCGTCCACGTCCCCCACAACCCGCCGTTCGTTCTCCTGGGTGCTGGTCTCCTGTGGTTCGGCTGGTTCGCGTTCAACGCCGGCTCTGAGCTTGCAGCCGACAACACCGCGGCGCTCGTCGTCGTGAACACGATCGCCGCTCCCGCCGCGGCGCTGCTGGCCTGGCTCGTCGTCGAGAAGATCAAGGATGGCAAGCCGACGTCGGTCGGCGCGGCCTCGGGCGCCGTCGCAGGTCTCGTCGCAATCACCCCGGCCTGTGGTTCGCTCGACCCCATCTGGGCCATCCTGCTCGGAGTCGTGGCTGGTGCGATCTGCGCTCTGGCTGTCGAGTTGAAGTTCAAGCTGGGCTTCGACGACTCGCTCGACGTGGTCGGCATCCACCTCGTCGGTGGTCTGGTGGGAACGCTGTACCTCGGCTTCATGGCCAACGGCACGGGTCTGTTCATGGGTGGCGACGGCACGCAACTGATGGTGCAGGCGATCGCCGCCTTCGCCGTCATGATCTACTCGTTCGTCCTCGCGTACATCATGACGGCGAAGGCGGCGATCGCCTGCACCATCA
>CAZPJC010000258.1:0-1890 GCA_964586645.1 uncultured Schumannella sp.
ATCGAGCACTTCTTCGAGCACTACAAGGACCTCGAGCCCGGCAAGTGGGTCAAGACCGACGGCTGGGGCGACAAGGCCGAAGCGCTGTCGATCATCGAGGCCTCGTACGCGGCCTACGTTCCCAACCACTGAGGGTTTCGATACACCGGGCTCCGCCCGGCACTCAACCCGCGAAAGCGATCAGACCGAGCCGTCGTCGCCGATCAGGCAGCCGAAGTCGCCCTGCGTCTGCTGCACCCAGCCGGAGGCCGTCGCGATCCGCTGCGCCGCCGACGACAGCTGGATGACGCAGTCGCGCCAGCGCACCTCGACCGCCGAGCCGGAGTCGATCTCGAACCCGAAGGAGCCCTGCGCGATCTGCTGCTCGAGGTCGGTGCGGTCGCTCGTCGCCGGGTCGCCGAGCAGCAGGCTGACGAAGCTCGCGGCACCCGGGCCGGTCACGACGGGAACGGTGCAGCCGAACATCCCGACGCCGTCCTCGGTCGGCGCCACGTTGCGGCCGTCGCCGAACGAGGCGACGGTGCCGCCGGCGGCGACCGCGACGCTCATCCCCTCGGGCCAGTCGCCGACCATCGAGAGGTCCGACCTGATGACGCCGGTCGGTTCGAGACCGGGATTGACCTCGAGCTGCGAGGTGATCGCGTTCGCGCATTCCTCCTGCACGGCCGCGAAGTCGTCGGCCGCGGCGACGGCCACCTGGGCCCGAGCGAAGGTGAGCTCGAGGCGCACCTCCTCGTCGCCGACCTCCGCGGTCGCGGTCACGCGCAGGAACGCGCTGCCGGGAAGCGAGTCGACGGTCGTCGGCGGAACCGTGGGATCGGACGTGACCGGGGTGCTCGGCGACGGTGACGACGAGTCGCTCGACGTGGGGGTGGGCGCCGGGTCGCCGACGAGTCCGCAGCCGGCGAGGCCGACGACGGTGACGGCGACGGCCGTGCTGACGGCGAGCCGGGCGAGAGGGAGCATCCTGCGGCGCATCCCCCGATTGTGTCAGCCCGTGGGCCTGCCCACGTAGGGAACCCGGTCGCCGGTTCGCACATTGACGATCCGCACGGGCGCTGAGGGGTTCGGGGCCTCGATCATCTTGCCGCCGCCGAGGTAGATCGCGACGTGGTATTTGCGCGGGTTCGAGGCCGATCCTCCGTCGGAGTAGAAGATGAGGTCGCCGCGCTGCATCTGCCCGACCGGCACGAGCCGGCCCTGCGCCGCCATGTGGTTGTACTGGTCGGTCGAGGAGTGCGTGCCGATGTAGACGCCGACGGAGGCGTAACTCGCCTTGGTGAGCCCCGAGCAGTCCCACGAGCCCGGACCCATCCCGCCCAGGGCGTAGGGCTCCCCGAGTTGCGCGGTGGCGTAGGCGATCGCGTTCTCCACGGCGCCCGACACCGGGGCGGGAGGCGTCGGATCGACGCCGGCCGGCGGCGTCGACGGCGGGGTCACGACGGGGGGTGCCGGCGGATTCGCCGCGAGACCCTCCTGGTACTCGCGCTCGACCGCGTCGGTCGTGCCCTTGAGCGTCGCGAGCTGCGCGTACATCCGGTCGATGTCGGCCCGCTGGTCGTCGGCCTTCGCCTGCGCGGCGTCGGCGGCGGCCTGCGCGGCGTCGAACTTCTCCTGCGCGGCGGCGGCGAGCTTCTTCCGCTCGGTCTCGGCGGCCTTGGCGTCCTTGGCGAGCGCCTGCGCGGTCTTCTTGTCGTAGATCGCGCGTTCCAGCAGGGCCGCCGAGGACGACGACAGCCGGTCCGCCGTGCCCAGGCGGGCGAGCAGGGAGTCGGTGTCGTCCGCGGAGCCGAGGAGCAGGCCGAGGGTGACGTCGCCTCCCCCGTTCCGGGCGAACTGGGCGACGATGACCGCGACCCGCTGCTCGGACTCGTCGGCGCGCTCCTGCGC
>CAZPJC010000258.1:1990-3087 GCA_964586645.1 uncultured Schumannella sp.
CTGATCTGGCCGCCGGCGTTCTCGCCCCACTGCGCCTTGATGCCCGCGCTGTACTGGGCGCTGGTCTCGGCGCTGACGCCCGAGAGGTAGTCGATGCGCGCGCGCACCTCGGCGATGTCCTTCTCGGTCTGCGCGAGCTTCGCCGCGGCGGCCTCGGCGGCATCCCGCGCGACCTGGAACGCCGCCTCGGCCGTGACCCGGAGGTCCTCGAGGATCGCCTGCGCGACCTCGGCCTGATCGGCGAGGGCGTTCGCGCGGTTGCGCAGCTCGATCGCCTTCCCGTAGAGGTCGGCGTAGCGGTCGCCGATGACGCGGCTGATCTCGAGCCGGTCGAGCAGCACGTCGGGTGAACCCGGGGTCGTGAACAGCTGCGGGGCGAGGTCGGTGCCGCTGCCCGACTTGCTCATCTCGGCGATCACCTGGGCGGCGACGGCGTAGGCCGCATCCGCCTCGGCCTGCGCCGTCTCGGTCTGCTGCACGAGGGCCTGCGTCTCGATGTTCTGCTGGTCGTAGGCGTCCTGAGCCTGCGCGTACAGCGCGCCCTTCGCGTCGGCCTCGTCCTGCGTGCGCTGCGCCTCGTCCTGGAGGCCCTGCAACTGGCCCTGCAGGGTCGCGCTCAGCGCCTTCGCCTGCGCCTCGTTGCGCTTCGCGGCGACGACGTCCTCCCAGCTGGGGTAGTCGGCGACGACGGCGGCGTTCGAGGGCACGAACCCTCCGAGAGCGGGCAGCAGCGCGAGAGCGAGAGCTCCGGCGAGCACACGGATGCGACGCGCGACGCTCGATCGAGTCGTCGCGCCCTGGGCCCCCCGGCCGGACATCCGTCCCATGTTTCCCCGCATCTCCCGAGTCGGCCGAAGCACTCGCCGTCACAGGAACAACTCCGGCAACACTAACAACAACTCTCAACGGCGACTTGAACCTAGTTCAGGGGGACGGAAGGCCCCGGTTCATCCGCGGGGTGTCCGACATCCCGGCGCCTCTGGCCGCGATTGGTGTTTCCGACGCGCCGACCGTATGCTTGACCCTCGGTTGCTGTGCGGTCTCGCACTTCACGGCCCCATCGTTTAGTGGCCTAGGACACCGCCCTTTCACGGCGG
>CAZPJC010000259.1:0-3086 GCA_964586645.1 uncultured Schumannella sp.
GCTTCGATTCCGCCGACACCCCAGCCGAGCACGCCGAGGCCGTTCACCATGGTGGTGTGCAAATCCGTGCCGACACAGGTGTCGGGGTACGCGCGCAGCACTCCATCGACCGTACGGTCGTAGATGACCTTGGCGAGGTGCTCGATGTTGACCTGGTGGACGATTCCGGTTCCGGGAGGGACGACCTTAAAGTCGTGGAACGCCGTCTGGCCCCAACGGAGGAACTGGTAACGCTCGCCGTTGCGCTCGTACTCGATCTCGACGTTCCGCTCGAGCGCGTTCTCGGAGCCGAAGAGGTCGGCGATGACCGAGTGGTCGATGACCATCTCGGCGGGCGAGAGCGGGTTGATCTTGTCGGGGTCGCCGCCGAGCGCGGTGACCGCCTCGCGCATGGTGGCGAGGTCGACGATGCAGGGCACCCCGGTGAAGTCCTGCATGACCACGCGGGCCGGGGTGAACTGGATCTCGGTGTCGGGCTCGGCCTCGGGCACCCAGGCGCCGAGGGCCTCGATCTGCGCCTTCGTGACGTTGGCGCCGTCTTCGGTGCGGAGCAGGTTCTCGAGCAGCACCTTGAGGCTGAACGGGAGCTTCTCGTGGCCCGGGACCGTGTCGATGCGGAAGACCTCGTAGTCGGTGCCGCCGACCGTGAGGGTGTCCTTCGAACTGAAGCTGTTGACCGTCGACACAGTTGTCTCCTCTGGAACTCGCTACCCATCCTCGCCGCGCGGCGGGGCTGCTACCAGCAAGGCAAGCCTAAGCCCGCCGGGTGCTCATTTATCTTGATGTCAAGATAAATCTAGCACTCTCAGACGCCGTCGGCGGGCGCTTCCCGGGCACGCCACGCCGTGCGCACGAGCAGCCAGGTGACCCAGAGCAGAGCCGCGTAGAGCGGCACGCCCATCACGAGCTTCGTCGCCGCCAGGGCCTCGGTGGCCTGTGCGAGGTAGAGCGGGAGCTGCACCGCGAGCCGCAGCAACGACAGTGCCGTCCAGAGGATCGTCGCGACCGTCGCAACCCGCACCTTCGCCGGGTTCTTCCGCCAGTCGTCGTCGTTCAGCAGCAGGCTGACGATCAGGCCGACGAACGGGCGGCGGGCCAGCAGGCTGACGATCATGACGAGCGCCACCCCGCCGTTGATGAAGAAGCCGGGGACGAAGTTGTTGTTGGCGTCGTTCGTGATCAACGCGAGAGCCGCCGAGATCCCGACCCCGAGAGCCCCCGCGATCGCCGTCGTCACGGGCTGCCGCATCACGAGTCGCAGCACGATGAAGACGAGCGAGACGGCGAGCGGCGCCAGCACCGACGGCAGTAGATCCTTCGTGATGGTGAAGACCACGAGGAAGCCCAGCCCCGGGAGGATCGACTCGACCAGCCCGCGCACGCCGCCCATCGCGGACAGCAGCGCCCCGGCGGTCGGGGTCTCCCCCGGCGGCACCTTGCCGAGGCTCGACCTGCGTGCCGCCGCCGAGAGGGCGTCGCGGAAACTCGGCTCCTGCTGCTCGCTCATCAGACCGCCGTCGCGGGGCCGGTCGGCGTGGTGCTGCCGGGTCCGGCGACCGACGCGGGCACGTGCAGCGGGATGAGGTCGCGCGGGGGCATCGGGGTGGTGCCGCGCACCACGACGATGCTGCGGAACAGCTCCTCGACCTTCGCCGCGGCCTCGGCGTTGCCGGCCCCCTCGCCGCTGATCACGCCGCGCAGGAACCAGCGGGGGCCGTCGACGCCGACGAACCGCGCGAGCCGCGAGCCCTGGCCGCCGGGGACGGGGATCTCGGCCCGCAGCTCGGGACCCAGCGGGCCGGTCGCCTCGACGGTCCGCCCGCCCTGCTTCTCGATCTGCTGCACGATCTGCTGACGGATCTCGTGCCACAGTCCGCTCGAGCGCGGCGCCGCGAACGGCTGGAGCTGGAGGGTCGATCCCGCGTAGTCGAGGGCGACCGCGACGACGCGCTTGTTGCCCTCCTCGACCTCGAGCCGCACGGCCAGGTCGGGGCGCGGCAGCAGCTTGATGCCGCCGAGGTCGACGTAGGGACGCACCGGGTTGGCCTCGGCGTCGTCGAATGGCCCGGCCGTCGCGCGATCGGCCGGGGCTGACTTGGGATGTTCGATGTCGCTCACTGGTCTCCGTCGGATCGGGATGCCGGGTCAGATCGGGGTGCCGGCCGGGGATGCCGCGCCGTAGCCGGTCGAACCGAAACCGCCCTCGCCGCGCTCGCTGCCGGGGAGGCGTTCGACCTCCACGAAGCGCACGCTCGGGAGGGCCATCACGATGAGCTGCGCGATCCGGTCGCCGGCGCTGATCGCGTACGACTCGCGGGCATCGGTGTTCAGCAGCGTGATCCGGATCTCGCCTCGGTAGCCGGCATCCACCGTTCCGGGCGAATTGACGATCGTGATGCCGTGCTTCGCGGCGAGGCCGCTGCGCGGCACGACGAACCCGACATAGCCGTTCGGCAGCGCGATCCTCAGCCCGGTCGGGACGGTCGCCCGCTCCCCCGGCTCGAGGACGACGTCCTCGGCGGCGACGAGATCGGCGCCGGCGTCACCCGGATGCGCGTAGACCGGGAGCGTGCCGGCGTACAGCACCTCGATCGACTCGGTCACCTGACGAGGCTAGTCCATGCTCGAATGGACCCATGCGGTATCGCGAAAGGCTCTGGCCCTCCTGGTGGGTGTTCCTGGCGACGGCGCTCGTCATCCCGGCCAGCCTGCTCGTCTTCCTCCCGATCTCGCCGATCGCGGGCGTCGTCAGCGCGATCGTGCTGTACGGCGCGATCGTCGTCGTGCTGCTCGCGACGAGCCCGGCCATCGAGGTGACCGACGGGATGCTGCGCGTCGGCCGGGCGCGCATCGAGCGCTCGTTCGTGGGCGCGGTCACCGCGCATCTGGGCGCCGACGCGTTCGCCGAGCGGGGCGTGCGGCTGGATGCACGGGCCTACCTCGTGCTGCGCGGCTGGATCTCGGGAGTCGTGCGCATCGAGATCACCGACGCCGTCGACCCGACTCCGTACTGGCTCGTGTCGACGAAGCGCCCCGAGGAACTCGCCGCCGCGTTGAACTCGGTGGTCGAGTAGCCCGCGAAGCGG
>CAZPJC010000260.1:0-3069 GCA_964586645.1 uncultured Schumannella sp.
CCGTCTGGGCGACGGTCGTCTACTTCCCGGTCGCGCACTGGGTCTTCGCCTTCGACGTCGACGACGTGGTCGGCGGCTGGATCGCCAACGACCTGAAGGCGCTCGACTTCGCCGGCGGCACGGCGGTCCACATCAACGCCGGTGCGGCGGGCCTGGCCCTCGCGCTGGTCCTGGGCAAGCGGCGCGGCTTCGGCCGCGAGGCGATGCGCCCGCACAACCTCCCGCTGGTCATGATCGGCGCCGGTCTGCTGTGGTTCGGCTGGTTCGGCTTCAACGCCGGCTCGGAGCTCGCCGCCGACGGCTACGCGTCGCTCGCCTTCATCAACACGATCGTCGCCCCGGCCGCCGCGCTGCTGGCTTGGATCGTCGTCGAGAAGATCAAGGACGGCAAGTCGACCTCGGTCGGCGCCGCCTCGGGCGCCGTCGCCGGTCTCGTCGCGATCACCCCGGCGTGCGCGAGCCTGACCCCGGGCTGGGCGATCGTGCTCGGCATCCTCGCCGGTGCGCTCTGTGCCCTCGCGGTCGAGCTGAAGTTCAAGCTCGGCTTCGACGACTCGCTCGACGTCGTGGGCATCCACCTCGTCGGCGGTCTCATCGGAACGCTGTTCCTGGGCTTCTTCGCCACGGGCACCGGCCTCCTCGAGAGCGGCTCGTTCGCGCAGCTCGGCGCTCAGGCCATCGGTGCCTTCGCGGTCCTCATCTACTCGTTCGTGCTCGCCTTCGTCATCGGTTTCATCATCGAGAAGACGATCGGCTTCCGCGTGAAGAACGAGGACGAGATCGCGGGTGTCGACCTGGTCGTGCACGGCGAAGAGGGCTACGTCCTCGACGCCAAGTAGGACCACGTAGGTCCGCGGACATGTCCGCGCGGGGCGCCGTTCCTCCGGGAGCGGCGCCCCTAATCTGTGTGACGATGACAGTCTTTGCGCCATGACCCAGCTCTTCGTCGCGATCTCGTTCGCAGCCGGGGCGCTGGCCACCCTCGCGATCTTCCAGCTCGTCCGTCCGGTCATCGGCGGGCGCATGATCTGGCCGGCGATCGTCGCCGCCGTGCTGACGACCCTCGTGACCAGCGGCGCGGGGCTCCTCTCCGGGGCCGCGCGACTGGACTACCTGATCGGCATCTCGGCGTTCGCGCTTCCGGTGCTCGTGCTGCTCGAGGCGGCGGCGATCGGCTCGGGCGCGGATCGCCTCGCCCGCTGGGCGCTCATGCTCGTCTGGGGCCTCGTCGTCTTCCCGGGCGCGGCGCTGCTGCCGCTCGTGATCACGGAACCCTGCCGGTTCACGGGGTGCGGATTCGAGGACTTCGGCGGCGCGCTGCCGCTCTTCGTCTCGGCGTCGGCGTACGTGCTGCTGGCCTGGACCCCTCCCGGCGCGATCGCGCCCCCGCAGGTCCGCGGGAGCGAGGCGATCGCGGGGGTCCTCGGGTTCTGGTTCGCCTTCGCCCTGTGGCTCACGAGCCTCGAGGCCGACCTCGACGCCTACATCCCGCGCATCCTGCTCGCCGGGGCCGTCGGACCCGCGGCCGCCGCGCTCGGCTGGCTCCTCGTCGACAAGCTCAAGGCGACGGGGCGGGCGACGACCCGGTCCCTCGGATTCGGATTCCTCGCCGGGATCGCGGCCACGGCATCCGGGGCGGTGATCGTCTCGTTCCCCTGGTCGGCGGTCGTCGGGGCGCTGGCGGGGATCGTCGGTGCCCTCGTCCATTCGGCCCGGCCGCTCGCGACCGGAGGCACGGCGCCGCGCTGGGGCCTGACCCTGCTCGGGGCCACGGCGGTCGGGTTCCTCGCGCCGCCGATCTCGGGCGACACGATCGGCATCCTGTTCAGCGCCCAGGTCGGGGTGATCGTGCCGCCGCTCATGGCGTTCCTGGGCGTCGCGCTCGGCGCGGCGCTCGTCTCGGCGCCGGTCTGGGTGCTGCTCCGGCGCCGTCAGGCCCGACGCACCGCTGTCGGGGAGAATGCCGGATGACGTCCTCCGAGCCGATCAGCCCGGAACCGATCAGCCCGGAACCGATCAGCCGCACCGCCCCGCCGCTCGCCGGCCGCCCGGTCGCGAGCCAGCGCTGGAGCGACCTCACCTTCCTGCACTGGCGGGTGGATCCGGATGTCGTCGCGCCGCTGCTCCCCGCCGGGGTCGTGCCCGACGTGCACGACGGCGGCACGTGGGTCGGTCTCATCCCGTTCCTGCTCGATCGGGCGACCCTGTTCGGCAGCCCGCCGGTGCCGTACGTCGGGTCGTTCGTCGAGGTCAACGTGCGGCTCTACGGCGTCGACGCGTCGGGTCGGCGGGGCGTCGTGTTCCTGTCGCTCGAGGCGTCGCGGCTCGCGGCGGTGCTCGCCGCGCGGGCGGTGTTCGGGCTGCCGTACGAGTGGGCGCGCACGTTGCTCGTGCACGACGGCGACGTCATCCGCTACTCCTCCCGCCGGCACGTCGGCGGCCCGGCCAGCCTCGTGGTCGCGCGGCCGGGGGAGCGGATCGAGCCCGACCCGCTCGCCGATTTCCTCACGGCGCGCTGGGGGATGTTCACCTCGCGCGGGGGCACCCGGTTCCATCCCAACGTGCACGACCCGTGGCCGGTGCACGCGGCCGAGCTGCTCGAACTCGACGACGAACTGGTCGCGGCGGCCGGGCTCCCGGGCGTGACGGATCGGCCGCCGGACTCGGTGCTGTTCTCACCGGGCGTCGAGACGTGGTTCGGCCGCGCCGTCGGCGGCCGCGGCTAACGTTCGGGCATGCTCACCGATCGGGGTTTCGCCGGCGCGTCCGCGCATCGCGAGAGCCTGCATCGCGGCGCGTCCGAGGCCGCCCGTTGGCGCGCGGGGGCGGTCGGCGAGGGCATCGTCGGCCGGCTGCTGGCCGAGGCCGGGGTGCGCTCGGTGCACGACCGCCGCATCCCGGGATCGGACGCCAACATCGACCACCTCGCGGTGACGCCGGCCGGGGTGCTCGTCATCGACGCGAAGAACTACGCCGGACGCCCTCGGGTCGACGGCTACGGCGGCGGCGACCCGACGCCCCGGCGGCTGTTCGTCGACGCGGAGGAGCACACGCCGCTCGTGTTCTCGA
>CAZPJC010000261.1:0-1737 GCA_964586645.1 uncultured Schumannella sp.
CGCGGGGGCGTCGTCCTGGAGCCCGCCGACGACGAGACGCCCGTCGGCCACGAGCAGCTGCGAGCCCTCGAACCCCGCGGGCAGATCGACCCGCGTCCAGTCCTGCGCCACGACCTCGGGAGTCCCGGGGACGCACCCGGTGAGGACCAGCAGCGCGGCCGCGAGGATGCCGGCGCGCGATCTCATCCCCTCAGGGTAGAGCCGCCCTAACTCGCGGGAAGGATGGCGCAGAGCCGCGCGAGGACCGTCGTGCCCGTGTCGGTCGTCGCCTCGATGTCGACGAACGACGCGTACGGGCCGCCGACGATGCCGGTCGGGGTGATCGGACCCTCGAGGGTCCACTCGTTCGTGTCCTCGGCGCCGACGAAGATGCCGCCGTTGCTCGGGAACACCGTGCCGTCGTCGATGTACGACAGCGTGTACGAGTAGGTCGTGTACACGCCCTCCTCGGGGGTGTCGGTGAACGCGATGCTGTCACCCGCGTCGAGCGAGTAGACGTCCTGCACCGGGTCGATCTCGAGCCGCGGGTCGACGAACAGCTCGTAGCCCTCCGTCGTGACCCCGTCGCAGTTCGGGCCCGAGCCGGCGCTGCCGCCGTCCGACGATCCGCCGCTGCCGCCCTCACCGCCGGGAGCGCAGCCGGCGAGCGCGAGAGCGAGGGCGGGGACGGCGAGCAGCGCGAGGCGCGTACGGATCTTCACCTTCGTCATGCTCCCGCCCGGCATCGCGGGACGACAGTGGGGTTCCGGCTTATTCGGATCGCCCGGAGCTGCGGGCGAGCCGGGCCACCTCACCCCGGGTCGACACCCGCCAGCGCGAGCGGATGTCGGCGAGATGCTTCTCGACGGTCTTCACGCTGATCCGCAGCTCGTCGGCGATCGCGGCGTTGCCGAGTCCACGGGCCACGGCATCGGCGACGGCGCGCTGCCGCGGCGTGAGCGAGACGTCGGTCCCCTCGGCGGGGATCCGGTCGGCGAGCACCTCGACGACGACCAGCCGGGACGCCGCCCCGAACGCGGCGAGCACGCGCGAGACATGCGCCCGCACCGTGTGGTCGGACAGGTGCAGCGCACGGGCGATCCCGGAGTTCGAGTCGCCGTGCGCGACGAGCAGAGCGACGTCGCGCTCGCGCGCCGACAGTCCCTCCCAGCCGACCCCGGCCACGGGTCGCAGCCGCCGGCCGCTGCGCCGCAACTCCCGCGCCGCCGACGCGCGCACCGCGTGGAATCCGGTGCGTTCCGCCGCCGCGACCGCCGCTTCGAGCCGGGCCGTCGCGATGCCCGCCTCGGACGCCGCGAGCCGGGCGCGCGACCCGACGATCTCCCCTTCCGCCGCCTCGACGGCGCGCCCCTCGGCGGTCGCCAGGGTCACCGCGAGGTCGGCGAGTTCGACGGCGTCCCGTGGCCGTCGGGCGAGCAGCGCGACGCGGCTGTCGAGCCGCGCGATCGTCGACCCCGCGATCGGATGTCCCCGCAGCTCCGCGGCCTGCTCGGCCCAGGCCTCGGCGGCGTCGAGGTCGTCCTCGGCGGCGGCGAGCGCGACGAGAAGCTCGAGTCCGAGCGCCCGGTCGACGATCGTCAGCGCGGTCAGCCGTTCGTCGCCGCCGGCATCGAGCACGAGGCGGGCGGACCGCCGGACATCGCCGATCGCGGTCAGGCCGAACGCGACGAGGAGCCGGCATCCACTCGACAGGTAGCCGACGGCGGGCAGCTCGCTCGACTCGACCCGGTCGGCGAG
>CAZPJC010000261.1:1837-3055 GCA_964586645.1 uncultured Schumannella sp.
ACGAGCCGGACCGCGAGGTCGAGCCGGCCGCAGGCCAGCGCCCCCTCGGCCGCGAGGTAGAGCGCGGTGTCCGACTCCGGCGACGGCTCGAGCGCCCCGGCGAGATCGACGGCCTCGGCCAGCGGGTCGCCGGACGCGGTGGAGTGCGGGGCGGCATCCGTCCAGGAGTTCGCGGGATCGGGCCACCAGCCCGCCGCCGCGAGTCCGCGCACGCCGAGGGCGCCGACGCGCGTCGGATCGTCGGTCGCCTGCGCGAGAGCCTCGTCGGCGAGCCGGGCGGCTCCCGCGTAGTCGGTGCGCATGAACGCCGCGAACGCCGCGAGCACGACGGACCAGGGGTCCGCGGCGCCGGTCGAGGCGCGGGCGAGGGCCTCCTCGGGTCGGCCGTCCAGCACGAGCCGGAAGACGTCCTCGGTGAGCCCGCGCCTCGTCATCGGAGGCGGATCCGCTGGCACCAGGGGCAGAAGTGCGAGCCGCGGTTCATGAAGTCCTCGCGCACGATCGGCCGCCCGCAGCGCGGGCAGGGCTTGCCGTGCTGCCCGTAAGCGTTGAGCGAGTGCGAGAAGTAGCCCGACGCGCCGTTGACGTTCACGTAGGTGCTGCTGAACGATGTGCCGCCCTCGACGAGCGCCCGGCCGAGCACGAGCCGCACCTCGGCGAGCAGCGTCTTCGCCCGCGGACGGCTGAGGCTCCTCGTCGGCTGGTCGTAGTGGATGCGGGCCGCCCAGAGCGCCTCGTCGGCGTAGATGTTGCCGATCCCGCTCACGAGCGTCTGATCGAGCAGGGCGCGCTTGATGCCGGTGTCCTTCGCGGCCAGGCGGCGCAGGAACAGCTCGTCGTCGAACAGCGGGTCGACCGGGTCGCGGGCGATGTGACCCACCTGCCCGGGGATCAGCTGCTCCGGGTGGTCGCGCGCGGGCACGAGGGCGTCGAGGGCCATCGAGCCGAAGATGCGCTGGTCGACGAAGTCGACCCGCACGGGGCCGTGACCCGGGCTGTCGACATCCAGCACGATGCGGGTGAGGCGGTCGCGCTCGGCGGCCGGATCGCGCAGCAGCACCTGCCCCGACATCCCGAGATGCACGACGAGCGCCTCGCCGGCCCCGTCAACGGGGATCCAGAGGAACTTGCCGCGGCGTTCCGGCGTCAGGAACCGGGCGCCGGTGAGTCGCTCGACGAAGTCCTCCTCGGGACCGTCGTGGCGGCGCAGCGACCGGG
>CAZPJC010000262.1:0-3039 GCA_964586645.1 uncultured Schumannella sp.
GCCGGAGCAGAACAGGTCGCGCCCCTCGACCAGTTCGACGCCCATCAGGCGGGCGAGCAGGGTGTGCTCGAAGTAGGCGGAGTTGTAGACGCCGGGAGTGAGCACGACGACCGTCGGGTCTTCGACGCCTTCTGGCGCCGCGGCCCGCAGCGCGCCGAGCAGCCGGAACGGGTAGTCGCCGACCGGCCGCACGCGCATCGACATGAACAGCTCGGGGAGGGTCTGCGCCATCACCCGCCGGTTCGAGATGACGTAGGAGACGCCCGACGGCACCCGCACGTTGTCCTCGAGCACCCGCCAGGCGCCCTTCTCGTCGCGGATGAGGTCGATGCCCGACACCTGGATGCGCACGTTGTTCGCGCTGACGATGCCCGCCGCCTCGCGGTGGAAGTGCTCGCTCGACGAGATCAGCCGGGCCGGGATGACGCCGTCCTTCACCGCGCGCTGCTCGCCGTAGACATCCGCGAGGAAGCGCTCGAGCGCGAGCACGCGCTGCTTCACGCCGGCTTCGACGTTCAGCCACTCGGCCTGGGGGATCACCCGCGGCACCGCGTCGAGCGGGAACGGCCGCTCCTCGCCCGCGAAGTCGAAGGTCACGCCCTGCGCGAGGTACGACGAGGCGAGAGCCTCCGTGCGTCCGCGCAGCTCCTCCTGCGTCATCCGCGCGAGCGCGGTGTGGATGTCGCGGTACGCGTCGCGGGCGGTGTCCGGCCCGGCGGCGGCGATGTCGGAGAACATCTCGTCCCACGGCGGAGCACCACGCCGCCGGGTGGCGGTGGCGCCGTAGCCGTCGAACAGGTCACCCATGCTGTGAGCCTAGGGCGGGGATGTTGCGGTGGTGTTTCGCTCGCCGTGCGACGCCGTTCAGCCGCGGAGCGGGCGGCCGGCGAGGATGATGCCCACGCCGACGATGCCGCAGAGCAGGTACATCACGATCTGCACGATCCCGCTCTCGACGCCGGCGAACACGAACGCCGTCGGGATCGGGATGAGGATCAGGGTCGCGAGCAGCGTCAGCCAGCCGAGGCGGGCGCCGCGCGCCAGCAGCCAGGCGATGCCGCCGAAGAGCACGATCGCGAACCAGGTGTTGGCGAAGACCGCCCGGAACGGGATGCCGGCCTGCCCGCCCGGGAAGTTGACGATCCCGTTGGTCCACAGACCGAGGAAGACGAAGGTGAGGATGCTGCCGACCACGACGACGATCGCGCCGACGAGCTTCCCGGTGACCGGCCCATCGCCGAGGAACAGACCCACGACGACGACGATCAGCGCGAACAGGAACTGCAGCACGGCCAGCACCATGATCGACGCCGGGTACTCGGGCCCGCCGCGTCCGGAGAGGTTCGCGAACAACGACATCGACGTCTGGCCGAGGAAGCCGGAGAATCCGGCGAGCAGCAGATAGCCGCCGAGGAACACCGCGATCGCCGAGGCGAGGTTCCGGCCCGGCCGGGCGGGGCGGGAGGGCTCGGTGTACGGCTCGGCTTCGTACTGAGGGTTCGTCATGGGCCGATCCTGGCAGCCGAAGGCGATCGTGTCCCGGGTCTTGCCGGGGAGCCGCCGCACGCGCTAGCGCGCCGTCGACGCCCGCACGACGAGTTCCGGCTGGAAGACGATCCGACGCGGCGGGAGGTCGGGCTCCGCCGCCTCCTCGCGCAGGATCCTCAGCGCGGTCGCGCCGATCTCGTGCCGCGGCTGCCGCACGGAGGACAGCGGCACGACCGTCGCACTCGCGAAGTCGATGTCGTCGAAGCCGATGAGCGCGACGTCCTGCGGCACCCGGAGCGCCCCCGACATCACGAGCGCCTGCAGCAGCCCGACGGCGACGAGATCGTTGGCCGCGAACACCGCATCCGGCCGCGTGCCGCGGGCGACCAGCTCCTCGCCGACGCGGCGCCCCTCCAGCACAGTGAGCCCGTCGGTGGCGATGACCTCGAGCGACGCGCCGTCGACCTCGGCGATCGCGGCCCGCGCCCCCGCGAGGCGATCGGAGATCTGCCGCACCGAGAGCGGGCCGCCGACGAAGGCGACCCGCCTCCGGCCCGTGGCGAGCAGGTGCGCGACCGCGAGCCGTCCGCCCGCGGTGTCGTCGACCGAGACCGAGCTGACGTCGGCATCCCGGCTCTCGCGGTCGACCAGCACGACGGGCGTACCCCGGCGGCGCAGCTCGGCGAGGCGCGGCTCGATGTCGCCGTAGGGGGAGATGAGGATGCCGTGCACCCGCTGCTCCTCGAACAGGTCGAGGTAGCCGGACTCGCGACCGGCGTCCTCGTCGGAGTTGCCGAGGATGATCGACAGCCCGTGCGTCGAGGCCTCATCCTCGGCGCCCCGCGCGACGTCGGTGAAGAACGGGTTGCGCACGTCGAGCACGACGAGTCCGACGCTCGAGGACCGACCGGCGCGCAACTGGCGCGCGGCCTCGTTGCGCACGTACCCGAGGTCGGCGATCGCCGCGCGCACGAGTTCGACGGTCGCCGGCGACACCCGGGACGACGCGTTGAGCACGTTCGAGACCGTGCCGACCGAGACGCCCGCCCGCTGGGCGACGTCGCGGATGCTGGCCGTCGCGCGCTCGGGGATCATCCTGCTATCCTCTCTGTTGAAACGATTCAGAATTGCCACGACAAGGACGTCCCATGACCGACTTCACCGCCATCGCCGACCGCCTCGTCGAGCAGGCGATCGAACTGCCCTCGTGGGCGTTCGGCAACTCCGGCACCCGCTTCCGCGTCTTCACGACCCCCGGGGTGCCCCGCAACCCGTTCGAGAAGGTGTCGGATGCGGCCCAGGTCAACAAGTACACGGCCCTCTCGCCGTCCGTCGCCCTCCACATCCCGTGGGACAAGGTGGACTCCTACGCCGACCTCGCCAAGCACGCCGAAGACGAGGGCGTGCGGCTCGGCACGATCAACTCGAACACGTTCCAGGACGAGGACTACAAGCTCGGGAGCGTCACGCACAGCGACCCGCGGATCCGCCAGAAGGCGATCGACCACCACTTCGAGTGCATCGACATCATGGGCGAGACCGGGTCGCGCG
>CAZPJC010000263.1:0-2997 GCA_964586645.1 uncultured Schumannella sp.
CGCGTCTCGAGGTACATGTTGCGGCTGATCGACTGGTCGATCCACTTCTGCGCCCGCGCCGCGACCTCGAGGAACGAGTACGGCGAGAGCTGGAACGACGTCTTGTAGACCGCCTTCAGGTCGTCCGGGATCGACTCGATGCTCTGGATGTCGCCCTGCGACCGCAGGATCTGCTCGCGCGTCGACGCCCACAGGCCGCGGGCCTGCAGCGCCTCGACGAGGTTGCGGTTGACCTCGAGGAACTTGCCGTTGCTCGTCGAGCGGCTGAAGATCTGCGAGAACTGCGGGTCGAGGCCCGGCGTCGTGCCGGCGACGAGACCGATGGATGCCGTCGGCGCGATCGCCATCAGGGTCGCGTTGCGCATGCCGCCCTTGACCTTCGCGCGCAGCGCGTCCCAGTCGAGGCGCGTCTTCCGGTTGACCTTGATCTCGACGCCGCGATCCTTCTCGGTCAGCGCGATCGAGTCGAACGGCACGATGCCCTGCGACCAGCGGGAGCCCTCGAAGTTGTTGTAGCTGCCGCGCTCACGGGCGAGGTCGGCCGACTCGTCGATCGCCGCGTAGGAGACGTGCTCCATGATCTCGTCCATGAGGTCGTAGGCCTCCTCGGACTCGTACGAGAAGCCGAGCTTCTCGACGACATCCGTGAAGCCCATGACGCCCAGGCCGATCGCGCGGTTCTGCTGGTTGGCGTGGTCGGCCTCCTTGACCGACGACTCCGTGATGTCGATCAGGTTGTCGAGCTGGCGCACGGCGCTGCGGGCGCTCGCGTCGATGAGGTCCCAGTCGAAGCCCAGGCCGCCGTTCGTGTCGAGCTTCAGGTGCGTCGACAGGTTGATCGAGGCCAGGTTGCAGACGGAGATGTTCTCCTCGTCCTGCGGGAGGCAGATCTCGGTGCAGAGGTTCGACAGGTGGATCGTGCCGGTGTTGTTGTTGAGGGCGCGGTTGTTGATCGTGTCCTTCCAGGTGAGCCACGGGTGGCTCGTGGTCTGGAGGGAGATCAGGATCGCCTTGAACTGCTCGCGCGCGCCGATCTTCTTGAACATGTTGATGCGGCCGGCCTCGGCCTCCGCGACGTAGAACGCGTAGCGCTCGCTGAACGCCTTGCCGTACAGCTCGTTGAGGTCGCTGACCTCGAGCGGGTCGAAGAGGTACCAGTCGTCGTCGTTCTGGACGCGCTTCATGAACTCGTCGGAGATCCACACCGCGGTGTTGGCGGTGCGGGTGCGACGGTACGGGTCACCGGAGTTGTTGCGGAGTTCGAGGAACTCCGGGAAGTCCATGTGCCAGTTCTCCATGTAGAAGCACAGGGCGCCGAACTTCTTGCCGCCGCGGCTGACCGCGCGCAGCACCGAGTCGATCGTGTGCATGAACGGGATCGGGCCGGTCGACGTCGTGTTGTTCGAGCGGATCGGGCTGCCCTGGGCGCGGAGCTTGGTGACCGAGAGGCCGATGCCGCCGGTGCCCTTGGTGAGCCACATGACGTCGCGCACCGACTTCGCGATGTTCTCGATGTCGTCCTGCATCTCCATGACGAAGCAGTTGGAGAGCTGCGGGAACGCGGTGCCGGCGTTGACGAGGGTCGAGCCCGCCGCGACGTACTCGAGCTTCGACATCTTGTCGTAGAAGCCGATCGCGACCGTCGTCGGGTCGGCCTCGTTGAGCGACAGGCCCATCGCGATGCGCATCCAGAAGAACTGCGGCACCTCGAGCGGCTCGTTGTTGCGCGCCTTGATGCCATAGCGGTTGTTGAGCGTGACGACGCCGATGTACTTGAGCAGCTCGTCGCGGCTCGGCTCGAGCGCGGCCGCCAGACGGTCGAAGTCGTAGAGGTCGGGGAAGCGCGGGTCGAGCAGCTTCTCCTCGACACCGCGGAGCACCGAGGTCTTGAAGTGCGCGGCGTGGAGGGCCTTGAGCTCCTCCGCGGTCTCGTAGTCGCCGAGGACGCTCTTGTAGATCGTCTTGAGCAGGAGGCGCGCGGCGACGGTGTCGAACTGCGGGTCGTCCTTGACGTTCTGCAGGGCGACCTGGATGACGGCCTCGTCCAGCTGCTGCGTCGTGATGCCGTCGAAGAGCGTGAGCTCGAGTTCCGAGGCGATCTGCGTCACCCAGGTGATGTTCTCGTCGAGACCCTGACTCGCGTGCTCGATCGCGAGGTTGATCTTGTTGGCGTCGTACGGCTCCCGGGTTCCATCCCGCTTGACGACAGTGATGCTCACGTACTCAACTCCTCCTGTGCCTCGTGGGCACGTCCCCTTGAAAACGACCCGACGGGTCGCAAAAATCCCTGGATTCCGCATGGATCCCGGCCGGTGCACCCTCCCCCTGGCCGGGAGGTCTGATCACTATATATCCGGGTACCGACACAGACACCACCACTACATCTAGTGGGCGTGTCGTCCACAGATTGTGGATAAGTCCGCGGACTTCTGCACAGATTCCACAGCCTCTCAGTCCCCGCCGACACCCCGACGGCGGACCTCCGGCGGGGTAGTGTGGGTCGGCTGTGAAGAGTTATGCGGAGTTGATGCGGATCCCGGGGGTCGCCCGGCTCCTCTGCGCGCAACTTCTCGCCCGGTTCCCCGGCGGGATGCTCTCGCTCGGCCTGCTCATCCACATCGAGGGGATCTTCCACTCGTACGGCATCGCGGGCCTCGTCCTCGCGAGCCTGAGCGTCGGGCAGGCGATCGCCGGTCCACTCACCAGCCGGTGGATGGGGGCCTGGGGGATGCGCCCCGTGCTCATCCTGACCAGCTCGGTCTGCGCGGTCGCGCTCGGCGTTCTCGCCTTCGCCCCGCTTCCGGTCGTCGGCTTCATGATCGTGGCGCTCGTCTGCGGCCTCAGCTACCCGCCGATCCAGCCCGCCGTGCGCACGATCTACCCGAAGGTCGTCAACAGCCGGCAGCTCACCCCGCTGTTCTCGCTCGACGCGAGCGCGCAGGAGATCATCTGGGTGGCCGGCCCGGTGCTCGTCACCTTCGTCGCGACGCAGATCTC
>CAZPJC010000264.1:0-2995 GCA_964586645.1 uncultured Schumannella sp.
GGTGCCGTCCTTGGCCTTCTTCGCGCCCTCGCTGCGCGGGAAGAACTCGTACCAGGAGCCGACCGCGGCGCGGGCGCGTTCGACGCGCAGGGTCTGCTCCGCCGACTCGGTCACGAGCGACAGCAGAGGAGACGCCGCGATCGCCTTGGTCAGGCGGGGATCGTGGGCGACCTTGAGCCGTGCGGCCGCGCTCAGCCCGGAATCGGCGAGCGCCTTCGCGGCGTCGGTGAACACCTTGCCCGAGCCGCGGGCGAGCAGTTCGACGCCCGACGCGAAGACGAGGTCGACATCCTGATCGGCCGCGATCTTGACGTCGGCGGTGTGCAGCCAGGTCGCCCAGTCGTCGTTCGCCGCGCCGACCCGCCAGTGCCAGAGGCCGGCGGCGTCGATCCGGGTCTCGGCGCGCCAGCGGTCGGTGCCGGGCGCGATCTCGGTCATCGGGAGCGTCGTCGACGCCCCGGCCGGGTCGGTGAGCTGCACGGCGACGAACAGCAGGTCGTGCCCTTCGCGGAACACCGTCGCCTCGAACGGCACGACTTCGCCGACGTAGGCGTTCGCCGCCCAGAGGTTCTCCAGCTGTCGCGGGCGCAGGTCGCGGATCGGGATGCGGCCGAGCCTCCCCGGCACCCGGACGGCGGCCGGGGCGGAGGAGTTCGGCGCGGCAGAGCCCGGGGTGCGGGCCTCGGTGGCGGGGGCGACGGCCATGTCTCGACCGTACTGCGTCGCCCGGGAGGTTCCGAGGAGGTTGCCAGGGAGGCCGGTCGCGGCTAGGCGGTCGGGGCGAGCGCTTCCCCCGCGGGGGTGACGGGCAGGTGACCGGTCTCTATGCTGGATCGCAGGGGAGTTGCTTCGTGCCCGGGTGACCGGGCGCGGTGGGGGCCGCCTCGACTGCCCGGTGTCCGGCGACATGCTCGCCGAGGCACACGGGTGTCGCCCAGAGCCGCGAGCGGGTCGTGAGCCGGCGACATCCCGAGGGGACGGTCGCGGGGCGGAGTCGGGGGACTCCCGCCCCGCGGCCGGCACGGCCCCGCCGGCCGTGAACCGGTCGCCATGAACCCGGTCGTAATGAAGTGGTAACCGGGTCGACGTAGGCTCGCTCCTCGTGAAGGCCATCCGACGGTTCACCGTCCGCCCCGTGCTTCCGGACGCCCTCGCGGCGCTCGACGAACTCGCCGCCAACCTCCGCTGGTCGTGGCACCAGCCGACGATCGACCTGTTCCGCGAGGTCGACGAGGAGACCTGGCTCGCGTCGACCGACCCGGTCGGACTCCTCGGCGAGGTGTCGCCCGCCCGGCTGGCGGAACTCGCGGCCGACGACGACTTCGTGGCGCGGGCCAACGCGCTCCGCGACGATCTGCGCCGCTACCTGGCCGAACCGCGCTGGTATCAGACACTCGTCGACGCCCCGCGCAGCATCGCCTACTTCTCGCCCGAGTTCGGCATCGCCGCCGCCCTGCCGCAGTACTCGGGGGGCCTCGGCATCCTGGCCGGCGACCACCTGAAGAGCGCGTCGGATCTCGGCGTCCCGATCATCGGCGTCGGGCTGTTCTACCGGGCCGGCTACTTCCGCCAGGCGATCTCGCGGGAGGGCTGGCAGGAGGAGAGCTACCCGGTCGTCGACCCCGACGGCCTGCCGATGCGCGTCCTGCGCGACCCCGACGGGTCGGCCGCGGTCGTCGTGCTCGCGCTGCCCGAGGGCCGGGCGCTCTCCGCCCGCATCTGGCAGCTGGATGTCGGCCGCGTGCCGCTCCTGCTGCTCGACACCGACATCCCCGAGAACGACGAGGAGCTGCGCGGCGTCACCGACCGGCTGTACGGCGGCGGCGGCGAGCACCGCCTGCTGCAGGAGCTGCTGCTCGGGATCGGCGGCACGCGGGCCGTGAAGGTCTACTCCGCCCTCGTCGGGCTGCCCGAGCCGGAGGTGTTCCACAGCAACGAGGGGCACGCCGGGTTCCTCGGGCTCGAGCGCGCCGCCGACCTGATCGGCGAGGGGCTCACCTTCGACCAGGCGATCCGCGTCGTCCGGGCCGGCACCGTGTTCACGACCCACACGCCGGTGCCGGCCGGCATCGACCGCTTCGAGGCGTCGCTCATCGAGCGCTACTTCGCGACCGACCTGCTGCCCGGCGTCGACGTCGCCGACGTGCTCGCGCTCGGCGTCGAACCGGATGCCGCGGGCGGGCACCCCGACGACCCGCCGCCGTCGTTCAACATGGCCGTCATGGGCCTGCGTCTCGCCCAGCGCGCCAACGGCGTCTCGAAGCTGCACGGCGAGGTGAGCCGCGGCATGTTCAACTCGCTGTGGCCGGGGTTCGACGCCGAGGATGTGCCGATCAGCTCCGTCACCAACGGGGTGCACGCGCCGACCTGGACCGACCCGGAGGTGAAGGCGCTCGCCGCCGCGAAGCTCGGCACCTCCGACACGACGGTCGCCGACTGGTCGTCCGCGGCCGTCACCGACGCCGACCTGTGGACGCTCAAGCGGCGGATGCGGGGTCACCTGGTCGAGGACGCGCGGCGCCGGATGTCGGCGGCCTGGGCCGAGGAGAACCCCGGGATCGCCGACCCCGCGTGGTTCCGCGACCTGCTCGACCCCGACGTGCTGACAATCGGCTTCGCCCGGCGGGTCCCGACCTACAAGCGGCTCACCCTCATGCTCCACGACCCCGACCGGCTGCGCGCGCTGCTGACCCATCCGGAGCGTCCGCTCCACCTGGTCATCGCCGGCAAGTCCCACCCGGCCGACGACGAGGGCAAGCGGCTCATCCAGAAGCTGGTGGAGTTCTCGCAGGAGGCCGACGTCCGGCAGCGCATCGTGTTCCTGCCCAACTACGACATCGCGATGGCGAAGACCCTCTATCCCGGCTGCGACATCTGGCTCAACAACCCGCTGCGCCCGCTCGAGGCGTGCGGCACCTCCGGGATGAAGGCCGCGATGGGCGGCGCGCTCAACCTGTCGATCCTCGACGGCTGGTGGAACGAGTACTACGACGAC
>CAZPJC010000265.1:0-2978 GCA_964586645.1 uncultured Schumannella sp.
AGACGGGCATCATCTACATCGACGAGGTCGACAAGATCGCCCGCAAGGCCGAGAACCCGTCGATCACGCGCGACGTGTCGGGCGAGGGCGTGCAGCAGGCGCTGCTCAAGATCCTCGAAGGCACCACGGCATCCGTTCCCCCGCAGGGCGGCCGCAAGCACCCGCACCAGGAGTTCATCCAGATCGACACGACGAACGTGCTGTTCATCGTGGCCGGCGCGTTCGCCGGACTGGAAGACATCATCTCGGCGCGCGTCGGCAAGCGCGGCATCGGCTTCGGCGCCCCGCTGCACAGCAAGCGCGACGAGTCGGAGCTGTTCAGCGAGGTGCTGCCGGAAGACCTCCACAAGTTCGGCCTCATCCCCGAGTTCATCGGCCGGCTGCCCGTCGTCACCACCGTCTCGCCGCTCGACCAGGACGCGCTCATGCAGATCCTCACCGAGCCGAAGAACGCCCTCGTGCGCCAGTACCAGCGCATGTTCGAGATCGACGGCGTCGAGCTCGAGTTCGAGACGGATGCCCTCGAAGCGATCGCGGATCTCGCGAAACTGCGCCAGACCGGCGCCCGCGGCCTCCGTGCGATCCTCGAAGAGGTGCTCGGGCCGATCATGTTCGAGGTGCCGTCCGACGACGACGTCGCCCGGGTCGTCGTGACCCGCGCCGCGGTGCTCGAGAACGCGGCACCGACGATCGTGCCGCACACCCCGCGCCGCGCCGAGAAGTCGGCCTAGGTCTCGACACGCGCCTCCGCCGCCACTCGACCACCGAAGATGACGTTCTCGATCGTCGCGCGTTCGGCCGACGGCGAGTCCTGGGGCGTCGCGGTGGCGTCGAAGTTCCTCGCGGTCGGTTCCGCGGTGCCGGCCGCCGCCGCCGGAATCGGGGCGATCGCCACCCAGTCGTTCGCGAACACCGCCTACAAGCCGCAGGCGCTCGCGGCCCTCACCGCCGGGCTCTCGGCGGCCGAGACCCTCGCGAGCCTGCTGGCCGACGACGCCGATCGCGAGCAGCGCCAGGTCGGCATCGTTGACGCGGCCGGAGACTCGGCGACGTTCACCGGATCGGGGTGCTATGGCTGGGCCGGCGGTGTCTCGGGCGCGGGCTACGCGATCCAGGGCAACATCCTCACCGGACCCGAGGTCGTCGCGGCGATGGAGCAGGCGTGGCTGTCATCGGCCCTGGCCGCTCCGCTCGAGGTGCGCCTGCTCGCCGCCCTCGCGGCCGGGGATGCCGCCGGCGGCGACTCACGCGGCCGGCAGTCGGCGGCGGTGCTGGTCGTGCGACGGGGCGCGGGTTACGGCGGATACGACGATGTCGCGGCCGATCTGCGGGTCGACGACCACCCGAGCCCCGTCGACGAGCTCCTGAGGCTGAGGGACCTGCACGAGCTCTACCTGACGGCGTCGACCGAGGCGGAACGCGTGCCGATCAGCCCGCAGCTCCGCGCCGAGCTCGAGTCCCTGGCACGGAGCCGCGGTCGAGCCGACTTCGCCGCCTGGGTGGGGGCCGAGAATTACGAGATGCGCGTGGCCGAGGACCTGGCCTGGATCGACGTCCGGGTGCTCTCGATCATCCGGGGAGCCTAGCGCCACCCGGACCGGTCGCGGCCCGACCGGTGGCGGTGCCCGTCCTAGGCTGAACGGGTGCGTCCCGCGTCGTCATTCCAGCCGATCCTCGCCGGCGTCGTCGCCGGGATCACCGGATTCGCGGGGGCCGTGGCGCTGCTGATCGCGGGTCTGAAGAACCTCGGTGCGAGCGATCCGCAGGCGGCGTCGGCGATCCTCGCGCTGAGCGTCCTCCCCGGAGTCGTGGGGATCGCGCTGAGCCTGAGGTACCGCATGCCGCTGCTCGTCGTCTGGTCGACGCCCGGGGCCGCCCTGCTGCTCGCGACCGACAACCAGGGGAGCTACGCCGACGCCGTCGGGGCGTTCCTGCTGTGCGGCCTGCTCATCCTCGTCACCGGACTCTGGCCGTGGTTGGCCCGCGCGGTCACCCGCATCCCGAAGCCGATCGCGAGTGCGATGCTCGCCGGCGTACTGTTCTCGATCTGCGTCGCGCCCATCCGTGCCGTCGCGGAACTGCCGCTCCTCGCGCTGCCGATCGTGCTCACCTGGCTGGTCCTGGCGCGGTTCGCGCCGCGCTGGGCCGTGCCCGCAGCCCTCGTCGTCGCCCTCGTCGTCGTGGGGATCTCAAGCCAGGGATTCGATTTCGCGCACGCGGACCTGCTGCCGCTGCCGGTGGTGACCGCCCCGGGGCTCGACCCGATCGTCGTGCTCGGCATCGGGGTGCCGCTCTACCTCGTGACCATGGCCGGCCAGAACGTCACCGGCTTCGCCGTGCTGCGCACCTTCGGGTACGAGCACCCGCCCGCGCGGCCGGTCCTCGTCTCGACGGGCGTCGGGACGCTGGTCGCGGCGCCGTTCGGCGGCTTCGCCATGAACCTCGCGGCGATCACCGCGGCGATGGTCGCCGGACCCGACGCCGATTCCGACCGTGGCCGACGCTGGATCGCGGGCGTCGCCGCAGCGGCCACGACCGCCGTTCTCGGCTCCGTGGCCGGCGTCGTGACGGTGCTGTTCTCGGCGAGCCCGCCCATCCTGCTCACCGCCGTCGCCGGGCTCGCCCTGTTCGGCGCTCTCGGCAGCGCCGTGGCCGCGGCACTCGAGGATGCCGCCCACCGGGTCACCGCGGTCGTCACCTTCGTCGTCGCCGCCTCGGGCGTCTCGGTCGTCGGGCTCGGCTCGGCGTTCTGGGCTCTGGTCGTCGGCGCCGTCGTCATGTTCTGGCTGAACGCCTTCCGCCGCCGACCGAAGCCCCCCGAGGAGCCGCGCGCCGACACCGGACCCGCAGCGGAATGAGCGATCAGCAGCCGTTCGCCGATCCGGAAGCCGAGGAGGGCGAGAGCGCCGCGGCGCAGGCTCGTGCGGGGGTGCGGGTGCGGCTCGCGGAGCTGTTCGGGCGGGGCGACCCGGTGCTCG
>CAZPJC010000266.1:0-2959 GCA_964586645.1 uncultured Schumannella sp.
CCTGGACCTAACGGCACCAAAGGCCGTCGTGCTGCCGTTACACCAAGGCGGATCGCTCCCCGTAGGAAGCACCACCTAGCTTCTCACTGACTGACGGGTCCGACCGCCGAGACGGCGGTCGGCGCTGGGGTCGCGGCGGAGGCCAGAAATGGCCTCCGCTCTGATGCTCCACCGCGCACCTGGGATGATGGACGGATGCCCGCCTCCGACGAAGTCGACCGCATCGTCGACGCGTGGGCGCGCGAGCGGCCCGACCTCGACGTGGCGCCGCTGCAGGTGCTGTCCCGCGTGGACCGGCTGGCCCGCCACCTCGACCGGGCGCGCCGGACGGCGTTCACGGCGTCCGGGCTCGAGCCGTGGGAGTTCGACGTGCTCGCCGCGCTGCGCCGGGCCGGCGACCCGTACCAGTTGAGCCCGAAGGCGTTGCTGCAGCAGACCCTCGTCTCGAGCGGCACGATGACGAACCGCATCGACCGGCTCGTCGAGCGACAGCTGGTCGAGCGACGCACCGACCCGCACGACGGTCGCGGCGTGCTCGTCGTGATGACGGCGCTCGGGCGCGAGCAGGTGGATGCCGCGATCACGGTGCTCATCGCCGACGAGGCCGAGATGCTGGCCGGTCTGTCGCGCGCCGACCAGGAGCGGCTCAGCGGTCTGCTGCGGAAGCTGTCGCTGGACTTCGACGACTAGGACTTCGCGCCAGCCACCCGAACAGGAACGTCGCCGGGACGATCGCGAACCAGGTGTACATTGCGATGTCGGGCGCGACGAAGGCGACCGGGATCGAGACCAGGAACACGACGGGTGACGGCAGGATGTTCAGCACCACGTAGCGGAACATCGCGGCGTCGACATCCTTCGTGACCAGGCCGGCGCGCACCGCGTAGGCCCAGGTCAGCAGCTGCACGACGCTGAGTGACGCCACCGTCGCCGCGTAGAGCACCACGGCCGGCGTCTGGGCCCCGTACTCGCTCAGCACGCTCGTCGGGAACGGCACGATCGCGACGAGGAAGAGCAGCAGGAAGTTCCCGCGGATCAGTCCGGCGTCGAACCTGACGATCACGCGGTACTTCGCATGGTGGCTGATCCAGTTGAGCCCGATGATGACGAACGACAGGGCGAACGCGAAGTACTGCGGCCACAGATCCAGCAGCGCGGGCAGCAGGTCCGCGGGCTCGGTCTCGGGCAGGCGGATGTCGAGCACGAGCAACGTGAGCGCGATCGCGAACACGGCGTCGCTGAAGAACTGCATCCGGTCGGTGCCCTCGCCGCGGCGGAACAGCCGGGCGTAGCGGTCGCGCACGTCGCTCATGCGGGAGACTCTACGGCGCACCCGGACGGGCGGGACCTTCGGCTCTGTCATCGGACGGCATGCGGGGATTGACTGCTGCCGAGCCCGAGGACCGCGCCCCATTCCAGGTCGTGAGTCGGGCCGGAATCGGAGCCACCATGGACTGGACCTTCAACGGCCTTCCCCTTCACGTTCTGCTCGTGCACTTCGTGGTGATCGTCGTCCCGCTCGCCGCGCTCTGCCTGGCCCTCGCGACGGCGTGGCCGGTCGCCCGGCGTCGGCTCGGCATCGTGACCCCGGTGCTCGCGCTGGCAGCGCTCGTCTCGGTCCCGCTCACCACCGAAGCGGGCGAGTCCCTCGAAGAGCAGGTGCCCGAGACGGCACTGAGCGAGCTGCACGGTCATCTCGGCGAGGACCTGCTGCCGTGGGTGATCGCGCTCTTCGTCGTCGCCCTCGTGCACTGGGTCTGGTCGACGCTGTTCAGCGGCACCGGACGCTTCGCGGGGTCCGCGAAATCCCGCACGTTGCGCATCGCGGTCCAGATCGCCCTCATCGTCGCGGTAGCGGTCGTCGTGGTGGGATCGATCGTCGAGATCGTCGTCATCGGCGAATCGGGCGCTCGCGCCGCCTGGGAGTCACGTCTGGGCTGATCGAGTTCGGCGACGACGACGGGATGCGCCAGACTCGGCGCATGCCCGTCGCCGAGGATCTGTCCGCGCCGCCGCGCGAGCGCCGCCTCTCCCTCTGGCGGGACGGGATCGGGAACAGCGCCGCCGCGCACGAGCATCGGCTGCTCTCCGCCGCGCGGCCCGCGCTCCCGGTGCTCAACTGGCTCGGCCAGTTCGCGCGTCCACTGTTGAAGGTGCCCGGTCTCGGCTGGATCACCGCCGACCCGCACACCGCCCGCGCGCTGCTCAACGACCCCGAGCACCTCACCCTGCTGAGCGAAGGCGGCGTCGGGCACCTCTGGGCGCAGATCCTCGGCGACTGGGTCTACGACCTGTTCGACGGACCCGGCCATCACGACCTGCGCACCCGCAGCCGCGAGCTGTTCACCGAGAAGACGTCTGCGGCGTTCGTGGCCAAGGCGTGGGGGCCGCGGCTCGAGGTGGCGCGGGCGTCGTTCGAGGCGGGTGAGGAGCTCGACCTCGCCGACCTCTCGCGCGTGCTCGTCGGCCATATGGTCGTGCAGCTGCTCGGGCTGCCCGTCGATGACACCCGCGGCGACGACGCCTACCGGGAGATCTTCGCCACCGGCGAGGAGCTCGCCTCGATCGCCCTCGGCACGACCTCCGACACGACCCTGCCGCCGGAGAAGATCGCCACAGCGCGCGAGATCGTCGAGCGCCTCACCGGTCACATCGGGGAGGTCTTCGCGACGGCGCATCCCGACACGATCATCGGACGCTGCCGCGAGATCGGCCTGACCGTGCAGGAGACCCAGGGGCTGTCGACGCTGCTCATGGTCGCCGGCACCGAAACGGCCGCCTCGGCGATGGCGCGCACCGCCGCGCTGCTGTTCGACACCGGGGAGCAGCACCGTCTGCTGGCGATGCCGGAGCACCGAGAGGATGCCATCCGCGAAGCCCTGCGCGTCACCTCCCCCGCACCGCTCATCGGCCGATCGGTGCTCGCCGACGTCGAGGTGTCGGGCCGCACCCTCCGCGC
>CAZPJC010000267.1:0-2909 GCA_964586645.1 uncultured Schumannella sp.
CGCCGAACCCGTTCATGTCGGGCAGCATGACGTCGAGGATGATGAGGTCGGGCTCTTCTTCGAGCACGGCCGAGATCGCCTGGGCGCCGTTGCCGACCGCACGCACCGCGAATCCGGCGAAGCGCAGGCTCGTGGTGAGCAGGTCGCGGATGTTCGGTTCGTCGTCGACGATCAGGATGCGGGGGCCGTCACTCATGGTCCCAGTTTCTGCGCGTTCGCTGGGTGATTCCTGGGAGAGGCGCGAAACGCCTACGAGTCGCGACGCTTCAGGAGCACGCCGCCGACGATCAGCGGGACGCCCACCCAGACGAGCAGCACGAGCAGCGCCTGCAGCGGGTCGAGCGTGAGCGGGACGAACACTCCCGCCGGATACTCGACCGGCTCCGTCGGGTAGCTGGTGAGCGCCGACCCGGCGCTGCTGGGCAGGAAGGCGGCGGCGTCGAACAGCCAGTCGATCTGGGTGACCGCCCCGAAGATCTGCAGGATCGTCGGCAGCACGAGCAGCAGCCCGAGAGCCGCCGCGATCGCGCCCGCCGTGTTGCGGATGATCGTGCCGATCCCGAGCGCCATCAGCCCGATGAGGGTGACGAACGCGGCCGCGCCGACCAGCCCGAGCCACACCGCGGGGTCGGCGACGTCGACGTCGTAGCCGTTGGCGCCGAGCAGCGGCACCGCGATCAGGGCGCTGACCACGAGCGAGACGAACGAGACGACGAAGGTGGTGACCCCGAACACGACGATCTTGCCGACGAGGGCGCCGACCCGGCCCGGGACGGCCGCGAAGGTCGAGCGGATCATCCCGGTGCCGTATTCGCCCGTGATGACGAGCGCGCCGAGGACGGCGATGACGAGCTGCGCGAAGTTGATGCCCACCGACGCGGTCTGCAGCCAGGCGCTCTGCACGCTCTCGCGCGCGAGTTCGCCGGCGGCCGCCGGGTCCTCGACGCCCACGCCGGAGAGCGCCGAGAGCAGCACGGTGAGCCCGATCATGAGCGCGACCATGATGACGTAGCACCACACGGTCGAGCGCAGGCTGAACAGCTTGATCCACTCGGAGCGCAGGATGCCGCCGAAGGTCAGGCGGGCATCGGTGGGGATCGAGACGGTCAAGCGGTGCCTCCGGCGTGATATTCGACCTCGTCGCGCGTGAGCGAGAGGTAGGCGTCTTCGAGCGACCCGGCGAGCGGGCTGAGTTCGTGGAGCACGACGCGCTCCTGGGCGGCGAGCTCGCCGATGCGGCTCGCGGCGAGGCCGTTCACCTGCAGCAGCCCGGGCTCGTTCTCGGCGATCGTGACGGCGGCGGACGCGGCCGTCAGCACCGGTTCGAAGCGCACGGCGTCGGGGGTGCGCACGCGCACCGCGGTGCCCTGCGCGAGGGCGACGATGTCGGCGACCGGGGCGTCGGCGATCACCCGCCCGCGCCCCAGCACGATGAGGTGGTCGGCGGTCTGCGCCATCTCGCTCATCAGGTGCGACGAGAGGAAGACCGTGCGGCCCTCACGGGCGAGATGCCGGGCGAGGGTGCGCACCCAGATCACGCCCTCGGGGTCGAGGCCGTTCACCGGCTCGTCGAGGATGAGGGTCTTCGGGTCGCCGAGCAGGGCCGCGGCGATGCCGAGCCGCTGGCCCATCCCGAGCGAGAAGCCCTTCACCCGCTTGCCGGCCACGGCATCCAGCCCGGTCAGCCCGATGACCTCGTCGACGCGCGCGCGACCGATGCCGTGCGTCGCCCCGATCGCGAGCAGGTGGTTGCGGGCGCTGCGCCCGGGGTGCACGGCTTTCGCGTCGAGCAGGATGCCGACCTCCCGCAGCGGCGCCTTCAGGTCGGCGTAGCGCGAGCCGTTGACGGTGACGCGGCCGCCGGTCGGGCGATCGAGCCCGGCGATCATGCGCATCGTCGTCGTCTTGCCGGCGCCGTTGGGACCGAGGAACCCGGTCACCATCCCGGGCCGCACGGTGAAGGACACCTGGTCGACGGCGGTCTTCGCTCCGAACTGCTTGGTGAGTCCCTGGGCTTCGATCACGAAAGCATCCTCATGTCTCCACCCTACGAAGCGGGACTGGAAACTCCCCGGGGGTCAACCCCCGAGTCGGTCGAAGAACGCGGTCAGGTCGGATGCCCACAGCTCCGGCGCCTCCCACGGGCCGAAGTGCCCGCCGCGCGGCATCTCGGTCCACTGCACGACCGGGAACCACCGCTCGACCGACGCGCGGGTGCCGTTGATGATGTCCTTCGGCCACATCGCCACCCCGGTCGGCACCGTCACCGCGTCGTTCGCGAGCACCGAGTGGCCGTTGTCGTAGTAGTACTGCGCGGCCGACATGGCCGAGCGCGTGAACCAGTAGATCGAGAGGTTCGTGCACAGCTCGTCGAGCGTGTAGACGTCGAGGGCGTCGCCATCCGTCCAGGCCTGGAACTTCTCGACGATCCAGGCGGCGAGCCCCGCGGGGGAGTCGTCGAGGGCGACGCCGATCGTCTGCGGCTTCGTGCGCTGCAGCCGGGCGTACGCCCCTTCAGCGGTCTCCCACTCGACGAGGTCGGCGAGGGTCCGCCGCTCGGCGTCGGTGAGCTCCGCCGAGTCGTCGGCGGCGAGCGCCCGCAGCCGACGCAACGGGATGTCGCCGAGGTGCAGGCCCAGCAGCCGATCGGGATGCCGCAGCGCCAGCTGCTCGCCGATCTGCGAGCCGAGGTCGGCCCCGTGCACCCCGAACCGCTCGTGCCCGAGAGCGGTCATCAGGCCCGCGAACAGGTCGGCGACCCCGATCGGGCCGAGCGCGCGATCCGGCTTGCCGCTGAACGCGAACCCCGGGATGCTCGGCACGATCAGCTCGAAGCGTTCGGCGAGCAGCGGCAGCGCCTTCTCGAAGCGCACGAACCCGTCGGGCCAGCCGTGGATCAGCAGCAGCGG
>CAZPJC010000268.1:0-2898 GCA_964586645.1 uncultured Schumannella sp.
GGTCGCGGACGCGGCTCGCGCCGACGCCGACGAACATCTCGACGAAGTCCGAGCCGGAGATCGAGTAGAACGGCACGCCCGCCTCACCGGCGACCGCGCGGGCGAGGAGCGTCTTGCCCGTCCCGGGAGGGCCGTACAGCAGCACGCCCTTCGGGATGCGGGCGCCGACGGCCTGGAACCGCGCCGGGTCCTTGAGGAAGTCCTTGATCTCGTGCAGCTCCTCGACGGCCTCGCTCGCTCCGGCGACATCCGCGAAGGTGACCTGCGGGGTCTCCTTGCTGACCAGCTTCGCCCGCGACTTGCCGAACTGCATCACGCGGTTGCCGCCGTTCTGCATGCTCGAGAACAGGAACCAGATGATCAGGCCGATCAGCAGGAACGGCACGAGGATGCTGAGCAGGCTCACGAACCACGGCGACTGCGGGACCTCGTCGTCGAACTTCGCGTCGCTCGCCGTGATCGCCTCGATGACCTCCGTGCCGCGGGGCTGGATGTAATAGAACTGCACCTGTGTGCCGTAGTCGACGTCGTCGGCCGAGAACCCGTCGCTGAGGGTCAGGTCGACGCGCTGCTCGCCGTCGACGACCTTGACCTCCTCGACGGTGTTCCCCTTGAGGAGCTCGAGGCCCTGCTGGGTCGTGATCTCCTTGAAGCCGCCCAGGTTGCCGATGAACTGGAATCCGACGATGAGCACGACGATTCCGACGAGGAACCAGATCAGCGGGCCGCGGAAGATGCGCTTGACGACGTCCATGAGGCGTCCAGGGTATCGCCCCATTACTGAGCGCCGCCCCGGTGTTCGCCCCGAGCGCACTGCGCGCCGCCCCGAAGGTTTTGGTCCGCCATGTGCGCGTCGCGCCGCGCACTTTCTCGCGGCCCGACGCGCGAAAGGCGGACCAACCGGTCTCTAGGAGTACACGTGCGGGGCCAGGATGCCGATCGACCGCAGGTTGCGGTAGCGCTCGGCGTAGTCGAGGCCGTAGCCGACGACGAACGCGTTGGGGATCTCGAAGCCGACGTAGTGGGCCTCGATGTCGACCTTCGCGGCCTCGGGCTTGCGCAGCAGGGCGCAGATCTCCAGCGACGCCGGGTTGCGGCTCTCGAGGTTGGCCCGCAGCCAGGAGAGCGTCAGCCCGGAGTCGACGATGTCCTCGACGATGAGCACGTGGCGCCCGGCGATGTCGGTGTCGAGGTCCTTCACGATGCGCACGACGCCGCTCGACTCGGTCGAGGAGCCGTACGAAGAGGTGGCCATCCAGTCCATCTCGACGTCGCGCTTGAGTTCGCGCGCGAGGTCGGCCATGACCATGACGGCGCCCTTGAGCACCCCGACGATGAGCAGGTCGCGGCCCGCGTAGTCGGCCTCGATCTCGCGGCACATCTCGGCGATGCGGGCGTGGATCTGGGCTTCCGTGTAGAGCACCTCGGTGAGGTCGCCCTCGATGTCAGCCGTGTCCATCCGCCTGTGTCTCCCTTGCTCGGAACTCGATTCTGCCATCGGCCCGCGCGACCGAGATCCCCGGGACGTCGACCGGCCCCTGCCCGCGCCAGTCGGTGACGAGCCGCGCGATCTCGAGGGTGTGCAGGCGGCTGAGCGAGACGCCGAACTCGCTCTGCACGACGAAGCGGATGATGCGCTGCCGCAACGCCGCCGGGTTGGCGGCGAGCGCCCCCACGGCGACCGCGATGCCGCCGTCGATGAACTCCGCGAGCTCCTCGGCGACCTCGTCGATCATCGTCGCGAACGCCTCCTCGTCCTCCCGCAGCTGCTCGGCGGTGCGGGCGAGCGCCTCGGCGACCCCCGGGCCGAGTTCGGCCTCGAGCACGGGCAGCACGGCGCGGCGCACCCTGACGCGGGTGAAGGACGGATCCTCGTTGTGCGGGTCGGCCCACGGCTCGAGCCCCTCGTCGGCGCACGCCTGCACGGTGGTCGACCGGCGGATGCCGAGCAGCGGCCGCCGGTACAGCCCCGCCACCGGCGCCATGCCCTGCAGCGACCCGGCCCCGGAACCGCGGGCGAGCCCGAGCAGCACCGTCTCCGCCTGATCGTCGAGCGTGTGGCCGAGCAGCACCGCGACCGCGCCGAGTCCGGCGGCGGCCGACGCGAGCGCCGCGTAGCGGGCCGTGCGGGCCGCCGCCTCCGGGCCGCCCTCCGATCCGACCGCGACCCGCACGATCCGGACGGGGTCCAGCCCCAGCGTCGAGGCCTGCTCGGCCGCCCGGGCGGCCACGGCATCCGACCCGCTCTGCAGCTGATGGTCGACGATCACCGCACCCGCCCTGCCGGGTGCCTCGAACGCGAGCGCCGCGGCGAGCGCGAGGGAGTCGGGGCCGCCCGAGAGTGCGACGAGCACGAGCCCCTCAGCCGGAATCGACGACCGCACGGCCCGACGCACATCCGCGACAGCAGGCGAGAGGGACCGCCGGAAAGAACCCATCGGCTAACGTTAGACCCGCCTTTCGGCCCCGAACTCAGGAGCGTCATGTCCGACAGCTACGCCATCGTCATCGAATGCCCGAAGGGCAGCCGCAACAAGTACGAGATCGACCACGTGACCGGCCGGGTCATGCTCGACCGCGTGCTGTACACGCCGATGGCGTACCCCACCGACTACGGATTCTTCGAGAACACCCTCGCCGACGACGGCGACCCGCTCGACGTGCTCGTGCTCGGCGAGTACCCGCTCTTCCCCGGCATCGGCATGAAGGTGCGCCCGGTCGGCGTCTTCAAGATGACGGATGACGGCGGCGGCGACGCCAAGATCATCGCCGTCACCGCGAAGGACCCGCGCTGGGACCACATCCAGGACCTCGCCGACATCCCGGAGTACAAGGTCAAGGAGATCGAGCACTTCTTCGAGCACTACAAGGACCTCGAGCCCGGCAAGTGGGTCAAGA
>CAZPJC010000269.1:0-2870 GCA_964586645.1 uncultured Schumannella sp.
TGGGTGGATGTCGTCACCGCCGCGGCGACCACGCGGTTGCCGCACGCGGACGCGATCGCCGAGACGGTCCGGCGTCGCCGTGCCGCGGGCGGACCCGCCGAGTCGGCGTTCTCCACCCTCGTCGGCCTCGAACTCCGCCCGCGGCGGCTGCGCGAGGCGGCGGCGATGTGGCAGGCCGTGCACGACGCCGTCGGCCCCGATGCGCGGGACGACCTCTGGTCGCATCCCGACGTCGTGCCCTCCGACGCCGACATCGACGACCCCGCGGCGCTCGTCGCCCGGGTCTCCGGCGGCACCCCCGAGCCCGACGACATCGACCGGGCCCTCGAGGATCTCCTCTCCGACGACTCCGGAGACCGCCCCCGCGAGGACTGACCCCACATCCGCGGGTTGAGTGCCGCCGCAGGCGGGGTATCGAAACCCGGCGGACGAGCGACCCCGGCTCCGGAGGGGTGGGAAGCGATCTCCGAGTGAAGAGAGCGGGGACCCCTACCCCGATTCACTCGGAGATCGCTTCCCACCCCTCCTGTGGATTCTCGACGCGCGGGCTTCTCGGGGTTGGCATCCTGACGGGCATGGTGCTGCGACTCGTCCCGGATCTCCCGCTGCTGTGGCGCACGCCGTCGAGCGTGCAGTTCGGGTCGGAGCCGGTCGTCGTGCTCGAGGACGTGTCGGAGGGCGAGGACCGGTTGCTCGCGACGCTCGCGGCGGGGATCTCGGAGACGGGGTTCACGATGCTGGCGCGGTCGCTGGGGGTCTCCCCGGAGGCATCCGACGCCCTCCTGGCAGCCGTGGCGCCGATTCTCGTGACGGACGCGGCGGAGGCGCTGCCGTCGGCGGCGGTGCTCGGCGACTCCGCTCTCGCCCGCGCCGTCGCGGGGCTGCTGGCGTCACGCGGGGTGCTCGGAGCCCCTGACGAGGCGTCGCTCGTGGTGCTCGTCGCGGACTGGGTGGTCGCCCCGGCCGATCACACGCGCTGGCTCAACCGGGATGTGCCGCATCTGCCGGTCGTCGTGAGGGAACGGTCGGTCGAGGTGGGCCCGCTCGTCGAGCCCGGGCTCGGGCCGTGCCTCTACTGCGTGCACCTCGCGCGCGTCGACGCGGATGCGGCGTGGCCGGCCGTCGCGACGCAGCTGCTCGGCCGGGCTCCGCGCGAGCCCGGGTCGCTCGAGGTCGCTGAGGCGGCCTCCTTCGTGGCGCGCCGGGTGCTCGAGCGGCTCGCCGACGGGCCGGGCCCGGCGCGGTCGTGGCGGCTCGACGCGGGGGGCGGGGTCAGCGCACGGACGTGGGGGCGGCATCCCGGCTGCCGGTGCGCAGTTCCTGCAGGAAGCGACTGGGCTGCCGTTCCTGAGCCCGACCGCCCCGGCGTGCCCACGACAGCGTCAGTCGTCGGCGCGCCCGCGTGATGCCGACGTAGAACAGGCGGCGCTCCTCGTCGATCGCGGCGAGGCCCCGGGCGTGCACGACGGGCAGGAGTCCCTCCGCGAGTCCGGCGAGGTACACCGACTCCCACTCGAGGCCCTTCGCCGAGTGCAGGGTGCCGAGCACGACGGCGCGCATCGGCAGCTCGCCCTTCGCCTGCTCGCGGTCGTCGAGCTCGGCGGCGAAGCGCGCGAGGGGGATGTCCTCCGGGGTGGCTTCGGCGAAACGCACGACGGCGTCGAGCCCCGCCCAGTCGTGCGGCCCGAGTCGCGAATGGGTGCGGTCGACGGTCCAGCCGGCCGCGCGGGCGGTGTCGGCGACGAAGCCGCGCACCGGGTCGTCGGGGAAGCGCTGCGCCTGCACGGCGAGCGCCGACATGACTTTGCGCACCGCCGGGATCTCGAAGAACGGGGTTCCGGAGAGCGACCGGCTGACGATGCCGCGCGCGGCGAACGCCTCCTCGAAGGCCCGGGCCTGGTCGTTGACGCGGTGCAGCACGGCGATCTGCTCGGGCGCCGTCCCGGCCGCGAGCTCGGCGACCACGGCCTCCGCGATGCCCGCCGCCTCGGCCGCGTCGTCGTCGTAGGCGACCGGCTCGGGCACGACGCCCCGTCCGGTCGTCGCCGCGCGCAGATCGAGGGCGCCCGGGCGGCCGCGCATGAGCCGGTTGGCGAGGTCGAGCACCTGCGGCGCGGAGCGGTAGTTGCGCTCGAGCCGCACGATCTCGGCGCCCGGGTGGTCGCGCTCGAAGCCGAGCAGGTACGAGCTGGACGCGCCCGCGAACGTGTAGATCGTCTGGTTGGCGTCGCCGACCACGCACAGATCGGTGCGGTCGCCGAGCCACAGCTTCAGCAGCCGGTGCTGCAGCGGCGAGACGTCCTGGAACTCGTCGACGACGAAGTGGCGGTACTGGGTGCGCACGCGCTCGCGCGCGACGTGCTCCGAGTCCAGCAGGCCGGAGGCGAGCAGCAGCACGTCCTCGAAGTCGATGCGGCGGCGCTCGTCCTTGATCTCCTCGTACTGCTGCTGCACCTCGGCGACGGCGTCGGCATCCAGCCCCCGCGGCAGCGGTCGCTCCCGAGCCGCGGTCGCGTACCGCTCGATGCTCAGCTCCGAGGTCTTGCGCCACTCGATCTCGCCGGCGACGTCGCGCACCGCGCCCGGGCCGAGCCTGATCTTCGCGCGCTCCCCCGCCTCGGCGATGTAGCGCGCCTTGTTGTCGAGCAGCCGCGGCGCGGAGCCGCCGACGAGGTCGGGCCAGAAGTATCCGAGCTGGGCGAGTGCCTCGGCGTGGAAGGTGCGCACGACCGCCCCCGGGGTGCCCAGCACCCGCAGCCGGTGACGCAGCTCGCCCGCCGCCTTCGCGGTGAAGGTCAGCGCGAGCAGCGTGCCGGGCGAGTAGACGCCCTCCTGGATGCCGTGCGCGATCCGGTGCGTGATCGCCCGGG
>CAZPJC010000270.1:0-2853 GCA_964586645.1 uncultured Schumannella sp.
CGTCGGAGAGCCGCGCCGAGCTGTTCGAGGTCGACTACTTCGAGACGAAGGCGTACCTCGCGCAGAGCCCGCAGTTCTTCAAGCAGATGGCGCAGCCCGCCGGCTTCGGCAAGGTGTTCGAGGTCGCGCCCGCGTTCCGCGCCGACCCGTCATTCACCTCGCGGCACGCGACCGAGTTCATCTCGGTCGACGCCGAGATCTCGTGGGTCGACTCGCACGAAGACGTCATGCGGATGCACGAGGAGCTGCTCGTCGCCGGTCTCACCGCCGTCAAGGAGAAGCACGGCGCCGAGATCGAAGCCGCCTTCGGCGTCGAGGTGACCGTTCCCACGACGCCGTTCCCCCGCATCCCGCTCGCCGAAGCCAAGGAGATCGTCGCGAGCCGCGGGTACACCGTGCCGCGCAACGACGCCGACATGGACCCCGAGGGCGAGCGCCAGATCTCGGCGTACGTGAAGGAGCAGTTCGGCCACGAGTTCGTCTTCCTCACCGACTACGCCTCAAGCATCCGGCCGTTCTACCACCGCCGCCACGATGAGGATGCGGGGCTCACCAACTCGTACGACCTCATCTTCAACGGCGTCGAGATCTCGACCGGCGCCCAGCGCGAGCACCGCATCGACGTGCTCGTCGAGCAGGCGAAGGAGAAGGGCCTCGACCCCGAGGAGCTCTCGTTCTACCTCGACTTCTTCCGCTACGGCGTGCCGCCGCACGGCGGCTTCGGCATGGGCCTGCAGCGCGTCATCATGCTGCTGCTGCACCAGCCGTCGATCCGCGAGGTGACCTACCTGTTCCGCGGCCCCAACCGCCTGCTGCCGTGACCGAGCCGGCGAGCCCCGAGGTTCCGGACGCGCCCGACGGGCTCGAGGTCTTCGACGCGCCGCCCGCGGTGCCGGGCGAGCCGGAGTCGACCGAACTCGCGTACGCCGAGACTCCGCCCGAGGACGCCCGGATCGCGCACCCCGCGGCGCGCGCCTTCGCGTTCTTCCTCGACGGCTTCACAACGTTCCTGATCGTCGTCGTCGTGGTGTTCATCGGCCTGAGCGGAAGCGGCATGGATCTGTTCTGGGCCATCCCGGTGGTGCCGCTGGCGGCCGCCCTGCTCGACACGGTGCTCACGGCGCTGCGCGGCGTCACCCCGGCGAAGGCGCTCCTCGGGCTGCGGGTCGTCGACGCCGACTCGGGGGCGCCGATCGGGTTCGGGCGCGCGATCCTGCGCAGCCTCGTGATCGTCGCGCCGATCGCGGTCGGCATCGCGATCACCGCGCTGCTGGCCCGACTCCCGTCGGAGATGCAGAACGCCGTCGGCGGCGACTTCTTCCTGCTCGTCGTGTTCGTCCCGATCGCGGGGTGGATCGCGATGCTCGTCGTGCTCGCGACCCGCCCCCGCCATCGCGGGTTGCAGGACCTCGCGGGGCGCTCGGTCGTCGTGCGCCGCTGAGCCTCAGGTCAGGTCTTCGACCGTGGCACCGCCGGCGTTCTTGATGACCGACTCGACCGCGCTCTTGGCCGAGGCCTTCTGCGTGTAGTTCTCGCTCACCGCGAGCGTCTGGCCGTTCGAGGCGACGATCCGCCAGAAATACGGCTGCGTGGTGCTCTTGCCCTTGACGATCTGAAACTTCATGACGGCATTCCCCTTCGGTCGTCCCTGACCTGAGTTCAGGCTAGGTGCGTCAGACCTCGAAGTCGATGCAGGCCCGGGCGGTGGTCACCGAGCGCACGAACCCGACGACCTCGACGTGCGCCGGATGCGACTGGTAGAAGTCGAGCGCGGCGGTGTCGCGGTAGTCGGCATCGAGCAGCACGTCCCAGTTGCCGTCGGTCTCGCCGAGGTCGGCGCGGATCTCGAGACGCTCGAGCCCGTCGATGATCGGCACGAGCGCCTCGAACCGCTCCGTGAGTTCGGCGACGATCGACTGCGTGTCCTCGTCGGCGTCGGCGGCGAGTTTCCAGAGCACGAGGTGGCGGATCATCCGAGGGCCTTTCGTAGACGGGCGGGATCGACCCGCCAGATCGTGTGCACCTTGCCGTCGATCAGCACCACCGGGATCTCCTCCGCGTAGGCATCCAGGAGGTCCGGGTCGTCGAGAATCGACTTCTCGGCGAAGCCGACCGCCGGGAACTCCGCGAGCACCTCGGCGACGATCGCCCGGGCGTCGTCGCAGAGATGACACCCCGGCTTGCCGAGGAGGAGCACGTCAGGCACGCTCCCCACGATACGGGGCAGATAAGCTCACGGGATGCCCGAGGAGATGTCGCCGATCGACGACACCGCCACCGGAGTCCACGAGCTCCCGGCCCCGAGCGAGCGCCCGATCATCGCGTTCTTCGACGTCGACAACACGCTCATGCGCGGCACGAGCTTGTTCCACCTCGGGCGCGAAGCCTGGGCGCGCAAGATCATCGGCTTCCGCGAGATCGCCCGGTTCGCCTGGCACCAGCGCCGATTCATCTCGGTCGGCGAGAACCAGGAGCACCTCGACAGCGCCAAGGACCGCGCTCTCGGCCTCGTCGGCGGACACTCCGTCGCCGACATCAATGCGCTCGCCGAACACATCTGGGAACACCGGATCAAGAAGCGTCTCTACCCCGACACCGTCGGGCTGACGCAGGATCACATCGCGAAAGGCCACGAGGTCTGGCTCGTCTCAGCGACGCCGGTCGAAATTGGCACCGTGATGGCGAAGCACCTCGGCCTGACCGGCGCTCTCGGCACCGTCGTCGAGTCGATCGACGGCGTCTACACGGGACGCCTCGTCGGCCACACCCTGCACGCGGAACGCAAGGCCGACGCCGCCCGCGACCTGGCGGCGACGGCGAAGGCCGACCTCGCCGACTGCTGGGCGTACTCGG
>CAZPJC010000271.1:0-2839 GCA_964586645.1 uncultured Schumannella sp.
AGGTAGCTGGCGATGCCCAGCTGGCCCGCGGGCATCCGGCTGAGCGCGTACGCCCAGGTGGTGAACGCGAGCGCGGTGGGCACGACGCCGAGGTAGACGGTCCCCCACCACGCCGACGGGGGCGCGACCGCGAGCTGCGAGACGAGGAGGCCCGCGAACGGCAGGCAGACGACGAGTCCGATGAGGCAGCCGATGAAGGTCGCCTGGATGGCCGGGATGCGCCGCACGACCGGCTTCTGCGCGATCACCCCGACCGCGTAGGTGATCGCGGCGACGAGGGCGAGGAGTGCGCCGAGCAAGTCGAACGGATGCGCGGTGCCGGAGGCGAGGAGGGTGCCGACGCCGATCAGGATCACGCCGGCGAAGGCCACCGCCGCCCCGATCGCGAGCCACTTCGGGATGCCCTCGCCGAGGAAGACCCCCGCGCCGAGCGCGATCAGGATGGGCCCGATGCCGACGATCATCGCGGCGGTGCCGGCATCCAGGGTCTGCTCGGCCGTGTTGAGCGCGACGTTGTAGGCGCCGAACCAGGCGACCCCGTAGATCGCCAGCTGACCCCACTCGCGGCGGGTCGGCCAGACCCAGCGGCGGGCGGCGATCACCAGGATGCCGAGGGCGAGAGTGCCGACCGCGAGCCGCCCCAGCGCGAGCGGTCCGCCGTCGAGGAAGGGCCCGACGCCGCGGATCACGACGAACGCCGACGCCCAGGCCAGGAAGGTGAAGACGACGGCGCCGAGCAGAAGCCAGCGGGAGGAGCTCATCCGCCCACGCTACGGCCCGCGTCGGACGTGCGGCAGCGGCGGGAGCGTCAGCCCTCGATCGAATCCCGCCAGGCGAGCAGCTTCTTCACGACGCTCAGGTCGTCGCCGGCGTCGATCGCGAATTCGAACAACGTGACGCCGAGCTCCCGGTAGACGTCGAGCACGGCGAGTTCGGTCGTGCCCATCCCCCGCACCGACGTGCCGGTCGACAGTTCGATCTCCGAGACATCGCGGCCGACGACGTCGCACCAGTGGCGCAACACGTCGAGCTTGCGCACGAGCACGTCGGGGTCGTCGAAGAACGAATGCCAGATGTCGGCGTGCTCGGCGACGATCTTGAGCGTCTTCTGCTCGCCTCCGCCGCCGATCAGCACCGGGATGCGCCGCATCGGCGGCGGGCTGAGCTTCTCCCAGCGCGCGCGGATCCGGGGCAGGTCGACGGCGAGCTGGTCGAGCCGGGCGCCCGGGGTCGTGAAGTCGTAGCCGTACTCGGCGAAGTCGCGTTCGAACCAGCCCGACCCGGTGCCGAAGATGAACCGGCCGCCGCTGATGTGATCGACCGTGCGGGCCATGTCGGCCTGCAGGTCGGGGTTGCGGAACGCGGTGCAGTTCACGAGCGGGCCGATCTCGACGCGCGTCGTGCGCTCGGCGATCGCGGCGAGGGAGGTCCACGCCTCGAAGTGCGAGCCGTCCGGGTCGCCGGTGAGCGGGAAGAAGTGATCCCAGTTGAAGACGATGTCCACGCCGAGCTGCTCGAGCTCGACGACGGTGTCGCGGATCACCGCGAACGAGGCGTGCTGGTTGGAGACCTGCACGCCGACCCGGATGGGGCGACGCTTCCCTGATGCGGTCATGGCGTCAGCCTAGAGCCGGCGCGATACCGAGAGTTGCTCCGCTCGCGGTGTCCCGCGGTTCCCCCGTCAGCGGCCGAGCATCTTCTGCAGCGCCGCCAGCTCCTCGGGCGAGGGACCGCCCTTCGCCGCTCCCCCGCCGCCGAGACCGAACCCGCTGCCGCCGCCGGTCGCGGGCTTGACGCCCTGGGCGCGGGCGGCATCCTCGGCGGCGCGCTTCGCGGGGTTGCCGCTGCGCGAGCCCTTCTTCTGCGGTTGCGCCTTCTTCTTGCCGGCGTACGACGCCCCCGGGACCGGACCCATGCCGGGCACCTGCGGCACGCCGCCCTTGGCGACGGTCTTCATCATCTTCGCCGCCTGCTCGAACCGGATCACCAACTGGTTGACGTCGGTGACCGTGGAACCCGAACCCTTCGCGATGCGCAGCCGGCGCGAGCCGTTGAGCAGCTTCGGGGTCGTGCGCTCCGCCTTCGTCATCGACTGGATGATCGCCTCGGTGCGCACGATCTCGCGCTCGTCGAAGTTGTCGAGCGCGTCGCGCATGCCGCGGGCGCCGGGCAGCATCCCGAGCATCCCCTTGAGCGAGCCCATGTTGCGGAGCTGCTGCATCTGCTTGAGGAAGTCGTCGAGCGTGAAGGTGTCGGTCGCGAACTTCTCGGCGACCTTCTTCGCCTCCTCCTCGTCGAAGGCGCTCTGCGCCTGCTCGATGAGGGTGAGGATGTCGCCGAGGTCGAGGATGCGGCTCGCCATGCGGTCGGGGTGGAAGGGCTCGAAGTCATCCAGCCCCTCGCCCGTGGAGGCGAACATGATGGGGCGTCCGGTGATCGACGCGACCGAGAGGGCCGCACCGCCGCGGGCGTCGCCGTCGAGCTTGGTGAGCACGACGCCGGTGAAGTCGACGCCGTCCTGGAACGCCTTCGCGCTCGTGACGGCGTCCTGACCGATCATCGCGTCGATGACGAACAGCACCTCGTCGGGGTCGACGGCCTTGCGGATGTCGGCGGCCTGCTTCATCAGCTCGGCGTCGATGCCGAGGCGGCCGGCGGTGTCGACGATGACGGTGTCGTACTGCTTGCGCTCCGCCTCCTTGACGCCGTCCTTCGCGACCTTGACCGGGTTGCCGACGCCGTTGCCGGGCTCCGGGGCGAACACCGGGACGCCGGCCTGCTCGCCGACGACCTGCAGCTGGGTGACGGCGTTCGGGCGCTGGAGGTCGCTCGCGACGAG
>CAZPJC010000272.1:0-2834 GCA_964586645.1 uncultured Schumannella sp.
GGAGGGATTCGAACCCCCAACCTTCTGATCCGTAGTCAGATGCTCTATCCGTTGAGCTACAAGCGCTGGTCGGCTGGCCGCACGGCGGTCAACCTGACGACTCTATCATCGGTCGGCGCGAGGTTATACCGTTGCGGCGAGGGCGAGCGTCGCGAGCGCCACGGTCACCGGCGCGACGACGAGGCCGAGCACGACGTAGCGAGACCAGCCGAATTCGACGCCGAGCGACACGAGCCGCTGGTGCCAGAGCAGCACCGCGAGGGATGCCCACGGCGTGATGAGGGGACCGGCGTTCACGCCGACGAGCAGTGCGGCGATCCGCGGCGCCGAGCCCGCGACGGGTTCGAGGGCGAGGTAGGCGGGCAGGTTGTCGATCCCGTTCGCGCCGACGAGTCCGGCGAAGGCGAGCCGCAGGAGGGCGACCGGGTCGTCGCCCTCCCCCGCGACCCCGGCGAGCAGGGTCGTGAGCCCGACGCCGTGCGCGGCCTCGACGACGAGGAACAGACCGCTCGCGAAGACGACGATCTGCCACGGCACGAGCGCGAACCGAAGCGCCGCGCGCCGGCGCACGAGGAACGCGCCGCCCAGGGCGACGGCCGCGACGGTGGCCGGCAGCCAGACCGGCAGCCCGGACACCAGCAGCGGCAGCAGCGCGACCACGACGACCGCCGAGAGGACGAAGAGCGGGCGATCGGGGAGGTACTCGATCGGCGACGGTTCGAAGCGGGTGGCGAGTTCGCGGCGGAAGACGACCGCGATCGCGACGACCGGCACGACCACCGCGACGACGGCGGGCGCGGCCATGAGCCCGGCGAACCGGGCCGGGTCGTGGAAACCGAGTGCGTGCTCGGCGAGGAGGTTGGTGAGGTTCGACACCGGCAGCAGCAGCGATGCGGTGTTCGCGAGCCAGACGGTCGTGAGCGCGAACGGAAGCGGCGGCAGTCCGTTGTGGCGGGCGAGCAGCACGACCACCGGGGTCAGCAGCACGGCCGTCGTGTCGAGCGACAGGAACACCGTGCAACCGACCGCGAGCACCACGACGAGCAGCCAGAGCACCCACGCCCGGCCGAACCCGATCCGGGCGAGCCGCTCCGCGACCGCCGTGAACACCCCGGCCTCGGCGGCGAGCTCGGCGACGATCGTGATCGCCACGGCGAACAGCAGGATCGGCCACACCCGCTCGCCGACCGCGAGCGCGTCCTCGACGGGAAGGACGCCGGTCAGGATCGCGACGCCCCCGAGGACGAGAAGCCCGGCCCCGAGGATCGCGATGCGCACCGGCTCAGCCTAGGAGCGCATCCCGGATCGCGAGCACGCCGTGGAGCGCTTCGGCGTGCGTCGTGCTGAGTGGCGACAGCCCGAGCCGGATGCCGTCGGGGTACCGGAAGTCGGGGATCACTCCGTCGGCCCACAGGCCCGGCACGAGCCCCTCGAACGACGGGTGCCCGAGCGTCACGTGCCCTCCTCGGCGCCCGGCGTCCCGCGGCGAGAGCAGCCGGGCTCCCGGCAGCAGCTCGTCGGCCGCCGCGACGACGAACGAGGTCAGCGAGAGCGACTTCGCGCGGACGGCATCCAGCCCCGCCTCCTCGATCAGGTCGAGCATGTCGTCGATCGCGAGCATCCCGAGCACCGGCGGGGTGCCGCTGAGGAAGCGCCGCATGCCGGTCGCCGGCGTGTAGTCGCGCGCCATCGCGAACACGTTCCCCGCGCCCATCCAGCCCTCGATCGGCTGGCGCAAGGTGTCCTGATGACGGGCGGCCACGTAGCCGAACGCGGGCGAGCCCGGACCGCCGTTGAGGTACTTGTAGGTGCACCCGACGGCGAGGTCGACCCGGGCCGCGTCGAGCCCGACCGGGACCGCGCCCGCGGAATGGCAGAGGTCCCAGAGCACGAGCGCCCCCGACGCGTGCACGCGCGCGGTGATCGCGGGCAGGTCGGCGATCGCGCCGGATCGGTAGTCGACGTGGTTGAGCACGACGACCGCCGTCTGCTCGCCCACGGCGCGGTCGACCTCGTCGAGGCTCACGCCGAGAACCGGGTCCGCGTCGAGCCAGCGGAGGGTCATCCCGTGCCGTTCCGCGACGGCCTGGGCGACGAACCGGTCGGTCGGGAAGTTCGTCGCCTCGATCGCGATCTCGCGTCGGTCGCTCCGGGCGCCGGCCGCAGCATCCAGCAGCTTGTAGAGCAGCACCGTGGTCGAATCGGCGACGAGGGTCTGCCCCGCCGCCGCTCCGAGGGTGAGCGCGGCGATGCGGTCGCCGAGCTCGAACGGGCGCTCCATCCAGCCCTCGTCCCACGAGCGGATGAGGCGCGTGCCCCAGTCGTCGCGCACGAACGCGCCGAACCTGTCGGCCGTCGCCGCGAGCGGCCGTCCGAGCGAGTTGCCGTCGAGGTACGCCCGTACACCCGGCGCGGGCACGAACCTGTCGACGAACCGGTGCAGCGGGTCGGCGTCGTCGAGCTGGGCGGCGCGGTCGCGCAGGTCGGTCATCGGTCGGGTCTCTCGTCGGCGGTCATCGGGCGGGCTGAGGCGAAGTCGAGATCGTCGCCCTCCCCGTCGACCATCATGAGGCGTGACGCGGGATTCCGCGGGTCGGCGAGGTCGAGGGCGACGAGCAGATCGGATGTCGTCAGCCCGGCGTCGCGCAGGGCGTCGAGCTCGGCGAGGTTGAGCCCGGCCGGCGTCGGGCCGTTGCCCATGTCGGTGCCGTACCGGATGCGTCCGCCCGCCGCGTGGAACGCCGCGACGTTCTCGACCGCGGTCGCCCGCTCCGCGCTCCCCGCGGGGTGGATGGCGAGGGTCGAGATCCAGGTGACCCGTTCCGCGTGCTCGG
>CAZPJC010000273.1:0-2815 GCA_964586645.1 uncultured Schumannella sp.
CCGGGAGAGGATGCCGACGCCGCCGAGGTCATCGGCAACGTCTTCCGCCGCAACGGCATGACGGTGCTCAACAAGAGCCGTATGGCGTCGGTCGAGCGCGACGGCGACACGGTCGTCGTGAAGCTGGTCGACGGGCGTGAGGTGACGGGCTCGCACGCGCTGCTCGCGCTCGGCTCGGTGCCGAACAACGCCGGGATCGGGCTGGAGGAGGCGGGCATCCAGCTCACCGAGTCGGGCCACATCCGCGTCAATCGCGTCGCGCGCACCTCGATGCCCTCGGTCTACGCCGCCGGCGACTGCAGCGACTTCCTGCCGCTGGCCTCGGTCGCGTCGATGCAGGGCCGCACCGCCGTCTTCCACGCGCTCGGCGACGCGGTGACCCCGACCGAGCTGCGCAACGTGACGAGCAACATCTTCACGCAGCCCGAGGTCGCCACGGTCGGCTGGTCGCAGCACCAGATCGAGGAGGGCGTCGCGCAGGGCGAGATCTACAAGCTGCCCCTCGCCAGCAACCCGCGCGCGAAGATGATGGGCATCAAGGACGGGTTCGTGAAGATCTTCGCCCGCACCGGCTCCGGCACCGTCATCGGCGGCGTCGTCGTGGCGCCCAAGGCGAGCGACCTCATCCTGCCGATCGCCCTCGCGGTCGAGCACCGCCTCACGGTCGATCAGCTCGCGCGCGCGTTCAGCGTGTACCCGTCGCTGTCGGGGTCGATCACCGACGCCGCGCGCGCGATGCACATCGTCGGCTGACGCGCCGCGGGAGTTGGTCCGCCTTCTGCGAATCCCGCCGCGACTTTCTCGTAGGCAGGATGCGCAAACGGCGGACCAGACGAAGGGTCAGCCGAACAGGCCGCGCTTCTTCGTCCAGCCGTGCTGCTCGAGGAACGCGAACAGCGGCTTCTTGATGCGGGCGGAGTCGAAGGACCAGGCGAGCACGGGGGAGACGCCCTCGGGGGTGGTCGTGATGCCGCCGAGCTCGAGGTGGAACTCCTTGCCGATCTTCTTCCCCGAGAAGGTGCTCGTGCCGAAGGAGATGCCGCCGGCGCCGAACGACGACGTCGTCTGCGCCTCGTGGTCCTTCGACTTCCAGGTGCCCTTCTTCGGATCGAACGTCACCGTGACCGAGAAGTCCCGGTCGATCGTGGCGAACTCGGTCGGGTAGAGGGTCTGCGCGCTCACGACGTCCCAGCGCGCGACGATCCGGTCGCCCTCGACGGCGTAGACGATCGGCACGTCGGGCGAGTTGAGCGTCGGGACGAGGGCGAGCAGTTCGGGCAGCGGGGTGGGCATGACCCGAGCCTAGGACTCAGTCCTCGATCGCGAGCAGGCGGTGGCCGGCCGAGACCGTCGCGCCGACGGCGGCGTCGAGCGCGGTGATCGTGCCGTCCTTGTGCGCCGTGATCGGCTGCTCCATCTTCATCGCCTCGAGCACGAGCACGAGGTCGCCCTTGACGACCTTGTCGCCCTCGGCGACGGCGACCTTCACGATCGTCGCCTGCATCGGCGCCTGCACGGTCGCGCCGGTCGCGGCCGAGGAGCCGCCGCGGCTCGCCCGCCGCTTCGGCGCGGGAGCGGCGGACACCGAGCCGGATCCCGGCAGCAGCTTCGTCGGCAGCGACACCGAGATGCGCTTGCCCTCGACCTCGACGACGACGTCGTGGCGCTTCTCGGGAGCCCCGGATTCCGGCAGCATCCCGCCCCAGGGCTCGATGTCGTTGACGAACTCGGTCTCGATCCAGCGGGTGTAGACGCCGAAGTGACCGTCGGCGGCGAGGAAGGCCGGGTCGCGCACGATCTTGCGGTGGAACGGCAGGACGGTCGGCAGGCCGGCGACCTCGAACTCGTCGAGGGCGCGGCGGGCGCGCTCGAGGGCGTCCTCGCGGGTGTGGCCGGTGACGATCAGCTTCGCGAGCAGCGAGTCGAACGACCCGGAGATGACGTCGCCCGTCGTGACGCCGGAGTCGACCCGCACGCCGGGGCCGCCGGGGAAACGCAGGATGTTGACCGGACCCGGCGTCGGCAGGAAGTTGCGGCCCGGGTCCTCGCCGTTGATGCGGAACTCGATCGAGTGGCCGTGCGTCTCGGGGTCGACCGGGTCCAGGAGCCCGCCCTCGGCGATGCGGAACTGCTCGCGCACGAGGTCGATGCCGGTGACCTCCTCCGAGACGGGGTGCTCGACCTGGAGGCGGGTGTTGACCTCGAGGAACGAGACGGTGCCGTCCTTGCCGATGAGGAACTCGCACGTGCCCGCCCCGAGGTATCCCACTTCGCGCAGGATCGCCTTCGACGACGTGTAGAGCAGTTCGGTCTGTTCGGGGGTGAGGAACGGAGCGGGCGCCTCCTCGACGAGCTTCTGGTGGCGCCGCTGCAGCGAGCAGTCGCGGGTCGAGACGACGACGACGGTGCCGGCGGAGTCGGCGAGGCACTGGGTCTCGACGTGGCGCGGCTCGTCGAGGTACTTCTCGACGAAGCACTCGCCGCGGCCGAACGCCGCCGTGGCCTCGCGCACCGCCGAGTCGAACATCTCCGGCACCTCGTCGCGGGTGCGGGCGACCTTGAGGCCGCGGCCGCCGCCGCCGAAAGCCGCCTTGATGGCGACCGGGAGCCCGACCTCGTCGACGAACTTGAGCACCTCGTCGGCATCCTTCACCGGCTCGAGCGTGCCGGGGGCGAGGGGCGCCCCGACCTTCTCGGCGACGTGCCGGGCCGACACCTTGTCGCCGAGCCGCTCGATCGAGTCGGGGCTGGGACCGATCCAGATGAGCCCCGCCTCGATGACGGCGCGGGCGAAGTCGGCGTTCTCGGCGAGGAA
>CAZPJC010000274.1:0-2811 GCA_964586645.1 uncultured Schumannella sp.
GCCGACAGTTCGTCGCCGCGGCGCTGCACGAGCCGGCCCATCGGCAGCTGCCCCGACGGGTTGCCGCCGCTGAGCAGGATCAGCGTGACCCCCTCCTCGTCGCAGCGTCGCAGCACGTGGGCGAACAGGTCGGCGAGGAGCGCGAGCGGCGTGCGCGGCCGGAGCATGTCGTTGCCGCCGCCGTTGAACGACAGGTGGGTGGGCTTCAGGGCGAGCGCGGGTTCGAGCTGCTCGGCGATGATCGGCCGCGCCAGCTTGCCGCGGATCGCGAGGTTGGCGTACTCGACCGAGCTGCCCGTGGCATCCGCCCAGCCCTGCGCGGTCAGATCGGCCCAGCCGCGCACGACGCCGGGCACCGGTTCGTCGCCGAGCCCTTCCGTGAACGAGTCGCCGATCGCGACGTAGCGCACCTCCGCCATCAGTACTGCGACGGGATCGGGAGCACGGCCATCGTGCAGCGGGAGATGCAGACGAGCTTGCCGTCGGCGTTGGTGATGCGGATGTCCCACACCTGGGTCGTGCGGCCGAGGTTGATCGGGCGGGCTTCGCCGCGCACCCAGCCGTCCGCGACGGGGCGCAGATGGTTGGCGTTGATCTCCATGCCGACGCAGTGGAATCTCTCGCGATCGACGACGAAGGTGGCCGCCCAGGATGCCAGCGTCTCGGCGAGCACGACCGACGCGCCGCCGTGCAGCATCCCGGCGGGCTGGCGGGTGCGCGCGTCGACCGGCATCCGCCCGGCCAGCATGTCGTCGGTCAGCTCGGTGAACTCGATGCCGAGGTGCTCGATCATCGTGCCGGCCCGACGCGAGTTCGCGTCGTCGACCGTGGGAGTGCCGAACCAGATGCTCACGCACTCATTGTGTCGCGCGCGGGGTCTCGCTCCCCACCGCCCTGCACGGGCGGCGTGGGCCCAGCGCCTGCGGCGCTCCTCGACCGCCGAGGTCACTCCGGAGCGTGGGCGTCGAGGAACTCGTAGACCTCGGTGAGGTCGACGCCGGTGAACGTGCCCGACGGCATCGCGGCGAGCAGCGACGAGTTGAGCCGCGCCGACGGCCAGGCCTTGTCGCTCCACCGCTTCGCGAGGGCATCGGCGGGCTGGCGGCAGCAGGTCGGGTCGGGGCAGCGCGACACCTGGCGGCGGGCGGTGTCGCGGCCGCGGAACCACTTCACGTGCGCGAACGGCGTGCCGACGCTCACCGAGAACGCGCCCGACGCGGTGCTCTGGATGCTCGACGTGCACCAGTACGTGCCGGTCGGCTTGTCGGTGTACTGGTGGTACGGGCTGAACCGGTCCTCGACGGCGAACACCTGCCGGGCGCTCCAGTAGCGGCAGACCAGCTGGCCCTCGACCGCGCCGAGCACGTCGGTCGGGAACAGGGCACCGTCGTTCTCGTACGCCTTCGAGATCGCGCCGCTCGCGTGCACCTTGAGGAAGTGCACCGGGATGCCGAGGTGCTTCGTCGCGAGGTTGGTGAATCGATGGGCGGCCGTCTCGTAGGTGACAGCGAAGGCATCCCGCAGGTCTTCGACGCTCAGTTCGCGCGCCTCCTTCGCGCTCTGCAGGAAGGACACGGCGGAGCCTTCCGGGATGAGCAGCGCGCCGGCGAGGTAGTTCGTCTCGACGCGCTGCCGCAGCAGGTCGGCGTAGTCCTTCGGCTCCTGCTTGCCGAGCACGTGGGCGGCGAGCGCCTGCAGCAGCGCGGAGCGCGGGTCGCCGCCGGCCGACTGCCGCACGGGCAGGTAGATCCGGCCGTGGGCGTGGTCGGTCACGCTGCGGGTGGTCTCGGGGAGGTCGCCGACGTAGTGCAGCGTGAAGCCGAGGTGCGTCGCGAGGTCGGCGGCGACGCGCTGGGAGAGCGGACCGCCCTGGTGGCCGACGGCGGCGAGCAGGTCGCGGGCGATCGTCTCGAGGTCCTCGAAGTGGTTGCCCTTGCGGCGCTGCTCGGCCCGCAGCTCGACGTTGGCCCGCCGGGCCTCCTCCGGGGTGGCCGCGCGCTGCTCGTGCACGCGCTTGAGTTCGTCGTGAAGTCCGAGGATCGCCTCGATCGCGTCATCCGACAGCGTCTTGCGGGCGGGCACCGCGGGCAGCCCGAGGCTGGCGTAGAGCGGCCCGCGCTGCACCCGTTCGAGCGCGATCTCGAGAGCGGCCCGCTTCGACGGCGGCTCCGCGCTCAGCAGCTCGTCGAGGGTGACCCCGAGGATGCGGGCGAGCTTCTGCAGCTCGCCGATCTTGAGTTCGCGCTTGCCGTTCTCGATGACCGACACCTGCGACGGCGCGCGGCCGAGCTCCGCGGCGAGCGCTTCGAGGGTCAGGCCGCGTTCGGTGCGCAGCGAGCGGATGCGGCGGCCGATTGTGAGGGTGTCGAGCACCTCTTCATCGTCGACGTCTTCTGAGCGCGAGAGAGCCATGGGACCATCCTGAACCCTCGAATCCTTGCGCGGAACAGAAACATCGATATATTTCTGCTTCAGAATCCGAGAAGGAGCACTTGCGACGGGCGCACGCTGGGGTCATGACCGAGAACACCAGCCGCGGCACTCGCCCCGGCGACATGACCCAGACCGCCGCCGACCTCGAGACCGAGTGGGCCGCCGACCCGCGCTGGAGCGACGTGAAGCGCGACTACACCGCGCAGGACGTCATCGACCTCCGCGGCCCCGTCCGCGAGGAGCGCACGCTCGCCCGTCGCGGCGCCGAGAGACTGTGGGAGCTCATCCAGGACAACGACGACCCCAACGAGTGGGTCTCGGCCCTCGGCGCCCTCACCGGCAACCAGGCCGTGCAGCAGGTGCGCGCCGGGCTCAAGG
>CAZPJC010000275.1:0-2775 GCA_964586645.1 uncultured Schumannella sp.
CCCGCCTCCGGCTGCGGGCACGGCGGCGACGCCGCCTCCGCTCGTGCCGCCCCCGGCCCCCCCGGCCCCGCTCGTCCCTCCGGCCCCGGTCGCCCCGCCGCTCGTGGGCAGCGTCCCGCCCGCCCCGCCCGCCGCCGAGGCGCTCGCCGCCCCGACCCTTCCGCCGCCGCCGGGGCTGATCTCCCCGCCGCCCGGGATCATCACGCCCCCGCCGGGGCTCACACCGCCTCCGCCGCCCGCCGCGGCACCGCCCGTCGCCCCCGCCGAACTCCCCGCGCAGCCCTGGGTCCCGCTCGACCGTCCGCCGGTGGGCCCGCCGCCGACTCCGGTCGCCGAGCCCGCCGACGAGGGATCCGACGAACTCGACCGCACGGTCGTCGTCGACCGCCGTCCCGTCGTGCCGTGGCGTCTCGTCGTCGACGGCGGACCCTCGTTCCGTCTCACCGGCACCCGGATCACGCTCGGCCGCCGCCCGGATGGCGCGGGGGCGGGCGGGCAGGAGATCGCCGTGCCCGACTCGACCCGCACGCTCTCGAAGGTGCACGCCCGCCTCGAGGTCGCCGACGGAGTCTGGACCGTCACCGACCTCAACGCGACGAACGGGGTCATCGTGATCGAGCCGGACGGCACCGAGAACCTGCTCGACCCCGGCGCCTCCGCTCCCGTCACCGACCGCTTCGTGCTCGGCAAGGTCGGCATGCGGATCGTCGTCGGCGAGGACGACGCGGCCCGGTGACGGCGCTCACGGTGGGTGGAGTCCAGCTCGCGGTCGCGGCCGTGACGGATCCCGGGCTCAAGCGCGCGGTCAACGAGGACTCCTTCCTCGCCGAGGCCCCCGTGTTCCTCGTCGCCGACGGGATGGGCGGCTACGAGGCGGGCGACCGGGCCAGCGCCGCCGTGGTCGAGGCGTTCCGCGGCCGGCTGCTCGGGCACGAGTTCGCCGAACTGGAGGGCGTGCGCGACGCCCTGCTCGACGCCGACGACCGGGTCGCCGGCGTCGCCTCCGGCACGACCCGGGGTGCGGGCAGCACCGTCTCGGGTCTCGCCCTCGTGCAGCACGAGGGCGCGCCGTACTGGCTCGTCTTCAACGTCGGCGACTCCCGGGTCTACCGGTACGTCGGCACCGAGCTCGCGCAGCTCACGACCGACCACTCGCTCGGCCAGGAGCTGATCGAGCGCGGCGAGCTGCGCCGCGAGGATCTCAACACCTTCCCCGACCGCAACGTCATCACCCGGGCGATCGGGGCGGCCGACAGCATGGCCGACAGCTGGCTGCTTCCGGTCGTCAACGGCGAACGGCTGCTGGTCTGCTCCGACGGCCTGCATTCCGAAGTCGACGACGAGAGCATCCGCGCGGTGCTCACGATGAACGGGCGCCCGGAGTCCGCGGCGCAGGCGCTCGTGGCCCGCGCGAAGCACAACGGCGGGCGCGACAACATCTCGATCATCGTGCTCGACGTCGTGTCCGGGGGCGGGGATGCCGCCGTCGACGTGACGACCGGAAGCGTCACGGGCGGGGCGCTCGACGACACCGCCGACACCCTGAAGGTCTGACGGCGCGACGATGGCGGACAAGCCCGAGGAGGACGAGGAGACGATCGTCGTCGACCGCGAGGCCGAGGCGGAGACGATGGTCGTCGACCGCCCCGATCGCACCGTCGTGGTCGAGCGCGGCCCCGCCCCCGACGGCACCGCTCCCGACGGCACCGTCGCCGTCACCCGGGAGCGGGCGAAGTCCCCGGCCGCCCCGGCCGTCCCCGGCGGCCGCCGTCGGCGCGGGATGTCGATGCCGCCGGTCGAGCCGGGATACGGTCGCGGCGCGGTCGACGCCGTCGGACCCGGCGCCGTCACGAGCTACGAGCCGCGCGAGATCCCCGAGGCGCCCGCCGCGCCGTCGGAGTTCCGGGGGGTCGAGGCGACCCGCGCCGCGGCCCCGTCGATGCCGTCGGTCGCCCGCCGGGCGCGCCGGATGGGGATCATCGCGCTCGCCGTGTTCGCGGCGTCCTGCGTCGTCTCGATCGCCGGGCTCATCGCCCTCGGCGTCGCCGTCTTCGGCTGATCCCCCGGATGCGGCCGCGCCGTCAGTAGGCTGAGCGCTATGGCCCAGGCGAAGGACGAGTCCGCGCAGTCTCCCGTGCAGCCGACCGAGTCTCCCGAGGAGATCGTGGTCGAACCCGAGGAGATCGTCATCGAGGAGGCCGCGTCGAGCGAATCGCCCACCGCGACCGCGACCCTCACCGACGAGAAGGCGGAGTCGCCCCTCGCGGGCGAGCGCGTCGTCTACGTCGCCTCGCCGGAGCCGCCGAAGGCCCGCAGCAACCGCGTGGTCGGGGCGCTGCTCGCCCTCGTCGGCACGGTCGTCTTCGCGGTCGTCTACGCCCTCGTCGGCGCCGCGTTCATCGCCCTCACGAAGTCGACCTTCGGCTTCGGCGACCTCATCACCGACGCGATCTTCTGGATCCCGGTGCTGTTCTTCACGATCGGCTTCGTGCTCGTGGTCGTGCTCATCAACCGCGCGCCGTGGTGGGTGCACGTGCTCGGCAGCCTCCTGGTCGCGGTCATCACCTACTTCGGCTCGATCGGGATGCTGCTGCTCGTCACCGGGATCGCCGGCTCGAGCGTCGGCTTCGTCGACACGGCGCTCAGCCCGTACGTCATCGCCGCCACGATCGTCGCCCGCGAGGTGTCGATCTGGGTCGGGCTGCTGATCTCCCGCCGTGGCATCCGCCTCACCGCCCGCAACCGCGCCGAGCGGGAGGCGTTCGACGCCGAGCA
>CAZPJC010000276.1:0-2750 GCA_964586645.1 uncultured Schumannella sp.
TGACGTTCTCGAGCACCGTCTTGTGGGCGAACAGGTTGAACGACTGGAACACCATCCCGACGTCGGCCCGCAGCTTCGCGAGCGCGCGACCCTCCTCGGGCAGCGGCGCGCCGTCGATGAGGATGCGCCCGGAATCGATCGTCTCCAGCCGGTTGATCGCGCGGCAGAGGGTCGATTTGCCCGATCCCGACGGTCCGATGACGACCACGACCTCGCCTTTCGCGACCGTCGTGGAGATCCCCTTCAGGACGTGCAACTCGCCGAAGTGCTTGTCGACGTCCTCCAGGACGACCAGGGGCTCCATCCGTTCAGTGGAGCATGTCCCCCGGTCGGGGGGCAACGACCTTGACGTTCCCCCAGGCTTCTGCCAGGAAGCCGAAACGAGCCCGACTCAGGAGCGCTGGGCGAACGCCGACTCGTAGAGGCAGACGGATGCCGCGGTCGCCAGGTTGAGCGACTCGGCGTTGCCGTAGATGGGCACCTTCACGACGCGGTCGGCGAGCCGGAGCTGGTCGTCGGGGAGGCCGTGCGCCTCGTTGCCGAACACCCAGGCGGTCGGCGCGGTCAGCAGCTCGCGCACGCGGGGCAGGTCGGCGCCCTTCACGTCGGCGGCGAGCACCTGCAGCCCCGCGGCCCGCACGGCGGCGAGCGCCTGGTCGAGGGTGCCGTTCTGCGCGACCGGCACGTGGAAGATCGAGCCCGTCGTCGAGCGCACGACCTTGGGGTTGTAGGCATCCACGCTGTTGCCGGTGAAGATCACCCCGTCGGCGCCGGCGGCGTCCGCGGCCCGGATGATCGTGCCGGCGTTGCCGGGGTCGCGCACCTCCTCGAGGATCGCGACGAGCCGCGGCTTCGACGCCAGCAGGTCGGCGACCGACATCGGGAACACCCGCGACGTCGCGAGCACGCCCTGCGGCGTGACGGTATCGGCCATCGTCTCGAGCACGGCCTCCGACACGGTCTCGACCTCGAGGCCGAGCCCGGTCGCGGTCTGCACGAGATCGGCGTAGCGGTCGCGCCCCTGCGGCGTGATGTAGACGTCGACGATCAGGTCGGCGCGGAAAGCGAGAGCCTCGGCCACCGACTGCGGGCCCTCGACGAGGAACAGCCCCGTCTCGGCCCGGGCCTGGCGCTTGGCGAGCTTCGCGACGGAGCGCACCCGCGGCGAGCGCGGGTTGTCGATCATGCCTTCAGCCTAGGGAGCCCGGATGAACGTTCGGTGCGGAAACGCGAAAGGACGGCACCCCCGTTCGGGATGCCGTCCTCTCGACGAACTGTTTACGCGGCGGGCTGAGCCTTGGCGTTGACGTCCTCGGGCAGCGCGGCCTTCGCGGCGGCGACGAGGCCGGCGAACGTCGCGGGCTCGTTCACGGCGAGCTCGGCGAGGATGCGGCGGTCGACCTCGATGCCGGCCAGACCCAGACCCTGGATCAGGCGGTTGTAGGTCAGGCCGTTCGCGCGGGCCGCGGCGTTGATGCGCTGGATCCAGAGGCGACGGAACTCGCCCTTCTTCGCGCGACGGTCGCGGTAGGCGTAGACGAGGGAGTGGGTGACCTGCTCCTTCGCCTTGCGGTAGAGGCGCGACCGCTGGCCGCGGTAGCCCTCGGCGCGCTCGAGGATCGTCCGGCGCTTCTTGGCGGCGTTGACCGCTCTCTTGACACGTGCCATTTTGCTTTTTCCTTAGTCCTGGGCCGGGCTTACTTGCCGAGCAGACGCTTGATGACCTTGGCGTCCTGCGGCTTGAGGACGACTTCCTGGTTGAGCCGACGGGTCAGCTTCGAGGACTTGCCCTCGAGGTTGTGGCGCATGCCCGCGCCCTGCTTCATGACCTTGCCGCTGCCGGTGATCTTGAAACGCTTCTTGGCACCGGAGTGCGTCTTCTGCTTAGGCATTGCTGCTTTCCTCTTCTGCTGCGGCTTCGTCTGCGGCGGCTTCGGGAACCGCACCGGCATCGGGCGATGCGGCACGGTTCTTGATCTTCTCTTCGGCCTTCTTGGCCTGGGCTTCGGCCTTCGCGTCGACCTTGCTCTTCAGCGGGCCGATCACCATGACCATGTTGCGACCGTCGATCGTCGGGGTGGACTCGACGGTGCCGAAATCTGCGACATCCTCGGCGAAGCGCTGGAGAAGACGCACGCCCTGCTCCGGACGGGACTGCTCCCGGCCGCGGAAGAGGATCATGGCCTTCACCTTGTCGCCGGCCTGGAGGAATCCCTCGGCCCGCTTGCGCTTGGTCTCGTAGTCGTGCTTGTCGATCTTGAGGCGGAAACGAACCTCCTTGAGGATCGTGTTCGCCTGGTTGCGCCGGGCTTCCTTGAGCTTCTGGGCCTGCTCGTACTTGAACTTGCCGAAGTCCATGATCTTCACCACGGGCGGAACGGAGTTCGGGGCAACCTCGACCAGATCCAGGTCGGCTTCCTGCGCGAGACGCAGCGCGTCTTCGATGCGGACGACGCCGACCTGTTCTCCTGCCGGGCCGACCAGGCGGACCTGGGGCACGCGGATCCGGTCGTTCGTTCTGGGATCGCTGATTAGTGGGTTCCTTTCGTTGCAGAACACGAAGGAAGCATCCACGCACGACCCTGTTCACCGAACAGCGTCATGCACTCACCCTGTCTACCGCTCGTCTGGTCGACGACCGGCGGAGTGAAATTCGACCCGTTAGCCTAGGAGCGGCTTGCAGGTGGGAGGATTCTCCGCTTCGTTACCGGGGAGATGGCCCCGGAGCCCGTATGAGAATAGCAGAGGAC
>CAZPJC010000277.1:0-2744 GCA_964586645.1 uncultured Schumannella sp.
GCTCAAGGGCATCCTCAAGTACACCGAGGACGAGATCGTCTCGAGCGACATCGCCGGCGACCCGCACTCGTCGATCTTCGACGCGAAGCTGACCAAGGTGATCGGCGACCAGGTGAAGGTCGCCTCGTGGTACGACAACGAGTGGGGCTACTCCAACCGCCTCGTCGACATCACCGAGTACGTCGGCTCGAAGCTCTAGTCACCGGCTAGACGCTCAGACGCATCGACGCTCAGAAGATGGCACTGCGTACCATCGAGTCGCTCGGCGATCTCGCCGGGAAGACGGTCCTGCTCCGCTGCGACCTCAACGTCCCGCTCGACGGCGACCGGATCACGGACGACGGACGCGTGCGCGCGTCGGTCCCCACGATCCGGAAGCTGCGGGCTGCGGGCGCGGCCGTCGTCGCGATGTCCCACCTCGGCCGGCCCGAGGGGACTCCCGACCCGAAGTACTCGCTCGCGCCCGTCGCCGAACGTCTCGCCGAACTGCTGGGGGAGCCGGTGGCCTTCGCCCCGGACGCTCCGGGCGCCGGAGTGACGCTGCTCGAGAACCTGCGGTTCGACCCGCGCGAGGCGTCGAAGGATGCCGGGGAGCGCGAGTCGTACGCGGCGGAGCTCGCGGCACTCGGCGACGTGTTCGTCTCCGACGGGTTCGGGGTCGTGCACCGTAAGCAGGCGAGCGTCTACGAGCTGGCGAAGGCGCTGCCCTCGGCGGCCGGTCTGCTCATCGCCGCCGAACTCGACGTGCTCGACCGGCTCACCGCGAACCCGCAGAAGCCGTACACGGTCGTGCTCGGCGGCTCGAAGGTCTCCGACAAGCTCGGGGTCATCGACGCCCTGCTGCCGAAGGTCGACCGTCTGCTGATCGGCGGCGGGATGCTCTTCACGTTCCTGGCGGCGCAGGGCCACCAGATCGGCAAGAGCCTGCTCGAGGATTCGCAGTTCGACACCGTCAGGCGCTACGTCGCCGAGGCGGCCGAGCGGGGCGTCGAACTCGTGCTGCCGACCGACATCGTGATGGCGTCGGGCTTCTCGGCCGACGCGCAGCACGTCGTCGCCCGGGCCGACGCTCTCGAGGACACCGAGTTCGGCGCGGACGGGATCGGCCTCGACATCGGCCCGGAGACCGCGGCGGCGTTCGCCGAGCACATCCGCTCCTCGCGGACGGTGTTCTGGAACGGACCGATGGGGGTCTTCGAGTTCCCGGCGTTCGCGGCCGGCACGAAAGCCGTCGCGCAGGCGCTCACCGAGGTCGACGGCCTCGGCGTCGTCGGCGGGGGAGACTCCGCGGCAGCCGTGCGCGCGCTCGGCTTCGAGGACGACCAGTTCGGGCACATCTCGACGGGCGGCGGCGCGAGCCTCGAGTTCCTCGAAGGCAAGACTCTTCCCGGACTGGAGGTCCTCGGATGGCAGCAGTGACCCCGCCCGCGACGACGGGCCGCACCCCGCTGCTCGCCGGCAACTGGAAGATGAACCTCGACCACCTGCAGGCGATCGCCTTCGTGCAGAAGCTCGCGTGGACGCTCAAGGACGCCCAGCACGACACGGCGTCGGCGGAGGTCGCGGTCTTCCCGCCGTTCACCGACCTGCGCAGTGTGCAGACGCTCGTGAACGCCGACGACCTCGCGATCGCCTACGGCGGGCAGGACATCTCGGCGCACGACTCGGGCGCCTACACCGGCGAGATCTCCGGGGCGTTCCTCGCCGCGCTCGACACGAAGTACGTGATCGTCGGCCACTCCGAGCGGCGCGAGTATCACGGCGAGACGGACGAGGCCATCGCGGCCAAGGTCGCCGCCGCGCACCGGCACGGGATCGTCCCGATCATCTGCGTCGGCGAGACGGCGGACGACCTCGAGCAGCACGGTCCGAGCGCGGTACCCGTCGCACAGCTGCGGATCGCTCTCGAAGGCGCCGCGAAGGGGTCGGACATCGTCGTCGCCTACGAGCCCGTGTGGGCGATCGGCTCCGGTCAGGCCGCGACGAGCGACCAGGCGCAGCAGGTCTGCGCCGCGCTCCGCGTGCTCATCGCCGAAGTGCTCGGTGACGACGTCGCGCAGGCCACGCGCATCCTCTACGGCGGCAGCGTCAAGGCGGCCAACATCGCCGGCTTCATGCGCGAACCGGATGTCGACGGCGCCCTGGTCGGCGGCGCGAGCCTCCAGCTCGAGGAATTCGCGAGCATCGTGCGGTTCCAGAAGCACGTCGGCACCTGACTCGCCCGCTCCCGAGGCGCGTCCGAACGTCTCGCGAACCCTTAGACTAGGCCGGTTATGTTCATCCTTCAGACGATCGTGCAGGTGCTGCTCGGCATCACGAGCCTCCTGCTGACCCTCCTCATCCTCCTTCACCGCGGTCGCGGCGGCGGTCTCTCCGATATGTTCGGCGGCGGCACCTCCTCGAACCTCGGTGCGTCCGGGGTGGCGGAGCGCAACCTCAACCGCATCACGGTGATCCTCGCCCTGCTCTGGGTCGCGAGCATCATCGTGCTCGGACTCATCGTCAAGTTCGCCGCGTAGGCGACGACATCCCCTCGGTTTAGGAGAACTCCCGATGGCATCAGGTGGCAGCGCGATTCGCGGATCGCGGGTCGGTTCGGGCCCGATGGGCGAGCAGGACCGCGGCTATCACGCGGATCGCATCTCGATCTCCTACTGGGACGCCGCGGGCAACGAGACCGTGCGGCACTTCGCGGCGAACCTGCCCGACGAGGAGATCCCCGACGTCATCGACAGCCCGCAGAC
>CAZPJC010000278.1:0-2738 GCA_964586645.1 uncultured Schumannella sp.
GTGATCACCGCGGACGCGGGGGACGGGCCGGTCGGGCTGACGGCGACCTCGGTGTTCTCGGTGAGCGCCGAGCCGCCGCTGCTCGTCTTCTCGATCTCCGGGTCGTCGTCGAGCGCGCCGGTGATCCAGCGGGCCGAGACGCTCGTCGTGCACCTCCTCGGCGCCGACCAGCTGTCGATCGCCCGGCTGTGCGCCACGAGCGGGATCGACAGATTCGCAAACACCTCGCTGTGGCGCCGCCTGCCGACCGGTGAACCCGTCTTCCGGGATGTGCCCGTCTGGATCCGCGGCCGGGTGATCAACCGCATGGAGGCCGGCGACTCGACGGTCATCGCCGTGCACGCCCTCGAGGCCGAGCGCAGCGAGCTGGATGTCGCCCCGTTGGTCTACCACAACCGCACGTGGCACCACCTCGGCGAGGCGTCGCTGCACCCCGACAACTAGCCGGCGGGCAGCAGGGGCAGCGTCGCGGCGACGGCCTCGTCGATCGTCGCCAGCAGCGCCGCACCCGTGACGACGCCGTCGGTGTAGTCGCCCGGCTTCGCGTAGACGCCGACCGGCGCGGTCAGCGCCTGGAAGAAGCCGAACAACGGGCGCAGCTCGTGCTCGATCACGAGGGAGTGCTGGTCGTTGCCGCCGCCCGCGGCGATCAGCACGGGCGTGCCGGCGAGCGCCGACTGGTCGACGAGGTCGATGAAGATCTTGAAGAGCCCGGTGTAGGAGCCGCGGTACACCGGCGTCCCGACGACGAGCAGATCGGCCGCGGAGACGGCCTCGAGCGCCGCGCTCACGGAGGCCGAGCGTTCGCCGCCGGTGACGGCTCGCGCGAGGTCGACGGCGAGCGGGGCGAGCTCGACGAGGCGGCTGTCGGCGGGGCGGGCGGCGGCGACGGTGTCGAGGATGCGCTGCAGCAGCGCGGTCGTCGTGGACGGGGCGCGGAGGCTCCCGGAGACGGCGACGACGGTCAGCGGAGTGGGTGAGGCCATCCCCCCACTATTCCGCGTCGGGCGGGCGTGATCCTTCCGGAGTGCTTGATTGCGAATCATGACGACCCGATTCCTCGTCTGCGGTGAGTTTCCGTAAGTTCGGTCGGGTGCCCGCCGCTCCCGTCGCCTCCGCCCCCGCACTGCGGGTGAGCCTTCGCGGTGTAGGGCGCACCTTCCCGGCTCCCGGAGGCGGCGTCAAGCCCGTGCTGCGCGACATCGACCTCGACATCCGGCCGGGCGAGATCATCGCGCTGCTCGGCCCGTCGGGGTGCGGCAAGTCGACGCTGCTGCGGTTGATCGGCGGGCTCGACGCGGCGGATGCCGGCGAGCTCACCCTCGACGGGACGCCCGTCGCGGAGGTCGACCAGCGTTCCGCGATCGCCTTCCAGGAGCCGCGCCTGCTGCCCTGGCGTTCGATCGCCCGCAACGTCGCCCTCGGGCTGCCGCGCGGCACGGTCAAGACCGACGGCGAAGCCCGGGTCGCCGAGTTGCTGGGCCTCGTCCAGCTCGAGCACGCGACGGCCCTGCGTCCGCGCCAGGTGTCGGGGGGCATGGCCCAGCGCGCCTCGCTCGCCCGGGCCCTCGCCCGCGGTCCGGGCGTCCTGCTGCTCGACGAGCCGTTCGGGGCGCTCGACGCCCTCACCCGCCTGACGATGCAGGACCTGCTGCTCGACATCCACTCCTCGGAGCCGACGACCGTCGTGCTCGTCACGCACGACGTCGACGAGGCGCTCGCCCTGGCCGACCGCATCGTGCTGCTCGGTGAGGACCCCGCGTCGCCCGGGACGGGGTCGGGCATCCGGTCGATCCTCGAGGTCGGCAAGCCGCGCCCACGCGACCGGGCCGACGCCGCGCTCGCCCTGCTGCGCGCCGACCTGCTCGAACGTCTCGGCGTCGACAGCCACCACACGCCGAACTACGTCACCGCCGCGTTGCGCAAGCAACGGCAGCAGATCGGCGACAAGCCGACGGGCGCGACCGTCGAACCGACTCGTCCTCACGCCTTCTGACCACCCCCTCATCCGATTCCACAGCAAAGGAACCCGCAATGAAGAAGAGTCCCCTCGCCGCACTCGCGGCGATCGCGACCGCCACGGCCCTCGCCCTCACCGGCTGCGTCGCCGGTGAAGGCGCCGCCGTTCCCGAGCCGGAGGAGATCTCGGTCCTCGGCGCCGACGGCTGGAGCGCAGCCACCCTCAACGTCGACTTCGCCACCTACAACCCGCTGAGCCTCATCATCAAGGACCAGGGCTGGCTCGAAGAGGCCACCGGCGGCGACGTCACGATCAACTGGATCCAGTCGGCCGGCTCCAACAAGGCCAACGAGGCGCTCCGCGCCGGGGCGCTGGATGTCGGCTCCACCGCCGGTTCGGCCGCCCTGCTCGCGCGCGCCAACGGATCGCCGATCAAGACCATCGACATCTACAGCCAGCCGAACTGGGCTGCCATCGCGGTTCCGGCGGGCTCGGCGATCAAGGACGTCGAAGACCTCGAGGGCAAGAGCGTCGCGGTCACCGTCGGCACCGACCCGTACTTCTTCCTACTGCAGGCTCTCGAAGAGGCCGACGTGCCGCTCGACTCGGTCACGATCGTCAACGTGCAGCACGCCGACGGCAAGGCCGCGCTCGAGAACGGCTCGGTCGACGCCTGGTCGGGTCTCGACCCGCTGCTCTCGACGAGCGTCGAGGTCGCCGGCACGAAGATCATCTACGACAACATCGACTTCAACAGCTACGGCTTCCTCAACGCGAC
>CAZPJC010000279.1:0-2729 GCA_964586645.1 uncultured Schumannella sp.
GGGTCGAGCGAGTAGCGGATCGCGATGTCGATGTTCGCCGTGACGCCCTCCGCATCCTGCACCGTGATCTGCGGGCCGTCCGGGGCGCCGCCGATGTTGTCGCCCTCGCCGAGCGACTGCTCGGTGACGAACACGGCGCGCTGGTTGCGCACGTCGAAGGTGACGGTGTCGACCCAGGGCGCCTTCCAGTGCAGGCCGGGCGCAGTCTCGTAGCCGACGATCTGGCCGGTCCAGTCGCGCAGCACGTTGGCCTGCCCGACGTCCTGCCGGAAGAACGAGGTGAACGCGAGCAGGATGGCGCCGATCACGAACAGACCGACGGCGACCCAGCGCGCGGCGCGCGAGATCACGACGTTGGTGCCGCGCCGGAACGCGCTGCCGTTGGGGGTCTCGCCGGCGGCGACGACGCGCGACTTGGCGTTCTGGGCGGCGACGACGAGGGCGATGACCCCCGCGAGCAGGAAGATCAGGCTGACGATGAACATGGCGTCAGGATACTGACGCCGCTGCGCCGCGAGACAGTCAGGACCGCTGGGCGAGCCCCTGCTCGATCGCCGCGACGACCTCGGGGGCGTCGGGCTGCGTCTGCGGACGGAACCGCGACACCGTGCCGTCGGGGGCGATGACGAACTTCTCGAAGTTCCAGGTCACCTTGCCGGCCTTGCCCGCGGCATCCTTCTCCCGTGTGAGCGCCGCATAGAGCGGGTGCTTCTTCGGGCCGTTCACGTGGGTCTTGTCCATCAGCGGGAAGGTGACGCCGTACGTCGTCGAGCAGAACTCCTTGATCTCCTCGGTCGACCCGGGCTCCTGCCCGAGGAACTGGTTGCAGGGGAATCCGATGACCGTGAAGCCCTGGTCGCCGTACTGCTTCTGCAGCTCCTCGAGCTTCGAGTACTGCGGGGTGAGCCCGCACTTCGAGGCGACGTTGACCACGAGCAGGGTCTTGTCGCCGAAGTCGGCGAGCGTCTTCTGCTCGCCGTCGATCGTCTCGAAAGGGATGTCGCGCACCTGCTGATCGATCGCCATGACTCGACCCTAGGTCGACTTCCCGTCCGGCGCTGGCGCGCTCGCCCGGTTAACCAGGAACACCCGGCGCTGGGGGAAGCGCCGGGTGTTTCCCGATCATGGGGGTGCTGCAGGTGAATCTCTACGGGGGAAATCTGAGGGGGGAGCGGGGGGCCGATGCTGGGGGAAAATCGGCCCCTCCGCTCATCCGGGTGGCTGTCGAGGAGATTCGGGTTCCTCGACGCGGGGGGTTGCCACCCGAGTCCGGATCCGCTGGGGGGTGCGTTTCCGTCTGAGATCAATCTGCCCGACCAACCTCAAGATGCACCCCCGTCAATCCTCAAGATTCCCGAAAGATCCCGCCGTACTGTTAACGACGTGGCCCAGCATCCCGGCACCGAGTTCACGCACGAGCCCGACGCGCACCGCTACGTGATGCGCAGGAACGGCGAGCTGGTCAGCGTGCTCGAGTACCGCGACCAGGGCACGGGCACGGTGATGCACCACACCGTGACGGTTCCGAAGTTCCGCGGGCACGGGTATGCCGGCGAGCTCGTCGAGTTCGCAGTGAACGACGTCGAGGCGCGCGGTGCCGGCCCGATCATCCCGACGTGCTGGTACGTCGGCGACTGGTTCGCGGCCCACCCCGAACGCCGCGCCCTGCTCGCCGGGTGACGTGACCCCGCAGCTCGGCTACACCGCGGGTCAGGTCCGCGCGGCCGAGCAGCCGCTGCTCGACGCCGGCGAGCCGCTCATGCGCCGCGCCGCCGCGGCACTGGCCGCCGAGGTCCGCGGCCTCGCCCCGCGCCAGATCCTCGTGCTCGTCGGGGCGGGCGACAACGGCGGCGACGCCCTGTTCGCCGCCGCCGAGCTCGCGACCGAGGGGGTGACGGTCGACCTCGTGCCGACGGCATCCCGCCATCACGCGGACGGAGCCACCGCAGCGCTCGCCGCCGGAGCGCAGTGGCGGGATGCGGCCGACGCCGCACGCCTCGCCGCCGACGCCGACGTCGTGGTCGACGGGATCGTCGGGACGGGCTCCTCCCCCGGGCTCCGCGGCACGGCCCGCGACGTGGTCGACGCGATCCTTCCGGTGCTCTCCGCACCGCGGCGCCCCCGCGTCGTGGCGGTCGACATCCCGAGTGGGATCTCGTCCGACGACGGCTCGGTGCCGGATCGGGCCGTGCTGCCCGCCGACCTCACGGTGACGTTCGGCGCGATCAAGGCCGGGCTGCTGCTCGACCCGGGCTCGCGGTACGCCGGACGGGTCGTGCTCGTCGACCTGGGCCTGGGTCCGTACCTCGGCGAGCCCGTCGTCACCGCGGAGTGAGGCGGAAGACCCGCAGGGTGCGGCCCGCGGTGACCTCGTACTTGCGGTAGCCCGGCCAGTTGCGCTCGAGCTTCGGCCAGGTCGCCTCGCGCTCGGCGTCGTCGAGCAGCGTCGCGTGCACGTCGATGCGCGTCCCGTTCCGGCTGACCGCGACCGCCGGGTTGGCCAGCAGGTTCGCCGTCCAGGCCGGGTGCGCGTCGCGGGCGAAGTTGCTGCCCGTGACGAGCATCTCGACGCCGTCGGGGCAATACATGAGCACGATGTCACGCTCGAGTCCCGACTTCGCGCCGATCGTGTGCAGCACGAGGGTCGGCACGCCGAGCCCGCTGAGCTGCACCCGGCCGCCGGTCAGCCGCTTCATGACCTCTTCGAGCGGCGGCATGATCGTCGGCCC
>CAZPJC010000280.1:0-2697 GCA_964586645.1 uncultured Schumannella sp.
GTGATGGAGTCCGGCTCGATCGTCGAGCAGGGCACCCACGAGCAGCTGATCGCCGACGGCGGTGCGTACTCGCGGCTCTACGAGGCGCAGTTCGCCGCACCCGTCGAGCTCGAGCCCGAAGCGCCGACGCCCGTCTGACCGTCGAGTGCACCGATCTGCGTCGAGTGCGCGTACTTACGCGAGTGCACTCAACGCAAATCAATGCAGTCGGTGCCTTCGGGGCGTGCCCGCGATGCCCGACTCGTCGCGGTCTCGGGCGTGAAACGCCGGAGGGCCGCCGCGCCTGCTGCGCGACGGCCCGGTTGCAAGATCAGGCGGTCTTGTCCTTCGCCGGAGCGGTCGGCGCGTCGATGCCGTCAAGGAAAGCGGCCCGCTCCGTTCCGGTCGCTGCGAGGGCCGCGAACTCAGCCGCGACGTGTTCGGGCAGCTCGACCTCGTCGACATCCCCGAGGAGATCTTCCAGGGCGGGAGATCCGGCGGGGGACTCGACGCCGCGGAGCTTGCGCTCGACCGCTCGCGTGCGCCGACCGGCTTCGCTCACGGTGTTCTGAGCCGTCGCGAGCTGCTTCTCGAGCTTCGACCAGACTTCGCCGTACTTGCGGAACTCCTCCTTGGCTGCGGCGAGCACCTGCCAGACTTCGGAGCTGCGCTTCTCGATCGCGAGCGTGCGGAAACCCATCTGCAGACTGTTGAGGAGCGACGCGAGCGTCGTCGGCCCCGCGATCGACACCCGGTGGTCGTTGTAAAGCTTGCTCGCGAGCCCCGGACGGCGTACGACCTCGGCGAACAGGCCCTCGGTCGGCAGGTACATGATTGCGAAGTCCGTCGTGTGCGGCGGCTCGATGTACTTCTTCGCGATTGCTTTCGCCTGCTCGACGATCGCACGCTCCAGGGCCTTACCGGCATCTTCGATCTCGACCTTGTCGCCACGTTCCTGAGCGTCGAGCAGACGTTCGTAGTCCTCGTGGGGGAGCTTGGAGTCGATCGGTAGGTAGACCGGGGTGCCGTTGTCGTCACGTCCCGGCAGCTTGACCGCGAACTCGACGCGCTCGCCCGTGTTCGGCTTGATCGAGACGTTCTCCTCGTACTGCTCGGGCGTGAGCAGGTCTTCGAGCTGACGCTGCAGCTGTACTTCGCCCCAGCCCCCGCGGCTCTTGACGTTCGTGAGGACGCGCTTGAGGCCACCGACGTCTGATGCGAGGTTCTGCATCTCGCCGAGACCCTTCTGCACTTCCTCGAGTCGTGCGCTCACCAGGTTGAACGACTCCCCGAGCCGCTTCTCGAGGGTGCCCTGGAGCTTCTCGTCGACCGTCTCCCGCATCTTTTCAAGCTTTGCCTCGTTGCCGAGGCGAAGCTTCTCCAGCTCCTCGCGCAGGACATTCTGCAGCTCCACGTGCTTTTCGGCGTTGGCCTTCGTCAAGGCCTCGATGCGATCGGCATTCTGCGCGAGCGAGGTGACGAGGGTTCCCTGAAGCTTCTCGTCGACGGTCGTGCGCATCGCCTCGAGCTTCGTCTCGTTGCCCTGGCGAAGGTTCTCGACATCTTGGCGGAGTTCGCGGTGTGCGCTCTGACGCTCATCCCGCTCGCGCTTGAGGTGCTCGCCGAGCTCGGTTCGCTGAGCGCTGAGGTCCTGCCGGAGTTCCGACCCGGTGACGCGGAGTTCCGCGCGGAGCGCCTTCTCGAGCACTCCGGTGTCTGCCGCGCCTCCCCGGTTTCGTCCGCTGATGACGAGAACCGCGAGCGCGATGGTGATCGTGAGGTTCACTGCGACGATTCCGACGAGGAGGGATTCCATGCCTGAAGTGTCGCAAGTCGCACTGACATCGGCGGGTTCCGACTCGGTCTGCCACCCACCGAAAAGCGAAAATGTTCGGGAAATGTCTTGGGCTTAGCTTGGGCGCATGACGATTGTCCTCGATCACTGGGTCTCCGGCACCGCCTTCGCGGGCGGGAGCACCCGCACCGCCCCCGTGTACGATCCGGCCCGGGGCGTCGTGCAGCGCGAGGTGCGCCTCGCCTCGACGGCGGATGTCGACGCGGCGGTCCAGGTCGCGGCGGCGGCGTTCCCGGCCTGGAGCGACGCGTCGTGGAACAAGCGGCAGGGGGTGCTGTTCGCCTTCCGCGAGATCCTCAACGCCCGCAAGCACGAGCTCGCCGCGATCCTGACGAGCGAGCACGGCAAGGTCACCGCCGACGCGCTCGGCGAGGTCGCCCGGGGGCTCGAGGTCGTGGAGTTCGCCTGCGGCATCCCGCACCTGGCGAAGGGCGAGTACAGCGAGAACGTCTCGACCGGGGTCGACGTCTACTCGGTGCGTCAGGCGCTCGGCGTCGTGGGCATCATCTCGCCGTTCAACTTCCCGGCGATGGTGCCGTTGTGGTTCTTCCCGATCGCGCTCGCGCTGGGCAACACGGTCGTGCTGAAGCCCTCCGAGAAGGACCCGTCGGCGGCGATCTGGATGGCGGCGGCGCTGCAGGAGGCCGGGCTCCCGGACGGCGTCTTCAACGTCGTGCACGGCGACAAGGAGGCGGTGGATGCGATCCTCACGCATCCGCAGATCGCCTCGGTGAGCTTCGTCGGATCGACCCCGATCGCGAAGTACGTCTACGAGACCGGCACCGCGGCCGGCAAGCGCGTGCAGGCTCTCGGCGGGGCGAAGAACCACATGCTCGTGCTGCCCGACGCCGACCTCGACCTCG
>CAZPJC010000281.1:0-2662 GCA_964586645.1 uncultured Schumannella sp.
CGCAAGCCGTTCAGCGTCGTGCTCTTCGACGAGATCGAGAAGGCGCACCCCGACATCTTCAACTCGCTGCTGCAGATCCTCGAAGAGGGACGGCTCACCGACGGTCAGGGGCGCGTCGTCGACTTCAAGAACACGGTCATCATCATGACGACCAACCTCGGCACGAAGGACATCACCGGCGGCCCCGTCGGCTTCACGCTCGAGGGCAACGCCGCGGCCGACTACTCGGCGATGCGCGGCAAGGTCGTCGAGGAGCTGAAGAAGCACTTCAAGCCGGAGTTCCTGAACCGCGTCGACGAGACGATCGTGTTCCCGCAGCTCAGCAAGGACGAGCTGCTGCAGATCGTCGGACTCTTCATCAAGCGGCTGCAGGACCGTCTGCTCGACCGCGACATGACGATCGAGATCTCGGACGAGGCGAAGTCGAAGCTCATCGACATCGGCTGGGACCCCGCGATGGGCGCCCGCCCGCTGCGCCGCGCGGTGCAGCACGAGATCGAGGACCGGCTCTCGGAGAAGATCCTGCACAGCGAGCTGGAGGCCGGAGACCACGTGCGGGTCGAACTCGTCGACGGCGAGTTCACGTTCGAGACCGGTCGTCAGGCCGGCCGCGACCCGAAGCCGGAGAAGACCGCCGCGATCGGCGCCTAGTCCGCTGTTCCCGAAAGGCCCGGAGGTCCGCCTCCGGGCCTTTCGCCGTCCGCGCGAGCGGTAATCTCGCGAGGTGAGCGAGTACACGGTGCGACGGGCGCGGACCGGGGACATCCCGCAGATCGAGACCCTCATCGCCCCGCTCGTCGAGAGCCGCGTGCTGCTCGGCAAGGACCGCGTCGTGTTCTACGAGGCCGTGCAGGAGTTCCGGGTCGCCGAGGACGCGTCCGGCACCCTCATCGGCTGCGGCGCCCTCCACGTGATGTGGGAAGACCTCGGTGAGGTGCGCACCCTCGCCGTCGCGGAGACCTGGCGCGGCCGGGGCGTCGGCCACGCGATCCTCGACCGTCTCGAGACGGAAGCGCGAGAACTCGGCCTCTCCCGGCTGTTCTGCCTGACCTTCGAGACCGCGTTCTTCGGCCGCAACGGGTACCAGGAGATCGCCGAGAGCATCGTCTCGGCGGACGTCTACGCGGAGCTCGTCCGCTCCCCCGACGAGGGCGTCGCGGAGTTCCTCGACCTGTCGCGCGTGAAACCCAACACCCTCGGCAACACCCGGATGCTCAAGCGCCTGTGACCGCCCGCTCGATCGGCCTCGCCGGGTCGGTGCCCGCCGAGACGGTGCGGCGCCTGGCCCCGCTCGTCGAGAGCCTCGGCTACCGGTCCCTGTGGATCAACGACACCCCCGACGGCGACGCCCTCGCCGGGCTCGCGGCCGCCGCCGAAGTCACCACGACGCTCGGCCTGGCCACCGGGGTCGTCCCGCTCGACCGCCGCAGCGGCGCCGAGATCGCGGTGCGGGTGCGCGACCTCCCCGCCGATCGCGTACGGATCGGCGTCGGCAGCGGGCAGGCCCGCCACGGGCTCGACCTGCTCGCCGCCGGCGTCGATGAACTGCGGGCGGGATGCGACGTGCCGGTCGTGATCGGAGCGCTCGGCCCGCGCACCCGGGCGCTCGCCGCACGGATCGCCGACGGCATCCTGTTCAACTGGCTGACCCCCGCGGCGGCGGCGGACGCCATGGCCGACCTGAGACGGGATGCCGACGGCCGCGCGGTCGAGGGCATCCTGTATGCGCGCACGATCGCGTCGCCGGACGCGCGCCCCGCCCTCGAAGCCGAAGCGTCCCGGTATGCGGGGTACCCGTCGTACGCGGCCAACTTCGCCCGCCAGGGGGCGGACGCGATCGACACGACGATCGACCTCACCGCGCACGGGTCCCTCGACGCCTTCGAGGTCATCGACGAGCTCGTGCTGAGGGTCGTCACCGCGACCGGGAGCGACGAGGAAGTTCAGAGCCTGCTGCACGCGGGCGCGCCGACCCGGGGCTGACGCGCGCCTGCCTTACCCTGACGGCATGTCGAGCGTGCGCAACCCCGTCGGGCCGCAGCCGCCCGCGGTCTACTGGCGCCGTCGGCTCCTGGTGCTGCTGGGGCTCGTCGCGGTCATCGTGATCATCGTGCTGATCATCGTGCGCCCGGGGTCAGAGAACACCGGACGCGAGACCCCCACCCCCGCGGCCACGTCGTCGAACACGGCGGCCCCGGTCGAGGAGGGGGAGGCGTGCAACCCCGCGGTGATCCAGCTCCAGCCGATCACCGATGCCTCGAGCTACGCCGCCGGCGTCACCCCGATGATCTCGATGTCGATCACCAACACCGGCTCGGTCGCGTGCACGTTCGACGTCGGCACGGCGGCTCAGGCGTACTACATCGTCAGTGGATCCGATCCGATCTGGAACTCCAAGGACTGCCAGACCGGCGGTGAGCCGTTCGAGCAGCTGCTCGAGCCGAACGTCCCCATCACGACGACGCCGTTCGCCTGGGATCGCACCCGCTCGGCGCCCGACACCTGCGGCGCCTCCCGACCGGCCGTCGTGGCGGGCGGTGCCACCTACCGGCTCAGCGTCGCCGTCGGCGAGGTCGAGTCGACCTCCGACGTGCCGTTCATCCTGAACTAGGTGTAGTTCCCTGGGACGTTGTGAACGGCTGAGGTAGGAGAAGACCTCCGG
>CAZPJC010000282.1:0-2646 GCA_964586645.1 uncultured Schumannella sp.
ACCGCCGCGGGGATGGACTCCGAGATCTGGCAGTGCCCGGTCGTCCTCCTCGCCGACGTCCGCAGCGTCGGCGTGCAGGGCGACGGGCGCACCTACGGGCATCCGATCGTTCTGCGGCCGGTGTCGAGCGAAGACGCCATGACCGCGGACTGGACGCGGCTGCCCTACGACCTGCTCGCGAAGATCTCCAACCGGATCACGAACGAGGTCGCCGGGGTGAACCGGGTCGTGCTCGACGTCACGTCGAAGCCCCCGGGCACCATCGAGTGGGAGTGACGCGGCGACTCGGGGCTCGCGCCGCGGAGGCGTCGTCGGTGGTCGAGCGGCGGCGCGGAGCGGCCCGTGTCGAGACCGTGCGGATTACACGTGTGAGTCGAGGTCGAGCGGGCCGACGTGGGCCTCGGGGTAGGCGCGGAGCTTGGCCAGCATGTCGCGCAGGATGCTGTTGAGATCCTCGACGACCTCGGGGTCGAGACCCTCGAGGATGATCTCCTGCCCGCGCATCGACACCGGGAGCATGGCGTCGTGCATGTCGGCGCCCTCGTCGGTCAGGTAGAGCGGGCGTGAGCCGCGGGGGCCGTCGGAGATGACGAGCAGGTCGCGGCCGAGAAGCACGTTGACGCTCTTGGAGACGACGGCCTTGTTGAGCCCGAGGAAGTCGGAGATCTCGGTGGCCGACACGCCGGGGCGGATGGCGACGGCGGAGACCACGCGGAACTCGTTGGTGCCGAGGCCGAACCTCGCCCGCAGCTCGGCGGACTCCCGCCAGACCAGGGCGTTGGAGACCAGTGTGAGCAGCCTCGGGGTGAAGTTCTCCGGATCGATCGCGTGCGGCAGGTGGACGGTGACGACCCGCTCGGAGGCCCGTGTGTCGTGGGCCCGGCGCTGAGCGGGGTTCATGAGCGTCCTTCCTGGCGTGGAATCGAGTGTGGCAGACACCGGGGCCCGGCCTCGAACGTTTCGAGACCGGGCCCCGGGTGTCGCGTGGATCAGTGGTGCATCGAAGCCAGGACGGCGTCGTCGAGGTGCGAGATCGAGCGCGAATCCTGGAACGCGCGCACACCCTCGATCCCCTGCTCGCGGCCGAACCCGGACTGCTTCATGCCGCCGAACGGCGCCCGCAGGTCGAGACGCGTCGCCCCGTGGTCGTTGACCCAGACGTAGCCGCAGACCAGCTGCGCGCCGACGCGGTTCGCCGTCTCCGGGTTCGCCGTCCACACCGAGCCGCACAGGCCGCCCCAGGTGTCGTTGGCGAGGCGCACGGCCTCCTCCTCGGTGTCGAACGGGATGATCGGGATGACCGGCCCGAACTGCTCCTGCGTGACGACGCGGAGGTTCAGGTCGGGGTTCACCACGATCGCCGGACGCACGAAGTTGCCGCCCGCGAGGTCGCCGCCCGGCAGCTCGCCGAACTCGCGCACGTCGGCGCCGGCATCCTTCGCCTCCTGGATGATCTCGTCGACGAACGCCTTCTGCGCGGACTGGTGGAGCGGCCCCATCGTGGTGCCCTCGTCGAGTCCGTAGCCCAGCTTCGCCTGCTCGAGGCGGGCGGTGAGGCCCGCGACGACCTCGTCCATCCGGGAGCGGTGCACGAAGACCCGCTTGGCGTTCATGCAGATCTGCCCGGTGGTGTCGTAGATCGCCGCGTAGAGGCGGTCGAGGTGGGTGTCGTCGATGATCGCGTCCTCGAGGAACACCGCCGCGTCGTTGCCGCCGAGCTCGAGCGTCACGCGGGTGAGCGACTTCGAGGCCATCTCCATGATCCGCTTGCCGCCGTTGACCGATCCGGTGAAGCACACCTTCGCGATGTCGGGGTTCTGGATGAGCGCGCCCATGTTCTCGTCACGACCGGTGACGACGTTGAGCACGCCGGCGGGCAGCTTCTCCGCGATGCGCTGGATGACGCGCGTCGTCGCGAGCGGCGTCGAGGGCGGCGGCTTCACGATCGCCGTGTTGCCGGCGAGCAGGGCGTGCGGCAGCGAGGCGCCGAGGATCGCGATCGGCCAGTTGAAGGGCACGATGATCGTGACGACGCCGAGCGGCTGATGCGCCACGGTGGTGCGGGTCGGGATCGCGCCCATGATCGGCTCGAGCACGTGGCTCTCCTCGACCTGGTCGACGAGCGAGAGCGCGAGGCCCCAGCGGATCTCGAGCACGAGGCTGTCGACCCAGGACTCGAAGCGCACCTTGCCGTTCTCCTGGGAGAGGATCGCGGCGTCCTCGTCGCGCGCTTCGGCGATGCCCGCGATCGCCTCGGCCATCTTCGCCGCGCGCTCCTGCGCCGACAGGGCGGACCACGCGGGGAAGGCGGCCTTCGCGGCGGCGACCGCGTCGGCGACGTCGGCGACCGACGCTGCGGCCGCTTCGCCCACGACCACGCCGGGCTTGGCCGGGTCGGCCACGGTCAGCACCTCGTCGGTGAACCGCTCCTCGCCGCCGATGTAGAGCCCGGTGCGTAGCCCGGACTTCGTCAACTGATCAGACATTCCAACTCCACTTCTCTGTGTGTCGCTCGTCGTTCGTCCGGGCGCCCTCATTCAAGAATCGCGCGTCGGACCGGTAGATGCAGTTTAGGTGCAGAGTTGTTTACTTGTAAATGAGTTCGTGATACCTTCGCCCGAAGTGATCGCCGCGAGGCGTCACGGA
>CAZPJC010000283.1:0-2634 GCA_964586645.1 uncultured Schumannella sp.
CGCGGCGATAATCTGGCGGGATGGCCGATAAGGAATACGGGTTCAAGACGCGCGCGATCCACGCCGGGAACATCCCCGACGCGGTGAGCGGAGCTCGCGCTCTGCCGATCTACCAGACGAGCGCGTTCGTCTTCGACGACACCGCGGATGCCGCCGCCCGCTTCGCGCTGCAGAAGTACGGCAACATCTACAGCCGGCTCGCGAACCCGACGGTCGCAGCGTTCGAGGAGCGGGTCGCGAGCCTCGAGGGCGGCCTCGGCGCGGTCGCCACGTCGTCAGGTCTCGGCGCGGAGTTCATCACCTTCGCGAGCCTCGCCGGTGCGGGCGACCACATCGTCTCGGCCGCGTCGCTCTACGGCGGCTCGGTCACCCAGCTCGACGTCACCCTCCGCCGGTTCGGCGTCGAGACGACGTTCATCGCGGGCACGAACCCCGAGGACTACGCCGCCGCGATCACCGACAAGACGAAGCTGATCTTCACCGAGTCGATCACCAACCCGTCGGGCGACATCGCCGACCTCGAGGGTCTCGCCGAGGTCGCGCACGCGCACCACCTGCCGCTCATCGTCGACTCGACGGTCGCGACGCCGTACCTGAACCGTCCGATCGAGTGGGGGGCGGATGTCGTCATCCACTCGGCCACGAAGTTCCTCGGCGGGCACGGCACGACCCTCGGCGGCGTCGTCGTCGAGTCGGGCCGGTTCCACTGGGCGAACGAGCGCTTCCCGCTCTTCGACACCGAGGTCGCCCACTACGGCGGACTCAACTGGCACGGCAACTTCGGGGAGTACGCCTTCCTCACCCGCCTGCGGGCCGAGCAGCTGCGCGACATCGGCCCGGTGCTGGCCCCCCACTCCGCCTGGCTGCTCGCGCAGGGGGTCGAGACCCTTCCCTACCGGATGCAGGCGCACGTCGACAACGCCCGCGCCGTCGCCGAATGGCTGGATGCCGACGACCGGATCGAGTTCGTCAACTGGGCCGGGCTCCCCCAGCATCCTCATTTCGAGCGGGCGAAGACGTACTTCCCGAAGGGTCCGGGCTCGGTCTTCTCGTTCGGCATCAAGGGCGGACGCCCCGCCGGCCAGACGTTCATCGAGAGCGTGAACCTCGCCTCGCACCTCGCCAACATCGGCGACGCGAAGACCCTCGTCATCCACCCCGGTTCGACGACGCACGCGCAGCTCACCGAGCAGCAGCTGGTGGACGCCGGCGTGCTCCCCGGTCTCGTGCGCATCAGCGTCGGCATCGAAGACGTCGAGGACATCATCGACGACCTCGACCAAGCGCTCGCCGCCGCGGTGAAGGGATAATCAGGACATGTCGACCGCGACCCCCGACCTGGATCTCGAGACCGTTCAGCTCAGCAACGGGCTCACCTGCGACATCCCGGCGTCCTCGCCGCTCGCGAAGCTGCTGAAGTCGAAGCGCACCTGGGTCGGGCCGTCCGCGAAGGACCGGCTGAAGATCCTGCAGGAGGCGAAGACCGTCGCGATCGTCGGCGCCTCGCCCAACCCCGCGCGCTCGTCGTACTTCGTCGCCACCTACCTGCAGCAGTCGAGCGACTACGAGCTGTACTTCGTGAACCCGAACGCCGACGAGATCCTCGGCCAGAAGGTCTACAAGTCGCTCGCCGACCTGCCCGTCGTGCCCGACATCGTCGACGTGTTCCGCAAGGCCAGCGACATCCCGTCGGTCATCGACGACGTCGTCGCGATCGGCGCGAAGACGATCTGGGTGCAGCTCGGCATCTGGAACGAGGAGGCCGCGTACTACGGCGAGGAGAAGGGCCTGACCGTCGTCATGGACCGCTGCCTCAAGGTCGAGCACGCGCGCTTCCACGGCGGCCTGCACCTCCTCGGCTTCGACACCGGGCAGATCACCGCACGCAAGACCCTGCGCTAGCGGTGTCGTCGATCCGTCGCAGATGTGACGGATTGACGGGTCAGGCCCGCTCGGATTGGCGGATCGACGCGATTTCGTGGGTGATCCCGGGGCGGGTGCTGCGGGCGAATCCAGCGGCGTCCCAGAACCGCATCGCGTCGTCGCTGGAGTGCACGAGTACCCGATGACCCCGGGCGACGTCGAGCGCCGCCGCGACGAGCGCCTCGCCGTGACCGCGTCGGCGGAACGCGGGCCGCACGTAGAAGCGCCGCATCCGCAGCAGGGGACCACCGGGATCGCTCGGCTCGCGGGTCACGCCGCCCATTCCCGCGAGCACCTCGCCGTCGAACGCGGCGAACAGCGCAGAGCCGGGTCCGGCGAACCGCTCCGCTCCGCTCGCCCAGTCGCCGGCCAACCGCGCCATGTTGCGAAAGGCCTCGGCATCGGCCTCCGCCCGGAGTGCGTCGAAGCCGGCGGGGAGGTCGGTCACGACGCGCTCGACGCGGCTCATGCGGTCGACGTTACGCGCCGTTTCGTCGCGCGCCACGGGAACCGGGACGCAGGGTTACCGTGTCTCGCATGTCCACTTCGCTGTCCTCGCCACTCGTCTCGGCGCAGTGGCTCGCCGACCACCTCAGCGCGGACGACCTCGTCGTCGTCGACGCCTCGGTGGTCTCGTACACCCAGCCGAACGGCACGCCCGGGTCGCTCAGCGGCCACGAGCAGTACATCGCCGACGGCCACGTGCCGGGC
>CAZPJC010000284.1:0-2629 GCA_964586645.1 uncultured Schumannella sp.
GCAGTGGCGAGCGCAAGACGCTGCGGATGGTCGCGCAGTACGCCGACATCTCCAACCTCAACGTCACCGAGCCCGACGAGGTCGCGCACAAGCTCGCGATCCTGCGCGAGCACTGCGACCGCCTCGGCCGCGACTACGCCACGATCGAGAAGACCTGCCAGGGCGGGGCGGTGGATGCCGTGGCCGATCCCGACGGGTTCCTGCGCAAGATGGAGCAGCTCGCCGCCCTCGGCATCGAGCACGTGCAGCTGCGCAACCGGGTGCCCGACCCCGCCGGCTACGTGCGGGAGTTCGGTGAGAAGGTCGCCCCGCGGCTCGCGGAGATCTGACCGCCTCCACGCGGCCTGAACGCCCTGTGGGAGGACCCTCCGAACCTCGTTCCCCACCGATTCTCCGACCTACCGTCGAATCATGAGCGACGACAAACCGGGCAGCTGGAGCGCCACCTCGGGCCTCCACTGGGGCCTCGGTCTCGCGCTCGGGATCGCCGTCGGGATCGCCTTCGGCGCGGCCCTCGGCAACGCCGGGATCGGGATCTCGCTCGGTGTCGCCTTCGGGGTGATGTTCGTCCTCGTCCTCGACGACCGGCGCAAGCGCCGCGAGGATCACGACTGAGCAGGCTCGTCTCGCCTCTAGGATCGAGCCACTCGTCCTGACCGCCGGGGAGGTCGCCCGTGGATTCGCTGCCGATCCTGCTCGCGGCGGCGCTGCTCGTCCTGGGTGTCGGCCTCGCTCTCCTCGTCAGGAACCGTTCACGGCCGGCACCTGCCTCCGAGGTGCTGCTGAGGTTCACCCCTCACGCCGCCGAGCGGATGGCGGAGCGCCGCGTCCGCGACGTCGACGTGCGCGCGGTCGTGGCCGCGCCGGATCGGGTCATCGCGACGACCTACCTCGACCGGAGCACGGCCGACGAGCCCGGGGAACGCGACAGCGTGCGGCTCGAGAAGGATCTGCGCGGGCGCACGCTCAAAGTCTGGGTGCCGCCCGACTGGCGCTCACAGACACCGGTCGCCGTGAAGTCGGTGGCGTGGCAGTACGGCATCACCTTCCGCATCCCGCGATCCCGCGTCGGAGCGATCATCGGCCGCGGCGGGGCGACCGTCCGCGAGCTCGAGCAGATCTACGGGGTACGGATCACGGTCGACGGCGGGATGGGGCTGGCGCGCATCGCCGGCGACGACGAGGACGGGCTCGCCCGCGCGCGGCGGCACGTCGAGCGGCTCGTGCGTTAAGGCGGAAGGCCCCCGATCCGAAGATCAGGGGCCTTCACACTCGTGCGCGAGGGGGGACTTGAACCCCCACGCCCTTTCGGGCACTAGCACCTCAAGCTAGCGCGTCTGCCATTTCCGCCACCCGCGCGAGTGCGCCGTCTGCGGTGAAGATTCACGTGGACGACCGAGGATAGACACTAGCACGCACCTCCCGGCTGCTTCGACGCGGGCGCCGCCGCCCGGCAGCTACTCTCGACACATGACGGACGAGCTCGACGCCGGTGCTCTCGAACAGACGGCCGCCATCGCCCGCGACCTCATCAGGTTCGAGACCGTGAACTGGGGCGGCGGGCGCAGCAAGGGCGAGACCGAGGCCGCGGAGTACGTCGCCGCGAAGCTCGAGTCGCTCGGGCTCGCCCCGCAGCTGTTCGACTCCGAGCCCGGACGCACGAGCGTCGTCGCCCGCGTGCCGGGTCGCGATCCCGCGCGTCCGGCGATGGTGCTGCACGGCCACCTCGATGTCGTGCCGGCCGATCCGGCGAACTGGAGCGTCGACCCGTTCGAGGGCGTCGTCAAGGACGGCATGCTGTGGGGCCGCGGCGCCGTCGACATGAAGGACATGGATGCCATGATCCTGACCTCGCTCGACGACATCCTCTCTGCGGGGGAGCTGCCGGCCCGCGAGCTGGTCGTCGCGTTCTTCGCCGACGAGGAGAACGGCGGCGTCTACGGCTCGCACTTCCTCGTCGACGAGCATCCCGAGCTGTTCGCAGGCGCGACCGAGGCGGTGAGCGAGGTCGGCGGCTACTCGATCGACCTCGGCGGCACTCGCGCGTACCTGCTGCAGACCGGCGAGAAGGCCCTCGTCTGGATCAAGCTGATCGCCCACGGGGGAGCGGCGCACGGCTCCCGACTGTTCCGTGACAACGCCGTCACCAAACTGGCCGAGGCCGTCGCGACGCTCGGATGCGAGGAGTGGCCCGTGCACCTCACCGCGACCACCCGCGCCCAGTTGGTCCAGCTCGCCGACCTCCTCGGCGGCAGCGCCGACGATCCGGATGCCCTCATCCTCTCGGCCGGGTCGGCGTCGGGGTTCCTCCAGGCCGGGATCCACGTGACGACCAACCCGACGGTGCTCGAGGCCGGCTACAAGCACAACGTCATCCCGGATCGCGCGGAGGCTCTCGTCGACATCCGCCCGTTCCCCGGCCAGGAGGACGAGGTGCTCGCCCGCGTGCGCGAGCTCGTCGGTCCCGAGATCGAGATCGAGATCGTGCACCACGACATCGGGCTCGAGGAGTCGTTCTCCGGCGACCTGGTCGACGCGATGATCACCTCGCTGCACCGGTTCGACCCGGGTGCCCCCGTGCTGCCGTACCTGATGAGCGGCGGCACCGACAACAAGGCGCTCGCGAAGC
>CAZPJC010000285.1:0-2610 GCA_964586645.1 uncultured Schumannella sp.
CGATGATGCCGACCGCTTCGCCGATGTCGACGAGCTTGCCGGTCGCGAGCGAACGGCCGTAGCAGGCCGCGCACACGCCGACGGCGCTCTCGCAGGTGAGGACCGAACGGACCTTGATGGTCTCGACGCCGGCCGCGATGAGCTTGTCGATCAGCACGTCGCCGACATCCGAGCCGGCCTCCGCGACGACCTTGCCCTTGGCATCCACGGCGGCCTCGGCGAGCGAGCGAGCGTAGACCGCGTTCTCGACGTTCGCGTCGCGCACCAGGGTGCCGTCGACCATCGCGGCGATCGTGAGCTCGAGGCCCTTCGTCGTGCCGCAGTCGTCCTCGCGGATGATGACGTCCTGCGCGACGTCGACGAGTCGACGCGTCAGGTAGCCGGAGTCCGCGGTGCGGAGTGCGGTGTCGGCGAGGCCCTTGCGGGCACCGTGCGTGGCGATGAAGTACTCGGCCACGCTCAATCCCTCGCGGTACGAGGAGATGATCGGACGCGGGATCGTCTCACCCTTCGGGTTCGCGACCAGGCCGCGGATACCCGAGATGTTGCGCACCTGCAGCCAGTTACCACGGGCACCCGACGACACCATCCGGAAGATGTTGTTGCCGGCCGTGTACGACGCCTGCATGGAGAGCGCGACCTCGTTGGTGGCCTCGGTCCAGATCTCGATGAGCTCCCGGCGGCGCGAGGCGTCGTCGATCAGACCCTTGTCGTACTCGCCCTGGACCTTCGAGGCACGCTTCTCGTGCTTCGCGATGATCTCGGGCTTGTCCTTCGGGGTGATGATGTCCGACAGCGCGACGGTGACGCCGGAACGGGTCGCCCAGTGGAACCCGGCGTCCTTGATCCGGTCGAGCGCCGCGGCGACCTCCACCTTGGGGTAGCGCTCCGCGAGGTCGTTGACGATCGCGGAGATCTTGCCCTTGTCGGCGACGGCCTCGACGTACGGGTAGTCGACCGGCAGCGTCTCGTTGAACAGCGCCCGGCCGAGGGTGGTCGAGACCAGGCGGGTGCCGCCCTGCTCGAAGCCCTCCGGCACCTCGCCCTCGGCGAAGTAGACGCCCTCGAGACGGATGCGCGCCGGCGCGTTCAGGTCGAGCGACTTCTGGTCGAACGCGAGGATCGCCTCGGCGATCGACGAGAACGCGCGGCCCTCGCCGACGGCACCCTCCTTGACCGTGGTCAGGTGGTGCAGGCCGATGATCATGTCCTGCGAGGGCAGGGTCACCGGTCGGCCGTCGGACGGCTTCAGGATGTTGTTCGACGCCAGCATCAGGATGCGAGCCTCGGCCTGGGCCTCGACGCTCAGCGGGAGGTGGACGGCCATCTGGTCGCCGTCGAAGTCCGCGTTGAACGCGGCGCAGACGAGCGGGTGCAGCTGGATCGCCTTGCCCTCCACGAGCTGCGGCTCGAACGCCTGGATGCCGAGACGGTGCAGCGTGGGCGCGCGGTTCAGCAGAACCGGGCGCTCGCGGATGATCTCCTCGAGCACGTCCCAGACCTGCGGGCGCGACCGCTCGACCATGCGCTTGGCCGACTTGATGTTCTGCGCGTGCGACAGGTCGATCAGGCGCTTGATCACGAACGGCTTGAACAGCTCGAGCGCCATCTGCTTGGGCAGACCGCACTGGTGCAGCTTGAGCTGCGGGCCGACGATGATGACCGAACGGCCCGAGTAGTCGACGCGCTTGCCGAGCAGGTTCTGGCGGAACCGGCCCTGCTTGCCCTTGAGCATGTCGGAGAGCGACTTGAGCGCGCGGTTGCCGGTACCGGTGACCGGACGGCCGCGGCGGCCGTTGTCGAACAGCGCGTCGACGGCCTCCTGCAGCATCCGCTTCTCGTTGTTGACGATGATCTCCGGCGCGCCCAGGTCGAGCAGACGACGCAGACGGTTGTTGCGGTTGATCACACGGCGGTAGAGGTCGTTCAGGTCGGAGGTCGCGAAGCGGCCACCGTCGAGCTGCACCATCGGGCGCAGCTCCGGCGGGATGACCGGGACGACGTCGAGCACCATCGCGGCCGGCGAGTTGCCGGTCTGCAGGAACGAGTTGACGACGCGGAGGCGCTTGATCGCGCGGATCTTCTTCTGCCCGCCGCGACCGTTCGCGATCTCGTCGTGCAGCGCGTCGCTCTCGGCCTGGAGGTCGAAGGCCTGGAGGCGCTTCTGGATCGCCTCGGCGCCCATGTACGCCTCGAAGTACAGGCCGAAGCGGTCCTGCAGCTCGTGGAAGACCGAGTCCTCCGGCTTCAGGTCGCCGACCTTGAGGTTGCGGAAGTCGTCCCAGACGCGCTCGAGCTGGGCGATCTGCTCGTCGTACGACTTGCGGACCTGCCCCATCTCCTTCTCGCCCGCGTCGCGGACCTTGCGCTTCTGGTCGCTCTTCGCGCCCTCCTCCTCGAGCGCCGCCATCTCGGTCTCGAGGGTGGCGAGGCGCGCGTTGATCTGGCTGTCGCGCTGCTGCTCGAGCTGCTTGATCTCGAGACGGATCTCGTTCTCGAGGCCGGGCAGGTCGTTGTGACGACCGTCGACGTCGACCGAGATGACCATGTACGCGGCGAAGTAGATGACCTTCTCGAGGTCCTTCGGCGCCATGTCGAGCAGGTAGCCGA
>CAZPJC010000286.1:0-2591 GCA_964586645.1 uncultured Schumannella sp.
TCGAGCGCGTCGATGAGCCGGAAGACCTTGCGCGCCGTGTCGGCGTCGACCTCGATCGCGAGGTTCGGCACGAACTCCGCCTCGGCCGAGTCGTACTCGATGCCGGCCTCCTGCAGCGCGGCGCGGGTCTGGGTCAGGTCGGACGGGTCGGTGATGACCTCGAATCCGCCGCCCTGGTCCTTGACCTCCTCGGCCCCGGCATCCAGAACCGCCTCGAGGATCGCGTCTTCGTCGACGCCGTCGGTCTTCGTGATCGAGATGACGCCCTTGCGGCTGAAGTTGTACGCGACGCTGCCCGGGTCGGCGAGCGTGCCACCCTGGCGGCTGAGCGCCGTGCGCACCTCGGCCGCCGCCCGGTTCTTGTTGTCGGTGAGGCACTCGATGAGGAAGGCGACGCCGTTCGGGCCGTAGGCCTCGTACATGATCGACTCGTAGTTGACGGCTTCGCCGCCGATCCCGGCGCCGCGCTTGATGGCGCGATCGATGTTGTCGTTGGGCACCGAGGTCTTCTTGGCCTTCTGCACGGCTTCGAAGAGCGTCGGGTTGCCCGCCAGGTCGGCGCCGCCGATCTTCGCGGCGACCTCGATGTTCTTGATGAGCTTCGCGAACGACTTGGCACGGCGCTGATCGATGATCGCCTTCTTGTGCTTCGTCGTGGCCCACTTGGAATGACCGCTCACGGTGCTCCTTCTTCGTTGCTGAAAACTCGTCCGATCTTAGCTGGCGCGTCCGGGGGCCCCGTCCTAGGCTCACGGGGTGCCCGCCCGCTGGTTCCGCATCTCGTTCGCGGAGAACGCCTTCCGGCGTCACCTGGCCGAGTCGGGCGAGCAGCTCGAGGCCCTGCGCATCGGCAGCGCGGTCAGTGCCATGACGGGCTTCTACGCCGCGAACCGGGCCCAGCACGCCCGCATCACCGACGACGGCGACGGCCTGCTCTGGCAGTGGGGACCGGATGCCGACGCCGCCCGGTTCACCGCGGGCGTGACCCGGCAGCTGATCCGGGAGGGCGACGACCAGCCGATCGTGCAGCTGACCCTGTGCCTCTCCTACCGCTGGACCCCGGCCCGCCGCGCCCTCGGCCGCGGGCACGCCTGGTGCTTCACTCCGACGGAGGTCGCCGACTTCGAGCGCAGCATCCGCCGCTCCCCCGGCTTCCGCGCGGTCGCGGCCGCCGCGCCGGTCGACGTCACCCTCCGCACCGACACGCTGTAGTCAGCTCTCGCGGAGCTTGACCCCCGACGAACGCAGCTCCAGCTGGGCCAGCCGACGCACGACGTCCGGTTCACCCCGCCGCCAGGCGCCGAGGGCGTCGGCGTCGATCTTGGTGATCGCCGACAGCTTCTGGGTGGTGAGCGCGCGGAGGGCGAGGAGATCCATCCCCGCGTCGGCGTGCACGACCGCCTTCGCCCGGCCGGCCCGACGGATGAAGAGGATGCGCGGCACGAGCCAGACGATGAGGATCATGAGCGTCGGGAGGGCCGCCGTGCCGATCCCGAGGGTCAGCGCGAGCTGGAAGATCGCGTCCTGCTGCGCCTGCCCCGCGTCCGCGAGCGTGCCGCCCGCCGCGCTCGCCCCGTCGAACGGCAGCCGGATGCCGGGGCCGATGAGCGGGATGCCGCCGAGCGTTTCGCCGACCTCCTTCATCGTCTCCTCGAAGCCGGCGCCCGCGTTCTCCATCTGGACGCCGAAGACCGCGAGCCCGTTCACGAGGGCGAAGACGGTGGAGCCGAACCACACCCAGAGCGCGATCGCGACGAGGGCGAGCACGTCGGCGATGATCTGGCGCGTGCGGCGGCCGGCGAAGTCGGAGTAGATCTTCATGCCACGATCATGCCCCGGGCCGGACTACGACGGGACGTGCTCCAGGAACCGGGCGTGGAACCGGTAGTCGTCGGTGACCTCGGGATGGAACGCCGTGCCGAGCAGCGGACCCTGCTCGACCGCGACCACCCGGCCGTCGTCGAGGGTCGCGAGCGCCCGCGCCTTCGGCCCGACCTCTTCGACCAGGGGCGCACGGATGAAGACGGCGTGAACCGGCTTCTCGCCGAGTTCCGGGATGACCAAGTCGGTCTCGAAGGAGTCGTTCTGGTTGCCGAACGCGTTGCGGCGCACGACGACGTCGAGTCCGCCGAGGGTCTGCTGACCCGCGATCGCGTCGCGCACCGTGTCGGCGAGCATGATGAGCCCCGCGCACGTGCCGTAGACCGGCATCCCGGCGGCGATGCGCGCCTTGAGCGGCTCGGCGACCCCGAAGGTGCGCGCGAGCTTGTCCATCACGCTCGACTCGCCGCCCGGGATGACCAGCCCGGCCACGTCGTCGAGCTCGTTCGCGCGGCGGACCGGCACGGCATCCGCGCCCAGCTCGCGCAGCACCATCAGGTGCTCGCGGAAGTCGCCCTGCAGGGCGAGGACGCCGACCCGCGGGCCCGATCTGTTCAGGGCGCCACCACTGTTCAGAGCGCTACCAGCCGCGCTCGGCGAGCCGGTGCGTCGCCGGGATGTCGGCGACGTTGATGCCGACCATCGCCTCGCCGAGTCCGCGCGACGCGGCCGCGATCTCCGCGGGGTCGTCGTAGAAGGTGGTCGCCTTG
>CAZPJC010000287.1:0-2553 GCA_964586645.1 uncultured Schumannella sp.
GAGCTTCTCGACCACCTCGTCGTGCACGTTCTCCTGCACGAGCAGGCGGCTGCCGGCGCAGCAGACGTGCCCCTGGTTGAAGAAGATGCCGTTGACGATGCCTTCGATCGCCTGGTCGAGCGGGGCGTCGTCGAAGACGATGTTCGCCGCCTTGCCGCCGAGTTCGAGCGTCAGCTTCTTGCCGGTGCCGGCGACCGCCTTGGCGATCTCGCGGCCGACGGCGGTCGAGCCGGTGAAGGCGACCTTGTTCACGTCAGAATGCCGCACGAGCGCGGCGCCGGTCTCGCCGGCACCCGTGACGATGTTGACCACGCCGCGAGGCAGGTCGGCCTGCTGCAGGATCTCGGCGAAGATCAGCGCCGACAGCGACGTCGTCTCGGCCGGCTTGATCACGACCGTGTTGCCGGCGGCGAGGGCGGGCGCGATCTTCCAGGCGAGCATGAGCAGCGGGAAGTTCCACGGGATGACCTGGGCGGCGACGCCCAGTGCCCGGGGCGAGGCGCCGAGCCCGGCGTAGTCGAGCTTGTCGGCCCAGCCGGCGTAGTAGAAGAACCACGCGGCGACGAGCGGGACGTCGACATCCCGGCTCTCCTTGATCGGCTTGCCGTTGTCGAGGCTCTCGGCGACGGCGAGCTCGCGGGCGCGCTCCTGGACGAGCCGTGCGATGCGGAACAGGTACTTGCCGCGGTCGGCGCCGGGCATCTTCGACCAGGTCTTGTCGAACGCGCGCCGGGCGGCGGCGACGGCTCTGTCGACGTCGCCCGGGGTCGCGGTCGCGATCTCGGCGATCTTCTTCTCCGTCGCCGGCGAGATCGTCGAGAAGCCCGAACCGGACCCGTCGACGAAGTCGCCGTCGATGAAGAGGCCGTAGGACTTCTTCAGGTGCAGGATGCTCGTCGACTCCGGCGCCGGGGCGTAGTCGAGGAATGAGGTCTGGGTTTCGATACGCGTGCCGCTCTGCGGCGCGCTACTCAACCCGCGGGAGTCAGCCATGGTCAGTCCACCGTCACGTAGTCGGGGCCGCTGTAGCGGCCGGTCGTCATCTTCTGCCGCTGCATGAGCACGTCGTTGAGCAGCGTCGACGCGCCGAAGCGGAACAGGTGCGGCTGCAGCCACTCCTCCCCCGCCGTCTCGGCGACCGTCACGAGGAACTTGATCGCGTCCTTGGAAGAACGGATGCCGCCCGCCGGCTTCACGCCGATCTTCTCGCCGGTCAGCCGGTGCCACTCCTGCACGATCTGCAGCATGAGCAGCGTCACCGGCAGCGTCGCCGCGGGCTGCACCTTGCCGGTCGAGGTCTTGATGAAGTCGCCGCCCGCGAGGATCGACAGCCAGGAGGCCCGCCGCACGTTGTCGTAGGTGTTGAGCTCGCCGGTCTCGAGAATCACCTTGAGACTCGCGTACGTGCCGTCGGCACGGCGGCAGGCCTCCTTGACGGCGACGATCTCCTCGAAGACCTTGCCGTAGTTGCCGGCGAGGAACGCGCCGCGGTCGATGACCATGTCGATCTCGTCGGCGCCGGCGGCGACGGCATCCTCGGTGTCGGCGAGCTTCACCCGCAGCGACGCCCGGCCGCTCGGGAACGCCGTCGCGACCGCGGCGACCGCGATCTTGCCGTCGTCGGGGTCGCCGTGCAGCTCGCCGAGAGCCTCGACCGCGACGCCGACCATGTCGTTGTAGACGCACACGGCGGCGACCCGCGGCGTGCTCGGGTCGCTCGAGTCGGGCGTGATCGCCTTCGCGACGAGCGACCGCACCTTGCCGGGACTGTCGGAGCCCTCGAGCGTCGTGAGGTCGATGAGGCCGATGATCCGGTCGAGGGCCCAGGCCTTCGACGTCGTCTTGATCGACCGGGAGCCGAGCCCCGCCGCGCGGGCTTCGAGGCCCACGGCATCCACTCCGGGGAGTCCTTCGAGGTGGAGCCTCAGGCTCTTCTCCGAGAAGTCCCCGCCGAGCAGCGAGACCGCCCGTTCGGCCGGGGCCAGCGACGTCGCGTCCATCCGAGCAAGTCTACGCTGGGGGCGTGAATCCGACGGGCCCTGTCCTCGCCGTCGACTTCGGCGGCACGAAGGTCGAGGCCGCGCTGGTTCTCGACGGCCGGCTCGTCGAGGGCACCCGCACCCGGGCGCCCACCGGTCACGACCGCACGGCCGACGAGCTGGATGCCGCGGTCGCCTCGGTCGTGCGAGGTGCGCTCGGCGAGACCACGGTCGCGCGGGTCGGCATCGGGGCGGCCGGGCCCGTCGACACCGTGCGCGGCCTCGCCTCGCCGCTCAACGTGCCCGCCTGGCGCGACCATCCGCTGCGCGCGCTCGTCGAATCGCTCGTGCCGGGGGCCGCCGTGACCCTCGCGATCGACGGTCTCGCGATCGCCCTCGCCGAAGCGCGCTACGGCGCCGGCGCGGGCTCGGCCAACGTCATGGGGATGGTCGTCTCGACCGGAGTGGGCGGCGGCCTCGTACTCGACGGCCGCGGCATCTCGGGCGCGAGCGGCAACGCCGGGCACATCGGCCACATCCAGGTATCGGGCTTCGACGACCCGTGCCCGTGCGG
>CAZPJC010000288.1:0-2550 GCA_964586645.1 uncultured Schumannella sp.
GCGGGATGCCGGCGGCGTTCTCGCGCGCGAAGCCCTCCTGCGCCTGAGCCGTCGTCGGGTGGGCCTGCAGCGAGAGCGGAGAGCCGGCGGCGAGGATCTTCAGCAGGAACGGCAGCTCGCCGACGAGATCGGACAGCGGCGCGGCGCCGGCCCGCGCCGGGGAGCCCGGATGCGTGCCGAGCCAGAGCTCGGCCTGGGGGCGCCCGTCGGGATCCGATCCGAGCAGCTCGGGGAGGAGCGTCGTCGATCCCCACGCGTAATCACGGGGGGTGTTGGTGATCTCCACGAACATGTGGCGGGTCCTCCCCCGTCGGCCTTGCACCAAAGTACCAACGCCGTTGGCGCATCCCGCCGCCGTCCGTAGGCTCGCGCCATGGCATTCAGCACGCTGACCAGTGACTTCTACGGATTCGAGAACGGCCTCGATGACCGCGAGAAGGAGGTGCTGGCGAACCTGCGGCACTATCTCGAGACCGAGGTCAAGCCTCTCGTGAACGACCTGTGGGCGAAGGCCGAATGGCTGCCGGCTCACGTCGTGACGGGGCTCGCCGACCTCGGCCTGTTCGGGATGCCGTGGGCCGAGACGCAGCCCTTCGAGAACTCCGCGGTGTTCCGCGGCTGGGTCGCCCTCGAGCTCGCCCGCATCGACGCCTCCGTCGCGACCCTCGTCGGCATGCAGAACGGACTCGTGATGGGTGCCGTCGGCGTCGCCGGATCGCCCGAACAGCGCGCCGAATGGCTGCCGAAGTTCGCGTCGGGCGAGTGGCTCGGCTGCTTCGCCCTCACCGAGCCGCTGTCGGGTTCGGACTCCGCCCAGGGCCTGCGCACGACCGCGACACCCGACGGCGACGACTGGATCCTCAACGGCTCGAAGCGCTGGATCGGCAACGGCACCATCGCCACCCACTCGATCGTCTGGGCGAAGTCGACCGAGGACGGCCAGGTGAAGGGCTTCCTCGTGCCCACCGCCTCGGAGGGCTGGAGCGCCACCAAGATCGAGAACAAGCAGGCGCTGCGCATCGTGCAGAACGCCGACATCACCCTCACCGACGTGCGCGTCCCGGGGGCGATGAAGCTCGCGAACGCCAACTCGTTCCGCGACACCGCCGCCGTGCTGCGCCTCACCCGCGCCGAAGTCGCCTGGGCCGCCGTCGGCAACTCGATCGGCGCCTACGAGGGGGCCGTCGCCTACGGCGCCGAGCGCATCCAGTTCGGCAAGACGATCGACGGCCACCAGCTCATCCAGGAGCACTACTCCAAGATGCTCGGCAACATCACCTCCTCGATCGCCCTCTGCACGCGCGTCTCGGCGATGCTCGACGAGGGCACGCAGAAGGACGAGCACGCGGCGCTCGCCAAGGAGTTCGCGACATCGCGGATGCGCGAGACGGTGGCCTGGGCGCGCGAGTCGATGGGCGGCAACGGCATCGTGCTCGACTACGACGTCATCCGGCACTTCGCGGATGCCGAGGCGCTGTACTCCTACGAGGGGACGCGGGAGATGAACGCCCTGATCGTCGGGCGTGCGATCACCGGCAAGGCCGCCTTCGTGTAGCGGCGTCCGGCGCGTCCTGCGCCGATAGCCTGGGGGCATGACGCCCGCGACCCCGTACCGCCTCTTCCTGGCGACGTTCGGGTTCTTCACGCTCGCGGCGGGCGACGTCTGGCGCTACCTGCTCTCGTGGTGGGGCTGGGGCGCGATCATCGTCGTCTTCGTCACACTCGCGGTGATCGAACTGGTGCGCTCGCGCGTCGACGTGCGGCGGATGCCCATCCTGCTGTTCGCCACCCTCGCGCTCATGGTCCTGTCGATCGCGTGGTCGGCCTATCCCGGCGCGAGCGCGCTCGGCGTCGTCGCCACCCTGTGCACGACCGTGTACGCGGTCTTCCTCGCCACCTGCTTCACCTGGGCGGAACTGGTGGATGCCCTCGCCCGCGCGATGCGCATCGTGCTCGCCCTCTCGCTGCTGTTCGAGCTCGTCGTCGCGGTGTTCGTGCGCGGGCCGGTACTGCCGCTCTTCGTCGACTACTCGGACCTCGACAAGATCCCGCAGGCCTACTACTGGTCGCGCGACCTGCTGTTCGCGGGCGGTCGCATCCAGGGCATCGTCGGGAACGCCAACATCCTCGCGATGGCGGCCCTGCTCGCCCTCATCGCGGAGGTCGCCCGCGCCATCGCCGGGCGCGGGTCGCGCGTCGGGTCGGGCGTCTGGATCGTCGTCGCCGTCGGCGTCCTCGCGCTCACCCGCTCGTCGACGATCGTCGTCGCCGCGGCCGCCGTCATCGCGATCGTGCTCGCGGCATGGTTCGCGCGCCGCGGCTCCGGGGCTCGGCGGACGGCGACCACGATCGCCCTCCCGGTGCTCCTGGGCGCGGGGGCGGCGGCGGCCATCGCCTTCCGCGCACCGCTGCTCGCGCTGCTCGGCCGCAGCAGCGACCTCACCAACCGCCTCGACATCTGGGCGATCGTCACCGAGACGGCGGGGCAGCGCCCCGTCGCCGGCTGGGGCTGGGTCAGCTACTGGGCGCCGTGGGTCGAGCCGTTCGACG
>CAZPJC010000289.1:0-2545 GCA_964586645.1 uncultured Schumannella sp.
GCCGAGGACGTCGAGCTGCTCGACGTCCAGGGCACCGACGCGGAGTTCACCGACGAGGATCTCGAGCTGCTCGCCGAGGCGGAGCGCGACCTGGTCGCGGAGTACCGCGAGCGGGCCGCCCGCGCGGAGGCGGAGTTGAAGAACTTCCGCACGCGCGTGGAGCGCGACCGGGCGGCGAACCGCGAGATCGTGATCGCCGAGGTCATCCGCTCGCTCCTTCCCGCGATCGACGATCTCGACCGTGCCGACGCGCACGGCGACCTCGTCGAGGGCAGCCCGCTGACGATCGTCGCGTCGAAGATCCGCGCGGCGTTCGACAAGTACGGGCTGACCCGGGTGGGCGAGAAGGGCGAGCGCTTCGACCCGAAGCTGCACGAGGCCCTGGTCCGCATCCCGAGTGCCGACGTCACCGTCGACACGGTGGCGGATGTCATCGAGCCCGGCTACCTGCTCGGCGAGCGCCTCATCCGCGCCGCCAAGGTCGCCGTCTCCTCGCCCGAGTAACCCAGGAGCCACATGGCCAGCCAGGACTGGTTCGACAAGGACTTCTACGCCGTCCTCGGCGTCAGCAAGGACGTGTCGGAAGCCGATCTCAAGAAGACCTACCGCAAGCTCGCGCGGCAGCACCACCCCGACTCCAACGCGGGCGATGCCAAGGCGGAGGCGCGGTTCAAGGAGATCAGCGAGGCCTACTCCGTGCTGTCCGACAAGGACATGCGCGCGGAGTACGACCAGATGCGGGCGATGGGCTCGGGGGCGCGGTTCACGGCTCCGGGCGGCGGCGCCGGCGGTCAGGGCTTCGACGACATCTTCCGCGGCTTCGGCCGGGGGGCGCAGCGCAACCAGAGCGACTTCGACGACATCCTCGGCGGGCTGTTCGGCGGGGGCGGGCGTTTCGGCACCCCGACCGGCGGCTTCGGCGGATTCGGCGGCCCCACCCGGGGCGGCGACATCACCGCGAACACGACGCTCGACTTCCTCACCGCGATCCGCGGCGACACGGTCGGGCTGCAGATGAGCGACGGCCGCGAGGTCAAGGTGAAGATCCCGGCCGGGGTCGCGGACGGGCAGAAGATCCGGCTCAAGGGCAAGGGCCAGCCGAGCCCCGACGGCGGCGAGGCGGGGGATCTCGTCATCACCGTGTCGGTGCGGCCGCATCCGGTGTTCGAACGCGAGGGGCTCAACCTGCGCGTCGAGGTTCCGGTGACCTTCGCCGAGGCGGCGCTCGGCGCCACGATCGAGGTGCCGACGCTCGAGGGCGACACGGTGCGGCTCAAGGTCGCCCCGGGCACTCCGGCCGGGCGCGTCCTGCGGGTCAAGGGCCGCGGCGTGACCACCCCGAAGGGCACGGGCGACCTGCTCGCCGAGGTCGTCGTCGCGGTGCCGACCAACCTGTCGGCCCCGGCCGCCGCCGCGCTCGCCGAACTCGCGAAGGCGATGCCCGACAACCCGCGGGACGAGCTGCTCGCCCGGGCCCGCGCGGGGAGGTGAGCGGGATGGCCGACGTCGATCTGGAGACCCCGATCTTCGCGATCGCCGTCGCCGCCGAGCTCTGCGGGATGCATCCGCAGACGCTGCGCCAGTACGACAAGCTCGGGCTGGTCAGCCCGCGGCGCACGGCCGGCCAGTCGCGGCGCTACTCGATGCGGGATGTCGTGCAGCTCCGCGAGATCGCCCGGCTGTCGGCGGAGGGCCTCAACCTCGAGGGCATCCGCCGCATCCTCGAACTGGAGAACCAGGTCGCGGAGCTCGCCGGGCGCGTGCGCGAACTCGAGCGCGCGCTCGCCGACGAGATGCTGAACCGCCCCGGCCGCCGCGTCTTCGCGGCCGGCGCGGAAGGCGATGTGATCCCGCTGCGCGCGGGCACGCGCACCAAGAAGTCGACGTCGGTCGTCGTCTGGCGACCGTTCGGTCCACGGGACTGAGGTCCTTCGTGATCTGCCGTCCCAGGGAGTAGAGAGAGAACATGGCGAACATGCAGGGCGCCCCGACCTCGGGGCAGCAGGAGGAGCAGAAGACCGCCCTCGAGCAGTACGGCATCAACCTCACCGAGATCGCGAAGAGCGGCAAGCTCGACCCGGTCATCGGGCGGGATGCCGAGATCCGCCGCATCAGCCAGGTGCTGACCCGGCGCACCAAGAACAATCCGGTGCTGATCGGCGAGCCCGGTGTCGGCAAGACGGCCGTCGTCGAGGGGCTCGCCCAGCGCATCGTCGCGGGCGACGTCGCCGACTCGCTGAAGGACAAGCAGCTCGTCGCCCTCGACCTCGCGGCGCTCGTGGCGGGCGCGAAGTACCGCGGCGAGTTCGAGGAGCGGCTGAAGGCCGTGCTCAAGGAGATCAACGACTCCGACGGCCAGATCATCACCTTCATCGACGAGCTGCACACGCTGATGGGCGCGGGCGGCGGCGAGGGCTCGGTCGCGGCCGCGAACATGCTCAAGCCGATGCTCGCGCGCGGCGAGCTGCGCATGATCGGCGCGACGACGCTCAACGAGTACCGCGAATACATCGAGAAGGATGCCGCCCTCGAGCGCCGCTTCCAG
>CAZPJC010000290.1:0-2542 GCA_964586645.1 uncultured Schumannella sp.
ATCGTGCGCAAGGCCGACTCGTTCTCGGGCTTCGGCCGCAGCGGATCCGACGAGGAGGGGCACTACGAGTTCACGACCGTGCTGCCCTCCCCGACCGAACCGGGAGCGCCGGCGTTCTTCGCGGTGATCGTGTTCGCCCGCGGCCTGCTCGCGCGCCTGCACACCCGCATCTACGTGCCCGGACCCGAGCTGGAGAACAGCGAGTTCCTGAACCGGCTCACCCCCGAGCGGCGGGCTACGCTCGTGGCAACCGCGGTTCCCGGTGGACTGCGCCACGACATCCACCTGCAGGGTGAGAAGGAGACCGTCTTCCTTGCCTTCAACTGACGACGACGCCGACACCGGCCTGCTCTCGCCGCTCTGGGCGGGCACGCCGGTGGCGGCGGTCACGTCGGACCGCGCCGTGCTGGCCGCGATCATCCGCTTCGAGGCGGCGCTCGCGAGCGTGACGGCTCCCCCGGGGGTCGCGGAGCGCATCGCGGCCGCGGGCGTCGGCATCGAACCCGGCGACATCGCCCGCGAGGCGCGCGCCGGGGGCAACCCCGTCATCCCGCTGCTCGCCGCGCTGAAGGGCCGGCTCGACGACGAGGCCGCGCACTGGCTGCACCGCGGGGCCACCTCGCAGGACGCCCTCGACACCGGCCTGGCGCTGATCGCCCGGGATGCCGCCGAGCTGATCGTCGCCGACGCCGCCGCGGCGGTCGAGTCGTTCGCCGAGCACGCGACGCGGTACCGCGAGACGGTGATGGTGGGCCGCACCCTCACCCAGCCGGCCACGCCGATCACCCTCGGGCTCAAGCTCGCGGGCTGGGCCCGCGGGGTCGCCTCCGCCGCCGCGGCCGTGCGCGCGGCCTCGGCCGCCTACCCCGTGCAGCTCGGCGGCGCGGCCGGCACCCTCGCCGCCTTCACCGCATCGGGCGCCGACAGCATCGACATCGCCTCCCGCCTCGCGCGCGACCTCGGCCTCGCCGATCCGGTCGCGCCGTGGCACGTCTGGCGCTCGCCCGTCACCCGGCTCGGCGACGCGCTCGTGGAGCTGACGGATGCCTTCGGCACGATCGGCGAGAACGTCGCGAGCCTCGCGCGCCTCGGCGAACTCGACGACGGCGCCGCCGGGGGATCCTCGACGATGCCGCAGAAGTCCAACCCCGTGCGGGCGGTGCTCATCAACTCCGCGGTGCGGCAGGCGACCCACCTCGTCTCGGCCCTGCACACCGCCGCGGTCACCGTCGACGAGCGGCCCGACGGCGCCTGGCACGCGGAGTGGGAGCCGTTCCGCTCACTGCTGCGCGTCGCCGGCGGCACCGCCGCGGTCGGTCGCGACCTCGCAGCCGGGCTGCGCGTGCATCCCGAGGTCATCGCCGCCCACGTCGCGGCCGCCGCCCCCGACCTCCTCGCCGAGCGGAGGCGCTTCGCCGACGGCGAGGCCCAGCCCTCGGACTACATCGGCGTCGCCGGCGAGTTCGTCGACCGCCTCCTCGCCGAGGCCCGGAAGGAGCTCGCGTGAGCGTCCCCACGATCCGGCTCGTTCCGCTGTCGACGGGCGGCGCCGGCATCCCGCTGCTGCTCGGCCCCTCGCTCGGCACCCGCGTCGCCCGCGTGTGGGATCAGGCGCTCCCGTACCTCGCCGACCACCCGGTGTTCGGCTGGGACCTGCCGGGTCACGGCGTCTCGCCGGCCATCTCGGCGGGCTTCTCGATCGAGGAGCTCGCCGACGGCATCCTGCGGGCGGTGGATGAGGCGGGCCTCTCCCGCGTCGCCGCGGCGGGCGTCTCGCTCGGCGGCATCGGCTCGCTCGCCGTCGCCCTCCGCGCCCCCGAGCGCGTGACCGCGGTGTCGATGGTGTGCTCGCTGCCGAAGATCGGGACCCCGGATGCCTGGGCCACCCGCGCCGCGCAGGTGCGGGCTTCGGGCACCCCGTCGCTCGTGCAGGGCTCGGCGGAACGCTGGTTCGCCCCGGGATTCATCGACGCGCAGCCGACCGTCGCGTCGCCCCTGCTGCTCGATCTGCGCGACATCGACGACGAGAGCTACGCCCTCTGCGTCGAGGCCCTCGCCGCGACCGATCTGCGTGGCCGGGTCCCGTCGCTGCCGATGCCGTTCTCGATCATCGCCGGTGCGCTCGACCCCGTCATCCCGCTGGATGCCGCCGAGGAGGCCGTCGCGTCGGCCCGGTCGGGCGCGCTGCACGTCATCCCCGACTCGTCGCACCTCGCGGCGGTCGAGAAGCCGGCCGAGGTGGCCGCCGCCCTGCTCTCGGAGGTGTCATGAGTACCGACGACGATCGGCGCACGAACGGGATGAAGGTGCGGCGCGCGGTGCTCGGCGATGCGCATGTGGATCGTGCCGTCGCGAACGTGAACCCCGACAACGAGGACTTCCAGGACTACATCACCCGCGTGGCGTGGGGCGAGATCTGGTCGCGGCCGGGTCTCGACCGCCGCACGCGGTCGGTCGTGACCCTCAGCGTGCTGATGACCGCCGGCTACTGGGAGGAAGTGCCGATGCACTTCCGGGCGGCGATCACCAACGGGCTCACCCG
>CAZPJC010000291.1:0-2531 GCA_964586645.1 uncultured Schumannella sp.
CCCTCGGCGTGGATGTAGGCGAGCTCCTTGAGCTTGAGCGCCCCCTCGAGGGCGATCGGGTAGCCCGCGTGGCGCCCGAGGAAGAGCACCGACTGCACGTCGCCCATCCACTGCGCGAACTCCGCGATGCGCTCCCCGGACGACTCGACGACCTGATCGAGCTTGGCCGGAAGGTTCTGCAGCTCCTCCGTGAGCGCGCCGACCTGGTCGGCCGACAGCGTGCCGCGTACCGTCGCGAGATGCAGTCCGAGCAGGTAGAGCGCGGTGATCTGGGCTACGAACGCCTTCGTCGACGCCACGGCGACCTCGGGCCCCGCGTGGGTGTAGAGCACGGCGTCCGACTCCCGCGGGATGGTGGCGCCCTGGGTGTTGCAGATCGAGAGGGTGCGCGCGCCGTGGGCTTTCGCGTACTGCACGGCGAGGAGGGTGTCCATCGTCTCGCCCGACTGGCTCACCGAGACGATGAGGGTGCGGTCGGAGAGCACCGGATCGCGGTAGTGGAACTCGTGCGAGAGCTCGACGTCGACGGGGATGCGCGCCCAGGCCTCGATCGCGTACTTGCCGACGAGGCTCGCATAGGCCGCCGTTCCGCAGGCGAGCAGGACGATGCGATCGACATCGGTGAGGAGATCGGCGACCCCGTCGAGCTCGGGCAGGCGCACCTGACCGTCGACGATCCGGCCGAGCAGCGTCTTGCCGACCGCCTCGGGCTCCTCGCTGATCTCCTTCTTCATGAAGGTCGGCCAGCCGCCTTTCTCGGCCGCGCTGGCATCCCAGGCGACCTCGAACTCCTTGGCGCGCACCGGGTTGCCGGCGAAGTCGGTGACCTCGACCGAGTCGGGCCGGATCGTCACGATCTGGTCCTGGCCGATCTCCATCGCCCGGCGGGTGTGGTCGACGAACGCGGCGACGTCGGAGCCGAGGAAGTTCTCGCCGTCGCCGAGGCCGATCACGAGCGGCGAGTTCCGGCGCGCACCCACGACGACGCCCGGGGAGTCCTCGTGCACGACGAGGAGCGTGAACGCCCCCTCGAGCCGCGCGACCGCCCGGCGCAGTGCGGTCGTCAGGTCGCCGGTCTCGCGGTAGAGGCGGCCGACCAGGAGCGCGGCGACCTCGGTGTCGGTCTCGCTCGTGAACACGGCCCCGGCATCAAGCAATTCGCGCTTGAGCTCGCCGAAGTTCTCGATGATGCCGTTGTGGATGAGCGCCAGCTTGCCGTCGTCGCCGAGGTGCGGGTGCGCGTTGCCGTCGGTCGGGCCGCCGTGGGTCGCCCAGCGGGTGTGACCGATGCCGGTGTGGCCGTCGGCGATCGGGGTGTCGGCGAGCTCATCCGACAGCATCCCGAGCTTGCCCGCCTTCTTGCGGGTGCCGAGGTGACCGGAGTCGTCGAGAACCGCCACACCGGCCGAGTCATAGCCCCGGTATTCGAGCCGCTTGAGCCCACCCATGAGGACCTGGAGGCTGCTGCCAGGTCCGACGTACCCGACGATGCCGCACATGAGAGCCCATTCTATGTTTTCCTGGTCTGCGATGTCCGACCCCGGCGCTCCTCACGGCGGGTCCACACCGTTCGTCGAGATCGACCGGGCGGAGTGGGCCGCGCTCGCCCCGTCGACCCCCCTTCCGCTGGGCGCAGGCGAGATCGAGCGCCTGCGGGGCGTGGGCGACAGCCTCGACCTCACGGAGGTCGCCGAGGTGTACGTGCCGCTCAGCCGGCTGCTCAACCTGTACGTCGCGGGCGCCCTGTCGACCGGGTCGGCGGTGCGGGAGTTCCTCGGCCAGCCGGTGCGCCCGACCCCGTTCGTGATCGGCGTCGCCGGCTCGGTCGCGGTCGGCAAGTCGACGATCGCCCGGCTGCTGCGCGAGCTGCTCTCGCGCTGGCCCGACACCCCGTCGGTCGAGCTCGTCACGACCGACGGGTTCCTGCTGCCGAACGCCGAACTCGAGCGCCGCGGCCTCATGCAGCGCAAGGGCTTCCCGGAGAGCTACGACCGCCGCGCCTTGCTGCGGTTCGTCTCCGAGGTGAAGAGCGGGGTGGCGGAGGTGCACGCGCCCGTCTACTCGCACCTCGTCTACGACGTCGTCCCCGACGAGCACGTCGTCGTCAAGCGGCCCGACGTGCTCATCGTCGAGGGGCTCAACGTGCTGCAGCCGCCGACATCCGGCAGGCTCGCGGTGAGCGACCTCTTCGACTTCACGATCTACGTGGACGCCCGCACCGCCGACATCGAGAACTGGTACGTCGAGCGGTTCCTGCGCCTGCAGCGCGGGGCGTTCGCCGATCCGTCGTCGTACTTCCACCGGTACGCGTCGCTCAGCGAGGACGAGGCGATCGCCCGCGCGCGGAGCATCTGGGACGAGATCAACGGCCCCAACCTCGAGGCGAACATCCTGCCCACTCGGGCGCGGGCCTCCCTCGTCCTGCGGAAGGGGCCGGACCACACCGTCTCGACGGTGCTCCTGCGGAAGGTCTAGTTGTAGTGCCCAGGGAGGTTGCTCGAAAGGCGGCTGATGGGCGGGACCTTGCCGAG
>CAZPJC010000292.1:0-2518 GCA_964586645.1 uncultured Schumannella sp.
CACGGCATCCGTCGCCGCCTCGGCGTGGAAGGTCACCGAGAACGCCCCGAGCTCGGCGTAGCCGGGGGCCCAGCGGTCGGCGTCGGCGATCATCAGGTGCACGTCGAGCGGGATCGGCGACACCGCCTGCAGCCGGCCGACCATCTGCGGGCCGAAGGTCAGATTCGGCACGAAGTGGTTGTCCATCACGTCGACGTGCACGGCGTCCGCCGACGCGATGCGCCCGACCTCCGCCTCGAGGTTCACGAAGTCCGCCGCCAGGATGCTCGGTTCGATGCGGGCCGTCACGCCTCCACCTTAGAGAGCAGCTGCACGAACATCGCGTCGGTGCCGTGCTCGTGCGGCCATAGCTGCAGCGCGGGCCCCACGCCGGGTCCGAGGCGGCTCGTCGCGATCCCGCCGGCGACCGCGCGGGTGTCGACGGCGGTGAGTTCCGGGTGCCGCGCCAGGACGCCGGCGACCGCCTCGCGGGTCTCGGCCGGATGCGGTGAACAGGTCACGTAGGCGAGCAGGCCGCCCGGCTTCAGGGCGGCGACCGCAGCATCCAGCAACCGGGTCTGCAGAGCGACGAGCCCCGGCAGGTCGCTCGGCTGCTTGCGCCAGCGCGCCTCCGGTCGGCGGCGGAGCGCCCCGAGTCCCGTGCACGGCGCGTCGAGCAGGATGCGGTCGAAGCCCTCGGGATCGGTCGTCGCGAACCGCTCGGCGTCGCCTTCGACCACCTCGGGTGCCGGACGGAAGATCTTCAGGGCCGACCGCACCAGACGAGCCCGCACGGGCACGAGCTCGTTCGCGACGAGGGTCGCTCCCCCGGCGCGCGCCTCTGCGGTGAGCAGCGCGGCCTTGCCGCCGGGACCGGCGCACATGTCGAGCCAGCGCTCGCCCGTGACGATCGGCCGGGCCCGGCTCAGGGTGAGCGCGGCGAGCTGCGATCCCTCGTCCTGCACCCGCGCGTGGCCGGTCGCGACCGCGGGGATGCGCGAGGGGTCGCCGCCGGGAGCGCGGACACCCGTGGGCGAGATCCCCCCGGGCTCCCCGACGTCGGCGACCCGGGCGAGACCCGGCAGCGCGACGAGCGCGACTTCGGGCGCGACGTTGTCGGCGGCGAGCAGATCCTCGAGCTCGTCGCCCCGACCGTCGGCGACGAGGGCGTCCCGCAGCGCGTCCACGACCCACTCGGGGTGGGAGTACTCGGCGGCGAGTCGGGCGTCACCGGCGAGACCCTCGAGGAGGCGGGCATCCCACTCCTCCGGCGTGGAGCGCGAGACCGTGCGGAGCACGCCGTTCACGAACCCCGTCGCCTTGCGCGGCGCGAGCGTCACGGTGTCGCCGACGGCGGCATGCGGCGGGATGCGCGTCGCGACCAGCTGGTGCACCCCGAGGCGCAGCACATCGAGCACGGCCGGGTCGATCGCCGAGGTCTCGCGGTTCGCGGCCAGCCTGATGATGCGGTCGTAGCGTCCCTGCATGCGCAGGGTGCCGTAGGTGAGCTCGGTGGCGAGCCCCGCGTCGACGAGGTTCAGCCGCGCGTCGCTGATCCGGGCCGGGAGCACGAGATTGGCGTAGGCGTCGTCCTCGCGCACGGCGGCGAGCACCTCCGCGGCGACACGGCGCGCGGGTGAGACCCTCCGGCCGGAGACGGCGGCCCCGTAGCGGTCGTTCATCGCGCCTCTGACGAACGCTGTCGCCCCCGCCACCAGTCGGCGGCGGGCATCGCGCGCTTGCCGGCGGGGTGCACGGTGACCAGGTGCAGCGGATCGGATCCGGTGCCGACGAGCAGACGTCCCCCGCGCAGGTCGAACTCCCCCGCGGCGAGCGACCCCTCCCCGTGGGCGATCGCCGCGTCGAGCACCTTGAGCCGCTCGTCGCCGGACAGCACCGCGAACGCGCCGGGCTCGGGCGTCGTGCCGCGGATGCGGGCATCCAGCTCCGCCGCCGGACGCGACCAGTCGAGCCGGCCGTCCTCGAGTTCGAGCTTGGGGGCGAGCGTCACCTCGCCGACCTGCTCCACCGCCGTCGCCGTGCCCGCGTCGAGCGCGTCGACGACCTCGGTGAGCAGAGCGGCTCCGCTCTCGGCGAGAACCTCGAGCAGGTGCCCGGCCGTCTCGTTCCGTCCGATCGGCTGAGTGATGGTGCCGAACACCGGGCCGGCGTCGAGCTCGGGCACGAGCTGGAACACCGCGGCGCCGGTCTCCCGGTCGCCCGCGATGAGGGCGCGTTGCACCGGCGCCGCCCCTCGCCAGCGTGGCAGCAGCGAGAAGTGGAGGTTGATCCAGCCGAGGCGCGGCGTCGACAGCAGCGGCTCGCGGATGAGCCCGCCGTACGCGACGATCACGCCGAGGTCGGGTCGCAGCGCCTCGACCCGTGCCTCGAGCGGCGCGATCCGATTGGCTTTGAGCACCGGGATGCCGAGCTCCTCCGCCGCGACCGCGACCGGCGTCGGCGTGAGCACGCGCTTGCGGCCGAGCGGCGCGTCCTCGCGGGTGATGACGGCGACGACCTCGTGCTCGGAGGCGGCGAG
>CAZPJC010000293.1:0-2464 GCA_964586645.1 uncultured Schumannella sp.
GGAGCTGAACCGCCAGCGCTCGACCCTCGAGATGATCGCGAGCGAGAACTTCGTGCCGCGCGCCGTGCTCGAGGCCCAGGGCTCGGTGCTCACCAACAAGTACGCCGAGGGGTACCCGGGCAAGCGCTACTACGGCGGCTGCGAGTTCGTGGATGTCGTCGAGACGCTCGCGATCGAGCGGGCGAAGAAGCTGTTCGGCGCGGCCTACGCGAACGTGCAGCCGCACTCGGGCGCCTCCGCCAACGTCGCGGTGCTGTCGGCGATCGCGGAGCCGGGCGACCGCATCCTCGGTCTCGAACTGGCTCAGGGCGGCCATCTGACCCACGGCATGAAGCTCAACTTCTCGGGCAAGCTCTACGACGCCCACGCCTACGGCCTCGACCCCGAGACGATGACGATCGACATGGCCACGGTGCGCGAACGAGCCCTCGAGGTGCGGCCGCAGGTGATCATCGCCGGATGGTCGGCGTATCCGCGGCAGCTCGACTTCGCCGCGTTCCGGGCCATCGCCGACGAGGTCGGCGCGAAGCTCTGGGTCGACATGGCGCATTTCGCCGGACTCGTCGCCGCGGGTCTGCACCCGAACCCGGTGCCGCACGCGCACATCGTGTCGTCGACCGTGCACAAGACGATCGGCGGCCCGCGCTCGGGCTTCATCCTCACCAACGACCCCGACATCGCCAAGCGGATGAACTCCAACGTCTTCCCGGGCCAGCAGGGCGGACCGCTCATGCACGTCATCGCGGCGAAGGCGACGGCGTTCAAGCTCGCGATGGAACCCGAATTCGTCGAGCGGCAGCAGGCGACGCTGAGCGGCGCGAAGATCCTCGCCGAGCGCCTCACCCAGCCGGATGTCGCGGCCGAGGGCATCGCCGTGCTGTCGGGCGGCACCGACGTGCACCTCGTGCTCGTCGACCTCCGTGACTCGCAGCTCACCGGGCAGGACGCCGAGAACCTCCTGCACGAGGTCGGCATCACGGTCAACAAGAACTCCGTGCCGAACGACCCGCGCCCGCCGATGGTGACCTCCGGCGTGCGGATCGGCACCCCGGCCCTCGCCACCCGGGGTTTTCATGATGCGGAATTCACCGAGGTCGCCGAGATCATCGCGGCTACCCTGAAGGCCGACCCTGACCTGCCGGCTCTGCGCGCGCGTGTCGAAGCCCTCGCCTCGGCCTTCCCGCTCTACCCCGGCCTGACGAGCCCCGGGAGCTGGCAATGACCGCCATCACACTCGACGGCGTCGCGACCGCGACCGCCATCAAGAACGAACTGCGCGAACGCATCGAGGCACTCGCGGCGAAGGGGGTCGTGCCGGGTCTCGGCACCCTCCTCGTCGGCGACGACCCGGGTTCGATCTCCTACGTGTCGAGCAAACACCGCGACTGCGCCGAGGTCGGCATCACGTCGATCCCCGTCGAGCTGCCGGCGACCGCGTCCGAGGCGGAGGTGCGCTCGGCCGTCGCCGGGCTCAACGCCGACCCGAACGTCACCGGCTACATCGTGCAGCTGCCGCTGCCGAAGGGCATCGACGAGAACCCGATCCTCGAGCTCATCGACCCCGACAAGGACGCCGACGGCCTGCACCCGACCAACCTCGGCCGCCTCGTGCTCGGCGTCGAGGGCGACCTGCACTCGCCGCTGCCGTGCACGCCCGCGGGCGTCGTCGAGCTGCTGCGCCGGCACGACGTGCCGATCGCCGGCAAGCACGTCGTCATCGTCGGTCGCGGGCTGACCGTCGGCCGCCCGCTCGGGCTCGTCTTCACCCGCAAGGGCGTCGACGCGACCGTCACCCTCACGCACTCGCGCACCGTCGACCTGCCCGCCGAGGTGAAGCGGGCGGACATCGTCGTGGCCGCCCTCGGCGTTCCGCACTTCGTGAAGCCCGAGTGGATCAAGCCCGGCGCCGCGGTGCTGGATGTCGGCGTCACCCGCGTCGGGATGACCGACTCCGGCCGGGCCCGCCTGCACGGCGACGTCGACCCGGCGGTCGCGGAGGTCGCCGGCTGGCTGTCGCCCAACCCGGGCGGCGTGGGCCCGATGACCCGCGCGCTCCTGCTCTCCAACGTCGTGGATGCCGCGGAGCGCCGCGGGGCGTAGCCACCCCATCGCGGGTTGAGTGCCCGCGAAGCGGGTGTATCGAAACCCATCCGGCGTTGCTCGGAGGGCGGTCTCGACACACCGCCTGCGGCGGCACTCGACCCACGGGAGGGAAGCGGTCAGGCGTCGCGGGCGGCGCCGGCGGACGGGCGCACCGGGTAGACCTCGGGGGTCGCGAAGCCGTGCTCCGCGAATGCCCCGTCGACGGCGACCTGGATGCGCGAGACGGCGTCGAGCGGCGTGAGGGCGATCGCCGCGCCGCCGAACCCGCCGCCGGTCATCCGGGCTCCGAGCGCCCCGTTCTCGAGCGCGGTCTCGACGGCGAGGTCGAGTTCGGGCACCGAGATCTCGAAGTCGTCGCGCA
>CAZPJC010000294.1:0-1108 GCA_964586645.1 uncultured Schumannella sp.
TTCGGGGTGATGTCGAACGCGGGGGAGAGCGACCAGCCGGCCGGCGACCAGAGGAACCCGTGGTTGCGGAGATGGTCGTCGGTGTTGCGCACCGCGATGCTGAGCGCGATCCGCCGCCAGAGCGCCCGCACGGTGCCGGGGTAGTCCGCGATGTCGAACTCGCGGAGATCCTCGGCCATGTCGAGATAGTCGCCGGCGGCAGGATCGGGGGCGTCGGTCACCGAGAAGGCGGAGAGGTAGGGGATCCGGCCGCCGTCGGAGTCGCGGTCGAACCGGTCGAGGACCAGGGCGCGTCCGCGTCCGATCGGGAGCAGCCGGGACGCCGGCACCGGGATGCCGGCCCGCGCGGCGAGGTCGAGGCACAGCTTCTCCCAGGCCATCGCGTCGATCTCGTCGGTCGTCGACGGGAACTTCGCGATGCTCAGGCGGCCGGCATCCCGGATCGAGGCCTTGGGCCGGATGCCGCCCAGATTGGCGCTGCCGGCGTCGAGGAGGCGGCGCACCGCGGCCAGATCGTCGGGGTCTTCTTCGACGGCCCGCGACGACTCCGCGAGGTCGTCGAGCGCGACCAGGCGGGGCACGTCGTGGGAGGGGGCGACGTAGGCTCCGCGGGAGTCGTCGGTCGTGAAGCGCAGGCCGCCGAGACGGGACGAGTCGGAGACCGACAGCAGGAACTCGGGTTCGGTCACCTCCTCGCCGCGACGCGATCGCAGGATCAGTCGACGGCCCCAGCCGTCGGGCCCCGCATCGAGGAGGCCGCGGGGGAGCGAGTCGCCGACGTGCACGCCGGTCGTGAGCGGATGGGCGGGATCGAGAGCCGGCCGACGTCCGCGGGCGAGGTAGCCGGGGTCGTAGCGGAACTCGACGCGTGCGGTGCGCCCGCGACGGGATTCGGTCTCGACCCGCCCCATCGGGACCGTCGCGGTGCCGTCGTCGAGATGCACCGAGAACGCCGTCGTGCCGATCATCGCCGGACCCGTTCGGGGAGGGTGCGCTCGGCGCTCGCCCGGCCCAGTTCGGTCTCATACGGGTCCGCCGCGGCGAGGAGCCGATCGGTCACGCCGAGGACGCGCGCGACCGCGAGCACGGCGCCGAGCCCCACCGAGGC
>CAZPJC010000294.1:1208-2459 GCA_964586645.1 uncultured Schumannella sp.
GCCCCACGGGGATCGCACTGGTTGAGCATCCCTCCGGACCGACATACTGGACGGCATGCTCCCCTTCCTCCCGGACCCGATCACCATCGGCCTCGTCGTGCTCGTGCTCGTCGTCCTGCTCATCCTCTTCATCGTGATCGTGCGCGGGATCAAGATCGCCAAGCCCGACGAGGCGATCATCGTGACGTCGCGCCGCGGCCGGGCCCGGGCGGGGGTCGAGGACGAGAACCTCGGGCAGAAAGTCGTCTTCGGCTCGCGGGTCTTCGTCAAGCCGATCGTCGAGGCCTACTTCAAGCTCAGCCTGCGCAGCCGGCAGCTCAACGTGCAGGCCGTGGCCCAGACCCGCGACGCGATCACCATCCGGGTCAACGCCGTCGCGGTCGTCAAGGTCGGCGGGTCGGAGCCGATGGTGCGCGCCGCCGCCCAGCGCTTCCTCAATCAGCAGGACCAGATCGAGTCCTCCACCGAGGAGGTGCTGTCGGGATCGATCCGCTCGATCGTCGGCCAGCTCACGGTGACCGAGATCATCACCAACCGCCAGGCGCTGCAGGGGCAGGTGCTCGAAGCCGTCGGCGAATCCCTCGACGTGCAGGGTCTGCAGATCGACACGCTGCAGATCAAGGAGATCGACGACGACAACGGCTACATCAAGGACCTCGGCCGCGCCGAGGCCGCCCGCGCCAAGCAGGTCGCCGAGATCGCCGAATCCGAGTCCCGGCGCGCCTCCGAGCAGGCCCGCATCGCCGCCGACCAGGCCGTCGCCGAAGCCCAGCGCGAACTCGACCTGCGCAACGCCGAGATCCAGAAGGAGACCGACAAGGCGCGCGCCGAGGCCGCGTCCGCCGCGCCGCTCGCCGAGGCGATCGCGCAGCAGGAGGTCGTCGCGCAGCAGGAGATCACGGCCGGCAAGCGCGTCGGTCTGCGCAAGCAGGAGCTCGACGCCGAGATCCGCGCGAAGGCGGATGCCGACGCCTACGCCCTCGAGAAGGAGGCGCAGGCCGCGGCCAGCGCCGCCGTCGCGACCGCCAACGCCGACCGCGACGCCCGCCGCTCCGCCGCCGAGGCGATCGAGGCGGAGGGTGTCGCCGAGCGGAACCGCCGCATCGCGGCCGCCGAGGCCCTCCGGGCGGAGGGTGAGGCCGAGGCCGAGGCCATCCGCGCGAAGGGTGCCGCCGAGGCCGAGTCGCAGCGACTGCAGGCCGAGGCGCTCGCCGAGCGCAGCGGCGAGCTGCTCAAGCAGCAGATCATCGC
>CAZPJC010000295.1:0-2437 GCA_964586645.1 uncultured Schumannella sp.
CCGGCGAACCCGCCCGTGAGCGCGTCGAGGCTCGTGCCGGTGCTCAGCAGGATGAGCCAGTGGATGACGGTCGCGATCAGACCGCCGACGATCTGCGCCGCGGCGTAGGGCAGCACGTCCTTCCACGGCATCCGGCCCGCGGCGGCGACGCCGAACGAGACGGCGGGGTTGAAGTGCCCGCCCGAGATGTGACCGACCGAGTAGGCGCCGGCGAGCACCGCGATGCCGACGGCGAGGCCGACGACGAGCGGCTTCGCCTCGCCGTTGTAGTAGATCGCGGCGCCGATGACGCCGAAGACGAGCAGGAACGTGCCGAACGTCTCGGCGATGAGACGCCGGGTGTACGAGGCAGGAGCAGTGGTTTCAGCCATGCCGCCACGGTACCCCCGCCCTCAGCGGTTTTTCAGGAACCGGCGCGGAACGTCCGGTTCACAATCGTCCCGCGGCCTTCAGGGCGAGGTATTCGTCCGCGAGCGCCGGCGGCAGATCGGCGGGCGGAGCGGTGACGACCTCGGCCCCGGTCTGCTGCATCGCCATCGCGACGCGGGCGACGTCGAGCAGTGCCCGCTCGGCCGACGCCGCGCGGTAGACGTCGTCGGACCCGGCGCGGTCGCGCGTGGCGGCGACGACGGACGGATCGGTGACCGACGCGACGACCACCGTGTGGCGCTTCGTGAGCTGCGGCAGCATCCCGAGCAGCGGACGGGACGCCCCGGGGGTGTCGATCGGCGTGATGAGCACGACGAGGCCGTGCTGCGCCGTGACGCTGCGCACGAGCTCGGGGATGGCGTGCCAATCGCCTTCGAGCAGCTCGGGTTCGATCGGCGCGAGCATGTCGACGGTGCGGGCCAGCAGGTCGGCACCGGTCGCGCCCTGGACGCGCCCGCGGACGATGCGGTCGTGCACGAGGACATCGACGCGGTCGCCGGCCCGGGTGGCGAGCGCGGCGAGCAGCAGGGCCGCCTCGAACGCGGTGTCGAGCCGCGGCTCGTCGGCGATGCGCGCCGCGGAGATGCGCGACGAGTCGATGACGATGATGACGCGGCGGTCGCGTTCCGGGCGCCAGGTGCGCACGACGAGCTTCATCTGCCCGGTGGCCGCATCCCGGCGCCGTGCGGACGCCCTCCAGTCGAGCGAGCGCACGTCGTCGCCGCGCACGTATTCGCGCAGCGAGTCGAACTCGGTGCCCTGACCGCGCACCATCACCGAGGTGCGGCCGTCGAGTTCCCGCAGACGGGCGAGCCGCGACGGCAGGTGCTTGCGGGAGGTGAACGGCGGCAGCACCCGCACGTGACCGGGCACCGGCACGGTGCGCTGCCGGGCGACCATCCGCAGCGGGCCGAACGACCGCACCGTGACGTGGGCCGCGCGCCGCTCGCCCCGGCGCACGGGCCGCAGCGTCGAGGTGACGACCGTCGACCCCTCCGGGGCCAGGCGCAGGCGGTGCCGGTTGGGGCGTGCCCCCGCCGACGGCTCCCAGGCATCCCGCAGCGTGCCGCGCACCGTGCGGCGGCCGGGGTTGGCGATCGCGAGCCGGGCCGGGGCGCTCTCGCCGAGCCGCAGCCGCAGGGGGACGTCGCGGGCGAACTCGAGCCGCGCGGGGGATCCGGCGAGCACGAGGTCGACGGCGACGACGATCGCGAGCACCCCCGCCCACAGCACGGCGCCCGGGATGCCGTCGAGCAGCACGACGGGCACGACGCCGACGGCGACGAGCAGCACGAACCAGCCGGAGATCGCCATGGCGGTTAGATCGGCACCTGCACCTGCTGGATGACACTGCGCAGCACGGTGTCGGGCGCGACCCCCTCCAGCTCGGCCTCGGTGCGCAGCTGGATGCGGTGGCGCAGCACCGGCACCGCCATCGTCTGGATGTGGTCGGGCGTCACCCCCGGCGACCCGGAGAGCCACGCCCACGCGCGCGACGCCGCGAGCAGCGCGGTGGTTCCGCGCGGCGACACCCCGAGCTTCACCGACGGGCTCTTGCGCGTGCCGCGAGCGAGGTCGACCGCGTAGCCGAGCACATCCGGCGATACCGTCACGGTCGCGACATCCGCTTGCGCCGCGGCGAGCGTCGCGGCGTCGAGCACGGGGGTCACCCCGGCGGCCGCGAGATCCCGCGGGTTGAAGCCGTTCGCGTGCCGGGTGAGCACCTCGAGCTCGACGTCGCGTTCGGGCAGATCGAGCACGAGCTTGAGCAGGAACCTGTCGAGCTGCGCCTCGGGCAGCGTGTAGGTGCCCTCGTACTCGATCGGGTTCATCGTCGCCGCGACCAGGAACGGCGAGGGCAGCTTCCGGGTGACGCCGTCGGCCGAGACCTGGCGCTCCTCCATCGCCTCGAGCAGCGCCGACTGGGTCTTCGGCGGCGTCCTGTTGATCTCGTCGGCGAGCAGGATGTTGGTGAACACCGGCCCCTCGCGGAACTCGAACTCGCCCG
>CAZPJC010000296.1:0-2422 GCA_964586645.1 uncultured Schumannella sp.
GTCTGCAGCAAGCACTGCGTGGGCACGCGAAGTCACCCTCCCGAAAGAGAGTGCGGGTCGAGTGTAGCAGCGGAGCGCCTTTCGGAGTACTGTGGGCGCCTGCCGCAGGTCGCGGCTCCCGATGAGTGAAGGAGGAAACCATGAACACCGACGCTGTCGTGTCCGGAATCCGACCCCTCATCCTCGAGGCCACCGCCTAACAGCTTCTCCTGGTGGCCTCCTATCCGGAGCCCACCACTTTGACTGAATTCTTCGGCGACGACTTCGTCGTCCCCACCTTCACCTTCGCCGACGTCGAACCCGGCGCCGGCCAACGCTGGTCGACCTGGCCGTCGATCATCCCCACCCAGCGCGGGCCGCGCCCGTGGCCCGACTGGGTCGTCACGTCGGCGGCCGCGATGGACACCGAGCTCGGCATCCTCAAGACCGGCAAGGAGGCGGATGTCTTCCTCCTCGAGCGCGCCGTGCCCGGCGAGCCCGGGGTGCTGCTCGCCGCGAAGCGGTACCGGTCGAGCGACCACCGCGACTTCCACCGCTCCTCGGTGTATCAGGAGGGTCGCCGGGTGCGCCGGAGCCGCGACCAGCGGGCGCTCGAACGCGGGACGACCTACGGCGCGGCGCTCGCGGCGGTCACGTGGTCGCTCGCCGAGTTCGACGCGCTCTGCCGGATGTACGAGCGCGGGGTCGCCGTGCCCTACCCCGTGCAGGTCAGCGGCACCGAGATGCTGATGGAGTTCATCGGCGAGGGCCGGGTCGCGGCCCCGCGACTCGCGCAGTCGTCCGCGTCGGGCACCGAGCTCGCCGACCTCTACGCGCAGGTCGCCGAGGTCCTGCTCGGGATCGCCCGCGCCGGCTGCGCGCACGGCGACCTCTCGCCGTACAACCTGCTCGTGCACCGCGGGCGGGTGATCGCGATCGACCTGCCTGCCGCAGCTGGTCGACGTCGTCGCCAACCCCAACGGCATGGCGCTGCTCGAACGCGACTGCCGCAACGTGTGCGAGTGGTTCACCAGGCGCGGGCACCGCTGCGACGCCGGCGAGCTGTTCGGGCAGGCGGTGGCCGAGATGTTCTGAGCCCGTCGCGAGCTGAGCCCGCAGCGAGCAGAGCCCTCCCCCGCCATCCGGGTGCGTCGTGATCCCTCGGCCGCGTCGCACCCGGCCCTCGGCGGGCGCTCGCGCGCCATCGTGAGGGATGCGTCCTCCTCGCGCACTCGCCGGCATCGCGGTCGTGCTCGCCATCTGGGCGTGGCCGGTCCCGGCGCCGCACACCCTGGCGCGGCCGTACATCGCCCCGGCGACCCCGTACTCCGCGGGTCATCGCGGCATCGACATCCGCTCCCCCGCCGGCACCGAGGTGCGCGCACCGGCCGACGGGGTCGTGCACTTCGCCGGCGTCGTCGTCGACCGCCCCGTCATCTCGATCCGGCACGCGGGCGGCGTGCTCTCGTCGTTCGAACCGGTCGAGCCCTTCGTCGCCACCGGCGACCGCGTGCGGCGGGGGGAGGTCATCGGCGTCCTGCTGCCCGGGCACTGCGCGTCGCCGTGCCTGCACCTGGGCGCCCGCGTCGACGGCGAGTACGTCAACCCGCTGCTCTTCCTCGGCGGCCTCGACCACGCCGTCCTCTACCCCCTGGATTGACCGCGCCCCGCGGGTTGAGTGCCGCGCGCAGCGCGGTGTATCGAAACCCGACCCGCGGGTGACTCGGAGCCGGTTTCGATACACCCGCCTTCGGCGGGCACTCAACCGGCGGGGTGGTCAGGCGCGCGGGTGGGCGAGCTGGTACGACTCCTTGAGGCGCTCGGCCGAGACGTGGGTGTAGATCTGCGTCGTCGCGAGACTCGCGTGGCCGAGCAGCTCCTGTACGGCCCGCAGGTCGGCGCCGCCGTCGAGCAGGTGCGTCGCCGCCGTGTGCCGGAAGGCGTGCGGCCCGGCCGGCCCGGAGCCGGGGAGGTCGGCGAGGAGCCCGGCGACGAGCTGGTAGACCGCGCGGGTGCTGAGCGGCCTCCCCTTCGCCCCGAGGAAGATCGTGCCGGGGTCGTCGCGCCCGTCGAGGAGCGTGGCGCGGGCGTCGCCGAGGTAGGCGTCGAGCGCGCGGCGGGCCGGCATCCCGAACGGCACGACGCGTTCCTTGTCGCCTTTGCCGACCACGCGGAGGGTAAGGCGCTCGCGGTCGAGGTCGGCGAGGCGGGCGCCGACGAGTTCGCTGACGCGCAGCGCGGAGGCGTAGAGCAGTTCGACGACGGCGAGGTCGCGCACGGCGCCCGGGTCGGTGCTCGCGGCGCGGGCGGCGAGGCCGTCGAGGAGGTCGTCGACCTGCGGCCGGGTGAGCACCCGGGGCAGGTGGCGGTCGGGGCGGGGAGCTTTCAGCCGGTGGCCGGCGTCGGCATCCGCGGTTCCCGTCGTCGTGAGCCACCTGGTGAA
>CAZPJC010000297.1:0-2410 GCA_964586645.1 uncultured Schumannella sp.
AGGAGGATGCCGGCGGCGGCTCCGCCGAGGACGACCGCCCAGGGCGGCGCTTTCGCGACGACGAGAAGGACGAAGGCGGCGGCGGCGAGGGCGAACGAGGGGGTGTCGGTGATCGCGCTCGTGAAGACGGGGTCGTAGAGGGCCGCGGCGAGGATGCCGACGACGGCGGCGCTCGCCCCGCGGATGAAGCCCTGCGCCCCGGGGCGGCGGCGGAGGGCGTCCCAGAACGGCAGCACCCCGACGAGGATGAGGAAGCCCGGCAGGAAGACGGCGGCGAGGGCGAGAGCCGCGCCGGCGACCCCGCCCGGCCCGGGATCGGCGAGCGCCCCGAGGTAGCCCGCGAAGGTGAACAGCGGACCCGGCACGGCCTGGGCGGCGGCGTAGCCCGCGAGGAACTCGTCGGGCCCGACCCAGCCCGGCGTCACCACCTCCGCGTCGAGCAGCGGCAGCACGACGTGCCCGCCGCCGAAGACGAGCGCGCCGGCGCGGGCGAACGCGTCGAACAGCGCGATCGCGGGCGAGCGGACGAGGGCCGCGAGCACCGGCGATCCGGCGAGCAGCGCGGCGAACAGGGAGAGCGAGAGGATGCCGGCCCACCGCGGCACCGGGAACCGGGTGGGGGCGGTCGACGGCTCCGGCGCGGTTCGGCACAGCAGCATCCCGGCCGCCGCCCCCGCGAGGATCGCCGCGACCTGGCCGAGCGGGCCGGACACGACGAGCACGAGCACGAGAGCCCCGACGGCGATCAGAGCGCGCCGGACGTCGGGCGCGAGCGTGCGCGCCATCCCGAGCACCGCCTGGGCGACGATCGCGACGGCCACGACGAGGAGCCCGTGGAGCGCGCCCTCGGCGACCGGTCCGTCGAACCAGGACACCCCGAACGCGAACAGCACGAGCAGGATCGCCGACGGCAGCGTGAACGCCGTGAACGCCGCCGCCGCGCCGAGCGGTCCGGCCCGCAGCAGCCCGAGCGCGAACCCCACCTGGCTCGACGACGGGCCGGGGAGGAACTGGCTCAGGGCCACGAGTTCGCCGTAGCCGCGCTCGTCGATCCACCGGCGGCGCTCGACGAACTCGGTGCGGAAATAGCCGAGGTGGGCGATCGGGCCGCCGAACGACGTGAGCCCGAGCCGGAGGAACGCGAGGAACACCTCGCCCGCGCTCCCACGCGCGGTCACGGGCTCGGCGTCGGTCACGCGCGCATCGTATCGGCCCGCCGGAAACGGATGGTTGAGTAGACCGGTGGCGCACGACGACGATCCCCCGGAACTGCGCGGCTACGTGCCCAGCGAGGGCAGGCCGCTGCGGCATCCGATGACCCTCCGCGTCATGCGGGTGACGATCGTGCTCGGCATCCTCGGGCTCATCGTCCCGGGCGTGTACGCGACGATCGCGTTGCAGGCCCGCACCGCCGGGGTGCTGTGCGATCGCGCGACGCGGCCGATCGCCGCCGACCCGGTCGTGCGGTTCGAGCTCACCGGACCGGCCGGTCCCTCCTGGTACTGCTATGCCCGCGAGTTCGGCGGACGCGAGGTGCTGCTCGGGTCGCTCGGCCTCATCCCGGGCTGAGAGTTTCCCCGGAAGGGCGGGCCATCCCCAGGTCGAGCCGGGATCGGGATGTTAGCCTCACCGGCGCATGTCATTCGCTACGAAACCGCCGTCCCGTCATCTCAACCGTCACGCCCTCGGTGCGACGGCGGGCTCGTTGATCCTCATCGGCTGCGTCGCGATGGCCCCCCTCGCCGCTCCGCCCTCGATCGCCGAGCAGCAAGCCGAATACGCCGCGGAGAACGCCCAGGACTTCGTCCTCCACTCCTCCGTCGCCGCGTCCGCCGCCACCTCCGCGGCTCCGCTCGAACGCGACTCGTTCGGCGCGACGCCCGGCCCCGAGACCTTCATCGCCGGCGGCACCAATCACGACTGGGCCAAGCTCGTGCTCGTCTACGCGGGCTGGCCGGTCACCGACAACAACGTCACCGTGATCACCCGCTGGATGCGGCAGGAGAACGGCGCCGACGACTGGTACAACCGCAACAACCCGCTCAACATCGGGATGGGCGGGTTCGCCTCCTACTCGAGCCTCGATGAGTCGGCGCGCGTCGTCGCGAAGGCGCTGACCACGAGCTCGGGGTACTCGGGCATCGCGGCGGCGTTCGCCGCCTCCGCCGACACCGCGACGACCGAGTACGCGATCTGGGCGTCGCCGTGGGCCGGCGGTCACTACGCGTGGGGCGGCCACTGGCACTACAGCCCGGTGGATGTCGTCTCCGCTCCGCGAAGCGCCTGGGGTCGCTGACCTCTCCCGCTTGTACGCTCGGACCATGTCCGATTACGCCTACTCCGGTCCCGCCGACATCGATCGCGCCATCGCCTACCTCGTGGCGCTCGACGACGCGCAGCGCAATGCGCT
>CAZPJC010000298.1:0-2407 GCA_964586645.1 uncultured Schumannella sp.
CATGGACTTCCTGGTCGAGTGGGGCTGGGTCCTCTGGCTCGCCCTCATCCTCGTGTTCGTGATCATCGAGGTCTTCACGCTCGACTTCACGTTCCTCATGCTCGCGGGTGGCAGCCTCGGCGGACTCGTCGCCGGCTTCTTCCAGGCGCCGGTCTGGGCGCAGATCGTGATCGCCGGCGCGCTCGCCCTGCTCCTGCTCTTCGTCGTGCGCCCCCCGCTGCTCCGGGCGTTCCGCAAGGGCGGCGACCCGACGCGCAGCAACGTCGACGCGCTGCTCGGGATCGGCGGCACCGTCGTGACCGAGAACGCGTCGCGCAGCCAGGTGAAGCTCGCCAACGGCGAGACCTGGACCGCTCGCCTCGCCGACGGACTGCCCGGCGAACTCGTCGAAGGCGAGAAGGTCGTCGTCACGGCGATCGACGGAGCGACCGCCGTCGTCGTGCCCGTCCCGGTGGCTCAGACACCTGCTCCCGAATCGAAGGACTGACATGAACGACGCCGCCATCTTCAACACCGTGATCCTGTGGATCGTGGTGATCGTCGTGGTCATCTTCGTGTTCACGATCATCGCCCGCTCGATCCGCATCATCCCGCAGGCCTACGCCGGCATCGTCGAGCGCCTCGGCCGGTACCACAAGACCCTCACCCCGGGCCTCAACATCCTCGTGCCGTTCATCGACCGGCTGCGCCCGCTCGTCGACATGCGCGAGCAGGTCGTCTCGTTCCCGCCCCAGCCGGTGATCACCGAGGACAACCTCGTCGTCTCGATCGACACCGTCGTCTTCTTCCAGGTGAACGACGCGCGCGCCGCGACCTATGAGATCGCCAACTACCTCGGCGCCGTCGAGCAGCTCACGACCACGACCCTGCGCAACGTCGTCGGCGGCCTGAACCTCGAGGAGGCGCTGACCTCCCGCGACAACATCAACGGCCAGCTGCGCGTCGTGCTCGACGAGTCGACGGGCAAGTGGGGCATCCGCGTCGGTCGCGTCGAGCTCAAGGCGATCGACCCGCCGGTGAGCATCCAGGACTCGATGGAGAAGCAGATGCGCGCCGAGCGGGACCGCCGCGCGCAGATCCTCACCGCCGAGGGCACCAAGCAGGCGGCGATCCTCCAGGCGGAGGGCTCACGGCAGGCGAGCATCCTCGAGGCCGAGGGTGACGCCAAGGCCCAGGTGCTCCGCGCGCAGGGTGAGGCGGAAGCCATCCAGACGGTGTTCGCGGCCATCCACCAGGGCGACCCCGACAGCAAGCTGCTCGCATACCAGTACCTGCAGACGCTGCCGAAGCTCGCCGAGGGCGACGCGAACAAGCTGTGGATCATCCCGAGCGAGCTGACCGAGGCGCTCAAGGGAATCGGCGAAGGCTTCTTCGCCTCCCGTGGTCCGGCCGCGAAGTAGCGGAAGCGTCGATCAGGGAGCGCTTCCGTTCTTCACCCCTGCTCCCCCGCGGGTGCTCGCCCACCGCGGGCTCGCGCTCGAGGCGCCCGAGAACACCCTCCTCGCCTTCGAGAAGGCACTCGCCGTCGGGGTGACCCATCTCGAGACCGACGTGCACAGCTCGTCGGACGGCGTGTCGATGATCAGCCACGACCCCGACCTCACCCGCCTGGCCGGTCGCCCGGCGCGGGTCGGGCAGCTGACCGCCGCGGAGTTGCGCGCGATCGATCTCGGCCGCGGCCAGGGCTTCTGCTCCCTCGCCGAAGCCCTCGACGCGTTCCCGGAGGCGCGGTTCAACATCGACATCAAGTCGGCGGATGCCATCGCGCCCACGGTCGCGGCCATTCGCGATGCCCGCGCGACGGATCGCGTCCTCATCGGGTCGTTCAGCCCGGGACGCCGGCTGGCCGTCGTGCGCCGACTGCCCGGCGTCGCGACGTCGATCTCCTCCCGCGGCGCGATCGCGGCGGTGAGCGCGGCGCGCACCCCGGGCGGCGGGCCGGCGCTGCGGCGGATCCTGCGCCACGTGCACGCGGTCCAGCTGCCGCTCTCCGTGCTCCGGATGCCGACGATGACCCCGCGGACCATCGCCGCGTTCCACGCCGCCGGCGTCGAGGTGCATGTCTGGACGATCAACGACGAGCCTACGATGGGACGGCTCCTGGACCTCGGTGTCGACGGGCTCGTGAGCGACCGCGCGGACCTCGCGATGGGAGTGCTCGCGCGGCGTTCCTGAGCGGTCCTCGCGGCCCGCTCGCCATCCCCCCGGTAACAACTGTGAATGCTCTGGGAACGGGCGCGCGGCGGCATGTCGCAGGCCAGCCTTTCGTTATACCAGTCACGAGCGTTGTTCCACCGAACCAGCGCCGAACCCCCGGGAAACAGGAAGAGGGCCACACGATGGCAGAACGGAACCTGCGGGGCATGCGTCTTGGATCGCAGAGCCTCCAGAGCGAAGAGGGCGTCGA
>CAZPJC010000299.1:0-2389 GCA_964586645.1 uncultured Schumannella sp.
AAGACGAGCCGCAACTTCAATCCGGTGATGGCGACCGCGGCGACGCTCACCGTCGCCCAGGTCGACGAGATCGTCGAGGTCGGCGCTCTCGACCCCGAGAGCATCGTCACCCCGGCCCTGTACACCGACCGCGTCGTGGAAGTGGGGATGCGCGAATGGCTCCGTTGAATCGTGACCAACTCGCCGAGCGGGTGGCCCAAGACATCCCGTATGGCGCCTATGTGAACCTCGGCATCGGGGCGCCGACGCTGGTCGCCGACCACCTCGACCCCGAGATGGACGTGACGCTGCACACCGAGAACGGTCTGCTCGGCATGGGCCGCGCGGCCAAGGGCGACGAGATCGACCCCGACCTCATCAACGCCGGCAAGATCCCGGTGATCGCGGAGCCGGGGGCGGCGTACTTCCACCACGCCGACTCGTTCGCGATGATGCGCGGCGGGCACCTGGATGTCTGCGTGCTCGGCGCGTTCCAGGTGAGCACCAGCGGCGACCTCGCCAACTGGCACACCGGAGAACCCGACGCCATCCCGGCGGTCGGCGGCGCGATGGATCTGGCCATCGGAGCCAAGCAGGTCTGGGTGATGACCGACCTGCTCACCAAGGACGGTACGAGCAAGCTGGTGGCGGCTTGCTCGTACCCCTTGACGGGGAAAGGATGCGTCAGCCGCGTCTACACCGACCGTGCCGTCATCGAGGTGGGGCCGTCGGGCGCGAAGGTGCTCGACCTGTTCGGCACGACCCTCGACGAACTGCGCGAACTGACCGGATTGGACCTCTCATGACCGCCGCTGTGATCTACGACGCCGTTCGCACGCCGTTCGGGCGCTTCGGCAAGTCGCTCGCCGGGGTGCGCCCCGACGACCTCGCCGGCTCGACGCTCAAGGCGCTGCTCGACCGGCATCCCGACCTCGACCCCGCCCGCATCGACGACGTCATCCTCGGCGACGCCAACCAGGCGGGTGAGGACAACCGCGACGTCGCGCGCTTCGCCGTCCTTCTGGCGGGGTTGCCGGTCAGCGTTCCCGGCAGCACCACCAACCGGCTCTGCGGGTCGGGTCTCGACGCGGCGATTCAAGCAAGCAGGGCGATCGAGACCGGCGACGCGTCGATCATCGTCGCCGGCGGCGTCGAGTCGATGACCCGTGCCCCCTACGTGATGCTCAAGCCCGAGGCCGCGTACCCGGGGCGCAACGCCGAACTGGTGTCGACCCACATCGGCTGGCGGTTCACCAACCCGAAGCTGCCCGCCGAGCAGACCATCTCGAACGGGCAGTCCGCCGAACTGCTCGCGCAGAAGTACGGCATCTCCCGCGAAGCACAGGATGCCTTCGCCCTCCAGTCGCACCAGCGTGCGGCGGCGGCGTGGGCGGCCGGCACCTTCGCCGACGAGATCGTCCCGGTGCCCGGGGTCGACCTCGCCATCGACGAAGGCATCCGCCCCGACACGACCCTCGAAGCCCTCGCCGCGCTGAAGCCGGCGTTCGCCGCCGACGGCACCGTCACCGCGGGCAACTCGAGCCCGATCAACGACGGCTCGTCGATGGTGCTCATCGGAGCCGAAGGGGCCCTCGACACCGAGCCGCTCGCGCGCATCACCGGCCGCGGCGTCTACGCCAACGAGCCGCAGTACTTCGGCATCGCCCCCGTCGAAGCCGCGAACCGCGCGCTCGCCCGCGCCGGACGCACCTGGGCGGATGTCGACTTCGTCGAGCTCAACGAGGCCTTCGCGTCGCAGTCCCTCGCCTGCGCGCAGCTCTGGCCCGACCTCGACCCGGCGAAGCTCAACGAGAACGGCGGGGCGCTCGCGATCGGGCATCCGCTCGGGGCGTCCGGCGGACGCATCATCGCCCGCGCCGCGCACGAGCTGAAGAAGCGCGGGTCGGGTGTGGCCGTCGTCGCGATCTGCATCGGCGTCGGCCAGGGGCTCGCGATCGTCCTGGAACGGTAGCCGGATGCTCGAGCCCGACGGGTCGACGTACGTGCAGTCGCTCGCGCGCGGGCTCGCGGTCATCCGCGCGTTCGGCGCCGACCGGCCGCGGCTGTCGCTCTCGGACGTCGCGCGCGCGACCGACCTGACGCGGGCATCCGCTCGCCGTTTTCTGCTGACCCTCGAATCCGAGGGCTACGTGCGGGCGCGCGACGGGCTGTTCGAACTCACCCCGCGGGTGCTCGAACTCGGGTTCTCGTACCTGTCGGCACAGTCGCTGCCGGAGGTCGCGCAGCCGCACCTCGAGACGCTGTCGCACACCGTCGGGGAGTCGTCGTCGGCATCCATCCTCGACGGCACCGACATCGTCTACATCGCCCGCGTGCCCACCCGGCGCATCATGTCGGTCGGCATCACGATCGGCACCCGGTTCCCCGCGTACGTGACCTCGATGGGCCG
>CAZPJC010000300.1:0-2339 GCA_964586645.1 uncultured Schumannella sp.
TTCGGCGAGGGGGCGGCGGGGCGCATCCACGCGTCGGAGATCCGCAGCCTGGTCGAGCGCCGCGCCAACCTGCTGGTGACCGGGGCGGGCGGGAGTGGCAAGACGACGTTCCTCGCCGCACTCCTCGGCGCGGCGCCGTCGCACGAGCGGATCGTCGTGCTCGAAGACGTCGCCGAGCTGCGGATCGCGCATCCCCACGTCGTGTCGCTCGAAGCGCGGCAGGCCAACCTCGAAGGGGCCGGCGGCATCGGCCTCGACCGGCTCGTGCGCGAAGCGCTGCGGATGCGCCCCGACCGGCTCGTGGTCGGGGAATGCCGCGGGGCCGAGCTGCGCGAACTGCTCGCCGCCCTCAACACCGGGCACGACGGGGGCGCCGGCACCCTGCACGCGAATTCGCTCGCCGACGTGCCCGCGCGGCTCGAGGCGCTCGGAGCGCTGTCCGGGATGTCGCCGGATGCGGTCGCCCGGCAGGCGGTGAGCGCGCTCGACGTCGTGCTGCACCTCGAACGGTCGCCCGGGGGTCGCCGTCTCGCCGCGGTGGGGACCCTCGCGCTCGACCGCCGGGGTCGCCTCGAGGTGCGCACGTGAGCGCCTCGTCGGCGGTGCTGCGGCTCGCCGTGCTGCTCGAGGCCGGACTTCCCCCGCTCGCCGCGTGGCGACACCTCGGCGCGTCGGATCCGGTCGCCGCGCGGGTGGCCGCCGCCGACCGGCCCGATCAGCTGCCGGCCGCCATCCTCGAGGCCGGGCGCGAGGTCCCGGACGCCGCCGACTGGGCGTGCGTCGCGGCGGCGTGGCAGGTCGCGACGGAGTCCGGAGCGCCGCTGGCCGCGACCCTCGCGCGTCTCGGCGAGGTGCTCGTCGCGACCGACGACGCCCGGCGCGAGGTCGCGATCGCCCTCGCCGGGCCGCTCGCGACCTCGCGGGTCGTGCTGGCGCTGCCCGCGCTCGGGTTGTTCGGCGGGGCGCTGCTCGGCGTCGACACCCTCGGCGTGCTCGCCACGACGCCGCCGGGCTGGTTCTGCGTCGTCGCCGGTGGCGGGCTGCTGCTCGTGGCGCGGAGCTGGATGCGGCGTCTCGTCGCGCGGGCGCGCGAGGCCGACCCGACTCCCGGGCTCGGCTGCGAACTCGTCGCCGTCGCGGTGTCGGGCGGGGCGTCGGCGACGGCGGCTCTCGATCGGGTGGCCCGTGCCCTCGAGGACGCGGGGCTGCCGGACGACACCGCCGCCGCGCCGGCGATCGAGTTCGCCCAAAGTGCCGGGGTGCCGGTGGCGGCGCTGCTGCGGGCGGAGGCGCGCGAGGCCCGGCGCGACGCGCAGGCCGGGGTGCGGATGCGGATCGCCGCGCTCGGCACGCGCCTTCTGCTCCCGCTCGGGCTGTGCGTGCTGCCCGCGTTCGTCGCGCTCGGAGTCGCGCCCCTGCTGCTGGCGATGATCGGCTCGACCCTCGCCGTGCTGTGAGCCCGTCCTGCACAGCCCGGACCCGGCGATGCGGCCTCCCCGGTGCGACCGCATCGGGGAGACGGGGACGTGTTCTGCGCAGACTGGACGAGCTCGTGCCCCGATCCGCGTCAGCGGAGAGAAGAGGTAGGCGATGCGACAGGTGTGGAACAGGCTGCGCGACGACGCCGGCGCGGCGACGGCCGAGTACGCGATCGTCATCATGGCGGCGGTCGGGTTCGCCGGACTGCTCGTGGTGATCCTGCGTTCGGGGGAGGTGCAGGCGATCCTGACCGACCTCGTGCAGCGCGCGCTCAATTCGGCCGGATGAGCCTGCGCGACGAGCGGGGGAGCACGACGGCGGAGTTCGCGCTCGCATTCCCCGCGGTGCTCGGGGTGGTCGCGCTGCTGCTCGGCGGCGTGCAGGTCGCCGCTCTTCAGGTGCGGGTGCAGGATGCCGCAGCCGACGCCGCGCGCGGGCTCGGCCGGGGCGACTCCGGCGCGGCGGTCGCCGCACGGCTCGACCGGCAGGTGCCGGGCGCGGGGCTGAGCCAGTGGGCCGACGGCGACCTGCGCTGCGTGCGCGTCGAGGCGGCCCCGGCCGGGCCGGCGGCGCTCCTCGGTCTGAGGGCGAGGGCGGGCGCGTGCGCGCTGGACGACCGGCACTGACCGACGAAGGCGGTTCGGGCGGGGTGCTCGCCCTCGGGGTCCTCGCGATGCTCGCGGTGCTCGCTCTCGCCGCGGTCGGGGTCGGGGCGGCGCTCGCGGAGCGGCAGCGGGTGGTCGCCGCCGCCGACGCCGGAGCGCTCGCCGCGGCGGACACCGCGCTCGGCATCCTGCCGGGCGTCCCGTGCGACGCGGCTCGCACGGTGGTCGAGGCGCACGGCGCCACGGTCGCGCGCT
>CAZPJC010000301.1:0-2332 GCA_964586645.1 uncultured Schumannella sp.
CGTTCTCGGCCAGGTCAGAGTCCCGCGCGGCGGCTTCGCCGTTGTCGAGGGACGCAAGCGTGGCCATCTGGTCGGTGCTAAGGCGGAAGTCGAAGACCGAGAGGTTCTCGACCAGGCGTTTGGGGTCTGACGATCTCGGCACCGGCACGAGGCCCTGCTGCACGTGCCAGCGGAGCACCACCTGTGCCGCCGTTCGTCCGACGTCCGCCGCGATCTGCACGATCGTCGGGTTCTCCCGCAGCTCGGGCCCGCGGCCGAGCGGGCTCCAGCTCTCGGTCACGATACCGAGCACCTCGTGCGCGCGTCGAGGAACGGTACGGGCGATGTCGGGGCTGAGCTGGATCTGGTTCACGTCGGGCACGACCCCGGTCGCGTCGATGATGGAGGCGAGGTGGGCCGGTTTGAAGTTGGAGACGCCGATGGCTTTGACCCGCCCCTCCTCCAACAGCTTGACGAGACCCTTCCAGGCGTTGACGTAACGGCCTTGAGCCGGGACCGGCCAGTGGCAGAGGAAGAGGTCGAGGTGGTCCACCCCGAGCCGCTCGAGACTATCGTCGTAGGCGCGCTGGACGCCGTCGACGCTGTGCGACTCCTTGTTGAACTTGCTGGTGATGAAGATCTCGTGGCGGGGCAGCCCGGAGTCATGGATCCCCCGCCCGACGGCGACCTCGTTGCTGTACTTGAATGAGGTGTCGATGAGCCGATAGCCGCTCTCGATGGCGACGCGCACGACCTCCTGGCATTCATCGCCGACCATCGGCCAGGTGCCGAGGCCGAGTGACGGGATTCGGTGGCCGTGCAGGAGGGGGAGCAGGGGCGCTGGGGGCGCAGGTTCGAGCTCTTCTGTAGTCATCGGTCGGTGGTCCTATCGTTGGTCGCTATCGGATGCCGAGGCCGGCGTGTTCGAGGTCGGCGAGATGGAATCGCCAGACGTGCTGTTCGTTGAAGGCCGGTCCGAGATCGGGCAGATCGTCGAGGTCGGCCGGCGCCACAGCGGCCGGCGTCACACCAGCCTGAAGGACCTGCAGCTGGATGCGAGCGAGGGCGTCGACGTTGATCGCGTTGATGACGGCGGATTCGACACTCGATCCTGTCGCCGTGAGCCCGTGGCCACGGAGTAGGCAGACCGGGCGATCGCCGAGGGCGTCGACCATGGCGCTGCCGAGCGCGTCCGAGCGGATCAAGACCGACCGGGCAAAAGTGGGGATGCCCGCCAGAGCCATTCGCATCGCCGGGATGTTGTAGGCACCCACCACGCCCAGAAGAGGGACACCGATCAGCGTCAATGCGACGACGGCTGGCGGGTGGGCGTGCACGACCGCGCTCACATCCGGGCGTGCGCGGAGGGTGGCGAGATGCAATGGCAGCTCGTTCGGCGCCGAGTATCCGTCGGGCAGCTCGGTACTCCCATCGAGGCGGACCAGGTGGATGTCGTCGGGCTGCGTGAACTTCAGCCCGCGTTCTTCGCGGCCTCTGCAGCGCACGAGCAGGGAGTCTTCGCCCACTCGAAGGCTGATGTGCCCCAGGATGTCGTCCACGAGCCCTCGCAGAGCGAGGATGCGGCATCCCTCGGCGACGAGCAGCCGTTCCTCTGAGTAGTCGGTCACCTGCATTCCGTGCTTCTCCAATCGATCCGGTGGTCGTTCTCCAATTGACCGCTTCCGCACATCAGAGTACATTTCTGCTAGACAGATAACAATCCATACTTCGACGGAGCGTTCAAGATATGACAGACCACACGATCTACGACGATGTCAGACGCGGCATGATCCCTGCCCACATCTACAACGACGAAGAGATCTTCGCGCTCGAGCGGGAGCGCTTGTTCAGTCGCGCGTGGATCTTCGTGGGTCACGAATCAGAGATCCCTCAGCCCGGCGACTACGTGGTGCGGCGAGTGCTCGACGACTCGTTCATCGTGGTGCGCGACGAGAGTGGCTCCGTCAAGGCGATGTTCAACATGTGCCTGCACCGAGGAATGCAGGTGTGCCGGGCGGAAATGGGCAACGCCTCGCACTTCCGCTGCCCGTATCACGGCTGGTCGTACCGCAACGACGGACGAATCGTGGGGCTGCCGTTCCACGAAGAGGCGTACGGTGGCGAGGCTGGCTTCAATCGCAAGGGAGCCCGCCTGCTTCCGGCGCCGAGCCTCGACAGCTACAACGGGTTGATCTTCATCAGCATGGATCCGGATGCGCCACCGCTGATCGACTACCTCGGCGATTTCGCTTTCTATCTCGACTACTACACGAAGCAGAGCTCCTCGGGCATCGAGCTCCGCGGCCCGCAGCGCTGGCGGGTCAAGGCCAACTTGAAGATCGGAGCGGAGAAC
>CAZPJC010000302.1:0-2305 GCA_964586645.1 uncultured Schumannella sp.
TCGAACTCGTCGGCGGCCAGATCGTGCGCGACGAGCGCCAGGGCGGCTACCAGACCCAGTCGATGCCCATCCCGAAGCAGAGCCGCCCCGAGCCGTCGTTCGACGATCTCGCCGCCGCGGTGCCGACGCCTCCGCCCGTGTCCGCCCCGGTGCCGGTGACCGTCGACGAGGTGGCGCCGACCACGGACCCGATCGAGGTGCTGCTGCCGGCGGCATCCGCTCCGCTCCCGGTCGAGGAGCGCACGCCCGAGCGCACGCCGACGTCGACCGGCGCCGTGATCCCCGAGCCGGGGTCGGGCCCGCCGCCCGGCTTCCAGTGGCCGACCGCTCCCGACAAGCTGCGGGACCCGCGATGAGGCTCGGGCTGATCCTCGGCGAGGTCGGGCAGGGGCTGCGACGCAACCTGTCGATGGTCGTCTCGGTCGTGCTCGTCACGTTCATCTCGCTCACCTTCGTCGGCGCCGCCATCCTGCTGCAGTTCCAGATCACCCAGATGAAGGGGTACTGGTACGACCGGGCGCAGGTCGCCGTCTACTTCTGCACCCAGTTCGACGCGGGCGACTGCGCGAACGAGGAGGCGACGCAGAGCCAGATGGACGACGTCGAGTCCGAGCTGAACGGCGCGACCCTCGGGCCGTACGTCGAGCGCGTGGAGTTCGAGACGCCGCAGCAGGCGTACGAGAACTTCATCGACAAGCTGGGCGACAGTCCTCTCGCCGATGTCGCGACCCCGGACGTGCTGCCCGCCGCCTATCGGGTCAAACTCGTCAACCCCGACCAGACCGACATCATCGTCGACCAGATCAGCGGGATGCCGGGGGTCAGCGACGTGCGCGACGAACGCAGTGTGCTCGCGCCGATCTTCTCGCTGCTCAACACGCTGAGCCTCAGCGCGGTCAGCATCGCGGCGCTCATGCTCGTCGCCGCCGCGCTGCTGATCGCGACGACGATCCGGCTCTCGGCGTTCTCCCGACGGCGCGAGATCTCGATCATGCGGCTCGTCGGCGCCTCGAACCGGTTCATCGAGACCCCGTTCGTGCTCGAGGGGGTCGTCGCGGCGCTCATCGGGGCGGCGCTCGCGGGCGCGGGGATCTTCGCGCTCACCCAGTTCTTCGTCGACGGGTATCTGACCGAGGCCCTGCCGACGGTCGGCTTCGTCGGCACGGGCGACGCACTGCTGGTGGCCCCCATGCTGCTCGCGATCGGCGCTCTGCTCGCCGCGCTCTCGGCATCCGTCGCCATCCGTCGCTACCTCAAGGCCTGAGCTGTCGTAGACTGAGCGGCTGCTCGGGCTACGGAACGCGAAGGAGGTGAGCAGGATGCCGAAGGAACAGGGCCAGAAGGTCGTCGCGACGAACCGCAAGGCGCGTCACGACTACACGATCGAGGACACCTACGAGGCCGGTCTCGTGCTCACCGGCACCGAGGTGAAGTCGCTGCGCGAGGGCAAGGCCTCGCTCGTCGACGGGTACGCGTTCATCGACGGCAACGAGATGTGGCTCGACGCCGTGCACATCCCGGAGTGGGGATCCGGCTCGTGGACGAACCACGCCACCCGGCGCAAGCGGAAGCTGCTGCTGCACAAGGCGCAGATCATCAAGATCTCGCACAAGACGAAGGAGGGCGGGTACACCCTCATCCCGCTCTCGATCTACTTCTCGGAAGGCCGCGCGAAGGTCGAGCTCGCGGTCGCGAAGGGCAAGCGCGAGTACGACAAGCGCCAGGCGCTGCGCGAGCGGCAGGACACCCGCGAAGCGCAGCGGGCGATGTCGTCGCGGCGGCACCTGGGGGAGTAGGCCCTACGGCATCGGGCGGTACAGGTCGCCCGTGATCGTCGCGCCGGACTCCTTCGGGAAGATCACGCAGAGCGCCTCGGTGTCGCCGGCCGCGTAGGCCTGCTCGTCGGGGACGTCGATCGCGGCCGCGTCGTACTCCCGGGTCACGAGACCTTCGACGAGGAACAGCCGGTATTCGAGGAACCTCGCGCAGAGCTCGTCGCCGAACGTCGTCAGCGACGCGTCGACCAGGTCGTACGTCGCCTGGTCGAGCGTGAGGTCGGCGGGGGCGAACACCTGCTGCGGGTGCGCGGTGCCGCAGGAGACGACGGTGTACTCGGCGAGGTCGAGGCCGTCTTCGGCGAGGCAGGAGCCGGGGCGCAGTTCGCCGATCGGGGTCGTGCCGAGCGGGATCGGCGGCACCCGGGTGGCGACGCGCACGACGACGGCCGCGACGATCACGACGATGACCACGGCGAGGGCGAGGATGCCGAGGCGCGCCCAGCGGGGGAGCGCGGACCAGCGACGGG
>CAZPJC010000303.1:0-2300 GCA_964586645.1 uncultured Schumannella sp.
TCGATGAGCGACACCATCGCGGCTTCGATGCCGGCGCGGGCGGTGCCGTCGACGAGCAGGGTCGCGGCGTTCGAGGTGCCGAACACCCCGCGGTACAGCTCCTGCGTCTCGGCCATGTACCCGGTCATCGCGGGGTCGTACTGCCCCACCAGCTGCGCCGACATCGCCCGCAGCACGCGCGGGTCGGCGTTGATCGGCCCCGGGCCCATGAGCAGGCGGGCGGGCGGGTCGATCTGGTTCGCAGTCACGACTTCAGGATGCCACTCCCGCGTTTCGAGGGGATGACGCCACCGGCGATAGCGTGGCCCGCACGCTCGACGTGGCGTGCCACCGTTACCTCACGTCGCTGGTCGAGTAGCGCCCGCCGGGCGCGTGTCGAGACCTAGACGCCGAAGACCGCCGCGAGGTCGAGCAGGGCGAGGTCGCTGCCGCGCGGACCGACGAGGCACAGTCCGACCGGTTCGGGGCCCCGCTCACCCGGCACGTGGAGCGCCGGCACCGAGAGCCCCGGGCGACCGGTGATCCCGGCGACCACCGTCAGCCGCAGGGTCGCGCCGCGGACGGCATCCAGCTCCTCGGCCGACGCGTCGACCGACGGAGCCGACGACGACGCCGACGGCACGAGCAGCACGCGGTCGCCGAGGATGTCGTCGAGCCGCGCGCGATGGGCGGCGAGCGCGGCGCGGGCCTCGGCCTCCTGCTCGCGGGTGACCTGAGAGGCGAGGACGAAGCGTTCGCGGGCGCCGGGGCCGACGGCATCCGGATGCCCGGTGACCCAGCCGCCGTCGGACTCCCAGGCCTCGGCGGCCTGCGTGACGCGGAACGCCTCGAACATCGCCGTGGGGTCGCCGAGGGAGACCTCCTCGACGTCGAGCCCCGAGATCGCCGCGGCGAACGCGTCGCGCACGGCCCGGTCGGCGAGCGCGACGAGCGCGGGATCGACGACGAAGCCGCCCGGGTCGACGGTGACGGTGCCGAGCGACACCTCGACGACGCGGCGCAGGGTCGCGGCGTCCCGCGTCAGCCAGCCGGCGGTGTCGAACGACGGCGCGAGCGGCCACACGCCCTCGAGCGGCACCGCGGCGTGCGTCGTGCGGAGGCCCCACAGTCCCTGATACGACGCGGGGACGCGGATCGACCCGGCGGTGTCGGTGCCGAGCCCGATGGTGGCCTCCCCGAGCGCGACGGCACTCGCGGGTCCGCTCGAGGAGCCGCCGGGCAGGCCGCCGGGGACGGCCGGGTTCGGCGGGGGCCCGTAGTGCGGGTTGGCGCCCGCGATCGAATACGCGAACTCGTCGGTCTGCGCGATCCCGCGGATGTCGGCGCCGGCATCCAGCAGTTGCTGCACGGCCGGGGCGGTGCCGACCTCGACCGGTGCTTCGGCGAGGAACACCGGATTGCCGACGCCGACTGCGAAACCCTCGATCTCGTACAGGTCCTTCACGGCGACGGTCTCGCCCCTCAACGGCCCGTCACCGGCTCCGGCGACGAGCGGGTCGCCGAGCTCCCGCCACACCGAGGTGTTCATCCGAAGTCCGCCTTCCTGATGCGCGGGTGCACGCCCGTGACGCGGTCGACGACCTGCGAGATGTCGAAGTCGGTCGCCGCGGAGAGGTACGCGTAGGCGTGCTCCTCGTCCATCTCGTAGCCGCCGACGAGGAACCGGATGGCGGCGCGCACCGACTTCTTCATCGCCTCGCGCAGGTCCTCGTCCATCCCGGTCGGCACCCAGTACTCGGGCGTCTCGACGACCGGACCGAACTCGTGGACGAACGGGGCGAACGGGTCGTCGGCCGGCACGATCCGGAACCGCAGGGTCGCCCGCAGCGATGCCTCCATCGCGGTGAGCGCGACCTCGCCGTCGCCCTGCGCGAAGTGCGGGTCGCCGACGTAGGCGAGCGCGCCGGGCACGAGCACCGGGAGGTAGAGGGTGCTTCCGACGGTGAGCAGGTTGATGTCGATGTTGCCGCCGTGCTTCCCCGGGGGCACCGAGTGCGGCCGCTCCTCGCCCGGCACGGCGACGCCCATGATCCCGAGGAACGGAGCCGTCGGGAAGTGCACCCGCTCCTCCGCGCCCGCGCGCAGCGGGATGGATGCTGTTTGCCCGAGATGGGGCACTCGCGCGTCGCCGAGTGCCCCATCTCGGGCAGATAGCCGGTCGGCGTCGTCGAGCGACGCGAAGATGCTGACGGTGTGCTCGCCGCGCGGGAACTCCCCCGGCAGGGCGCCGCGGCCGTGCCGGTTGGAGATGACGCCGTAGGGCACCCGCGGCAGCAGCTCGACGACCTCGATCGCGAGCA
>CAZPJC010000304.1:0-2266 GCA_964586645.1 uncultured Schumannella sp.
CGGTCTCAGCGGGCGAGACGCTCGACGGCTCCGGCGAACACCCCCGGCAGTCGCGCCGCCACGGGCACCACGGCCCCGCGCAGGGGCGACGCCGCGAGCCGCACGAGGGCCCCGGTGAGGCGGCGGAAGTCGCGGGTCTCGCGCTCCCAGGCGCTCTCGTAGCCGTCCGGCCGCCCGGCGACGAGAGCCGACACTGCCGCGCGTGCCTGCGCGAACCCGATCCTGAGCCCTTCGCCGGTGAGGGCGTCGACGTACCCCGACGCGTCCCCGACGAGCAGCACACGCCCGGCCACGCGACCGCGGGTGCGTTGCCGCAGGGGGCCGGCTCCGCGGAGTTCGCTCGCGGGCGCGACGCCGCGCAGTCTCTCGGACAACGAGGGTGTCGCGGCGAGCGCGGCGTCGAAGTGCTCCCCGCGGGCGGCGAGCAGGGCGATCCCGACGGTTCCGTCGCCGATCGGCGTCACGTAGAACTCGCCGGCGGGCGTCCAGAGCACTTCGACGAACTCCGACCACGGCGGCAGGGCGTAGTGACGTCGTTGCCCGAAGCGGCGCCGGGCGGCCGGGGCCGGCAGGGCGAGTCCGGTCTCCCGGGCGACCGTGGAGTGGAGGCCGTCCGCCCCGAGCAGCCAGTCGGCGCGCAGGCCGGCGGCCTCCACGAAGCCCGCGCGCTGGTGCACCGCGTCGACGCGTCCGTCGTGGAACCGCACCCCCGTGGCGGCCGCCCGTTCCCGCAGCGCGGCGTGGAGCACCGTGCGTCGCACCCCGCGACCCGGGCCCGACGTGAACCGGTGCTCGACGCGACGACCCCCGCCGGAGTACGCGATCCCGGCGAACGGCATCCCGGCCGGGTCGACGCCGAGGCGCGCCAGCTCGGGCAGCGCGCCGGGCATCAGCCCCTCGCCGCACGCCTTGTCGATCGGACCCTCGCGCGGCTCCACCACGACGACATCCAGCCCCGCGAGGCGGGCTTCGATCCCCGCGGCGAGTCCGACGGGGCCGCCGCCGGCGACGAGGACCTCGGTGTCAGCCACCGGCCGCCTTCAGCGCGCGTTCCTCGGCGGGGATGCGGAACCCCAGCAGCAGGATCGCGTTGAGCACGGTGAACACGATCGCGGTGATCCACGCGGTGTGCACGAGGGGGAGCGCGATGCCTTCGACCGCGACGATCACGTAGTTGGGATGCCGCAGCCAGGTGAACCGGTAGAGGCCCCGGCGAACCAGCGGCAGCCCGGGCACGACGATCACGCGGGTGTTCCACTGACGGCCGAGCGACCAGATGACGGCGTAGCGGCCGACCTGGCAGAGCAGGGCGAGCACGAGCATCGGCCAGCCGAGCGCCGGGATGAACGGGCGGTCGAGCAGCCACACCTCGGCGAGCGCCCCGACGAGCAGCCCGGTGTGCAGCGCGACCATCGCGGGGAAGTGCCCGCGCCCCGACTCGACGCCGCCCTGTGCGAAGGCCCACGCCGCGTTGCGCTTCGAGATCACCAGCTCGACGACGCGCTCCACCCCGGTGAGCAGCACGAAGACGGTGAACAGGATCACGCGGCCCACCTCAGCAGCACGTACTCGCTCGTCACGCCCGGCCCGAGCGCGAACAGCACCCCGTGGGTGCCGGCCGGCTGCACGAGCATGTCGGACAGCACGTGCAGCACCGACGACGACGAGAGGTTGCCGACCGCATCCAGCGAGGCCCACGACGCCGACAGGTCGTCGCGGGTGAGCGACAGCCCCTTCTCGAAGGCCTCGAGCACGCGTGGGCCGCCGGGATGCGCGATCCAGGCGTCGACCTCGCCGCGGCTGACCGCGTGGTCGGCGAGCAGACCGTCGACATCCTCCGCGATGTTCGCGTCGATCGTCGCGGAGACCGCGGCGGTGAGCACGATGCGGAAGCCCGTCCCGCCGACGTCGAATCCGATCACCGACTCGCTGTCGGGGTAGAGGGCGGCACGGGTACCCAGGATGTCGGGGCCGGGCAGCCCGAGTTCGGCCGCGCGCTCGGCACCCGCGACGACGACCGCAGCGGCCCCGTCGCCGAACAGGCCGCTCGCGACGAAGTTCGCCATCGAGTCGTCGTCCTGCTGGAGCGTCAGCGAGCACAGCTCGACCGAGACCAAGACGGCGATCTCGCGCGGATGCCCCATCAGGTAGTCGTGCACGCGCGCAAGCCCTGCGGCTCCGGCGACGCAGCCGAGCCCGAACGACGGCACCCGCTTGACGTTGCCGCGCAGGCCGAGGGCGGGCACGAGCCGGGCGTCGATCGACG
>CAZPJC010000305.1:0-2256 GCA_964586645.1 uncultured Schumannella sp.
GTGCGCTTGCCGTGCAGCTTGTCCTTCTCGCGGTCGCGGGCGTTGTTCGCGACGAGCACCGCGCAGGCGAACGCCCCGGCTGCGGCCCCGGCGAGCCAGGCCTCGATGTTGACCTCGAGCACCTGCACGAACATCGTTCCCGCCGTCGGCACGATGCCGAAGAACAGGAACACCGCGAGCTCGCCGAGCCCGAGGTAGCCGTACGGGCGGCGCCCGCCGGTGTAGAACCAGCCGGCGAGCAGCGCGAGGGCTCCGACGGCGAGCAGCCACCACTGCTCGGTGCGCCACACCAGGATCGCGCCGGCGACCGCGGCCAGGCCGAAGAAGACGAGGGCCACGATGAGCACCGTCCGCGGCTTCGCGCGGCCCGAGCCGACGAGGCGCTGCGGACCCACGCGGTCGCGGTCGGTGCCGCGGATGCCGTCGGAGTAGTCGTTGGCGTAGTTGACGCCGATCTGCAGGAACACCGCGACGGCGAGCGCGAGCAGGGCCCGCACCCAGTGGTCATACCAGTGCGGCATGATCTGCGCGGCCGCGGCGGTGCCCAGGGCGACCGGCACGATCGCGAGCGCGAGGGTCTGCGGACGTGCGCCGGCGATCCAGGTGCCGAGGTTCGCGGGCTTCGGCGCCGCGAGCTTCGAGCCGCGCACCTTCGCCTTCGGCGGCACGGGCCGGTTCGCATCGGTCTTCACGCGGGGGATCGGTCGCTGCTGCTTCGCCACGTTTTTGACTTTAGTGCGCCGCCTTCTCCTGCAACGCCACGCGATCCGGTTTGCCGCTGGGCAGATACGGGATGCCACTCCCGCGATTCATGCGGGGACGCGCCGCCGGTCCGAGGGCCGCTTCGATCGCGGCGATGGCGGGAGCGGGGTCGTCGTCGCTCGCGGTGAAGGCGACAGCGACCTCCCCCCACTTCGCATCCTGAGCTTTCACCACGACGGCATCGGCGAATCCGTGCTCGTGGAGGAGCCGTTCGACCGCTCCGAGGGAGACCTTCACGCCGCCGGAGATGATGACGTCGTCGCGGCGTCCGCTGATCGCGAGGCGCCCGTCGACGAAGGTGCCCGCGTCGGCGGTGCGGAACCACCGCATCCCGTGCTCGTCGACGAAGCGTTCGGCTGTGAGCTGCGGGTCACCGACGTACCCCTCGGCGATCGACGGACCCCCGAGTTGCACCTCGTCGTCGACCACCCGCACCTCGGTCTGGCCGATCGGTGCGCCGTCGTAGACGCATCCGCCGCTCGTCTCGCTCGACCCGTAACTGCGCACGACCGGGACGCCGGCCGCACGCGCGCTCTCGCGCAGCGGCGCGGGCAACGCCTGGCCACCGACCAGCACGCCGCGGAAACCGGCGAGGGCCGCGGTCGCCGCCGGATCGTCGAGGAGGGTCGCGAGCTGTGCGGGGACAAGCGACGTGTAGCGATCGGGCGACGACATCCGCTCGACGGCGGCCACGAACCCGGCGGCGGTGAAGTGCTCGCCGCGCACGGTCACCGGTTCGGTCTCGGCCGCGAGGGACCGGGTGAGCACGTTGAGTCCGGCGATGTAGTGGGTCGGCAGGGCGAGCACCCACTGGCCCGGCCCGCCGAGCGCCGACTCGCTCGCGGCCGCGTTGGCGAGGAGCGCGTCGGCGGAGAGGGCGACCCGCTTCGGACGGCCCGCCGATCCGCTCGTCTCGACGACGAGGGCGACCCGTTGCTCGACGACGTCGGGGAGGTCGGTCGCCGATCCGACGAAGATCGCGTCACCCCCGGCGAGTGCGGCGCGCAGCTCCCCGAGCACCGCGGCGCCGGGAGGGACCACCCTCAGTGAGCGCATGAGATCAGGCTCTGCTCATCGTCAGAAGGGCCAGGAGTACGGCGACCAATCCGGCGGGCGCTTTTCGAGGAACGCGTCGCGCCCCTCCGCGGCCTCGTCGGTGCCGTACGCCAGCCGGGTGGCCTCACCCGCGAACACCTGCAGGCCGACCATCCCGTCGTCGGTGGAGTTCATCGCGAACTTCAGCATGCGGATCGCGGTCGGGCTCTTGCCGAGGATCGTCTCGGCCCAGTCCAGCGCCGTCGACTCGAGTTCGGCGTGCGGCACGACCGCGTTGACCGCACCCATCTCCATCGCGCGCTGCGCGTCGTACTCCTGGGCGAGGAAGAACACCTCGCGGGCGAACTTCTGCCCGACCTGCTTCGCGAAGTACGCGCTGCCGTAGCCGCCGTCGAACGAGCCGACGTCGGCATCCGTCTGCTTGAACCGGCCGTGCTC
>CAZPJC010000306.1:0-2253 GCA_964586645.1 uncultured Schumannella sp.
ACCCGCTGATGTCGACCGTGGCGTCGACGACCTCGAGGTCGTCGGCATCCACCTCCCCGGAGCCGTCGATCTCGATGTCGAGCGAGTCCGCGATCCCCGAGACGGTGACGTCGCCCGAACCGCTGATCGCGATCGTGAGAGTCTCGCCCGCGACCGTCGAGGTCACGTCGCCCGACCCGTTGATCTCGATCGACTCGAGGCTCGGCACGGTGAGCTCGTAGCGGATCTCACCGCCGAACGGCATCGGGCCGCCCCGGCGTCCCAGCTCGAGCACGCCGCCGCGCACCTCCGACGTGAGGCGGTCGAGCACGTTCGCGGGGGCGTGGATCGTCAGCGACGGCTCGCCCTCGGTGATCTCGACGTCGCCGCTCGTGTCGAGCACGACGGCGGTGACGTCGGAGATCTCGCGGGTCTCGGTGGTCTGGGGCCCGGCGGCTCGGACGCATCCGGTGAGGGCGGTGGCGGCGAGGACGGCGGCGGTGGCGACGGTCAGGACGCGAGTGATCATGTGACCACCGTGGCAGCCCGCGCGGCACGGCGCCGTGGGGTGAACCCCCGGAAACGTCGTCGGGCCGTCCGCGCTCGGCGGCGGCCCGACCGACGATTCAGTCCTCGTCCTCTTCCGGCACGGCGACGATCTTGCCGCGAAGGTCTCCGGCTGCAGCCAGAGCGTGGATCGCAGGCAGGTCGCGCAACGCCACTCGCCGGTCGACCGTGATGGTGAGCTCTCCGCGGTCGACGAGTGCGACGAGCTCGGCGAGCTCGTGCGCGTCGGCGCGCACGTAGATGACGGCACCGCGCACGCCCCGGGCGTCGTCGCCGGGCGCCGGCATCCAGGCGGTCGTTGCGACCACGACGCCGCCGTCACGGACGAGAGCGACCAGCGACGTGAACTCCCCGGGGGTGATCGGCGCCAGGTTGAGCAGCACGTCGACGGGCTCGCGGACGGCGTCGAGCACGGTCGAGACGGTGTGGTCGATCACCTCGTCGGCTCCGGCGGCGCGCACCGCCTCGAGGCTCCTCGGGCTCGCGGTGGCGATCACCTGGGCTCCCCGGCGTTTCGCGAGCTGCACGGCATAGCCGCCGACGGCGCCCCCGGCACCGACCACGAGCAGGCGCTGGCCCTCGCGGAGGCCCGCTTCGTCGAACAGGGCCTGCCACGCGGTCAGCGCGACCGACGGGAGCGCTGCCGCGTCGGCCAGCGGGACACTCGCGGGAGCCGCGGCCAGCACCTCCGCCGGCGCGACGACGTACTGCGCGGCGGACCCGTCGGCGGCCATCGGGATGAACCCGACGACGGAGTCGCCGACCCCGAAAGCGGTCACCCCCGCCCCGAGCGCCTCGACAGTGCCGGCGACGTCGTAGCCCGGCACGTGGGGCAACTCGACCGGAATCGGCAGGGTGCCACCCCGGATGCCGTTGTCGGCCGGGTTGAACGCGGAGCCGGCCACGCGGATGAGGACCTCGCCCTCGGCGGCGACGGGCTTCTCGGCGTCTTCGTACCGCAGGACGTCGGGCGTCCCGAACTCGTGAAAACGTACTGCCTTCATGATGGTGCTCCTCTCGTGCGTGCTTCGAAATCGAAGCATCTGCCCCGACCATAGCAATGCTTCGATTTCGTAGCAAGTTCTTCGAGTTCGGAGCAAATGTTAGGCTGACCGGATGACAGACCCCCCGCTCTCGATCGATGCGAGCGAGCTGCGCGCATACCTCTCGCTCATCGAGGTGAGCAGCCTCCTGCGCCACGCGGTCGAGCAGCAGCTGCGGGATGCCGGCGACCTCAGCTACGTGCAGTTCCAGCTCCTGGCGCGCCTGGGCGACTCCCCCACGGGCAGCCACCGGATGACCGACCTCGCGGACGGCGTGGTGTACAGCCGCAGCGGGCTCACCTATCAGGCCCAGGTCCTCGAGGAACGCGGCCTCGTCACCCGCGCGCCGTCCGTCGACGACGACCGCGGGACCACCGTGACGATCGCCGCGCCGGGGCGGGACCTGCTGACCCGGGTCTTCCCCGGCCACATCGCTCTTCTGCGCGAGTTGCTCCTCGCGCCGCTGACTGCGGCCGACGTCGAGGTCCTCGCCGACGTGCTCACCCGGGTCCGCGACCACATGCGCGCGGCGCCCCCGCGCTCGGCGACTCGACGTCGACGCGCAGCACCCTGATCCCGGATCTCGCCGATTGTCTAACAATCCGGTAGATTGTTCGACAATGTCACTCCAGGCTCCCGCGACGATGCCGGATGCGATCGTCGA
>CAZPJC010000307.1:0-2245 GCA_964586645.1 uncultured Schumannella sp.
CGTCACCTCGTCGTTGCTCTTGCTCGCGTTGCACGACCGGCACGCCGGCACGACGTTCTCGAGCGTGTAGCGACCACCGCGCGACAGCGGGAGCACGCAGTCCTTCTGCAGGGCCTCATCGGGACCGCCGCAGTACGCGCAGCACCCCCAGGCCGCACGGATGGCGACCCACTGGGCGGGCGTCAGGTCGTTGTCGGCGGCGAGGAACCGCTTCCGACGCTTCCGCGCCGCGCGGGCGCGGCGGGAGCGGTCGAGCGTCATGTCGCGAGTGTGCCACCCGCGAGCGCGGAAACCGGGCTCAGCCGGGGTGCGTCATCGACAAGACATCCAGCGCCTTGTCGAGGTCGGCCTCGGTGATCTCGCCGCGCTCGACGAAGCCGAGGTCGATCGTCGCCTCGCGCACCGTGAGCCCGTTCTTGACGGAGTGCTTCGCGATCTTCGCGGCGTTCTCGTAGCCGATGAACTTGTTGAGCGGCGTGACGATCGACGGTGACGACTCGGCCAGCGCCCGGGAGCGCTCGACGTTCGCCTCGAGACCCTCGACGGTCTTGTCGGCGAGCAGCACCGAGCTGTTGGACAGCAGCCGGATCGACTCGAGCAGCGCCGTGCCCATGACCGGGATCGCGACGTTGAGCTCGAAGTTGCCGGTGGCGCCGGCCCAGGCGATCGTCGCGTCGTTGCCGATGACGCGGGCGCCGACCATGATGACCGCCTCGGGGATGACCGGGTTGACCTTGCCGGGCATGATCGACGACCCGGGCTGCAGGTCGGGGATCGACAGCTCGGCGAGGCCGGTGTTCGGGCCCGAGCCCATCCAGCGCAGGTCGTTGCAGATCTTGGTGAGCGACACCGCGATGACGCGCAGCGCGCCGGAGGCCTCGACGAGCCCGTCGCGCGCGCCCTGCGCCTCGAAGTGGTCGAGCGCCTCGGTGATCGGCAGCCCGGAGGTCTCGGCGACGATCGCGATGACCTTCGGCGAGAAGCCCTTCGGGGTGTTGATGCCGGTGCCGGTCGCGGTGCCGCCGAGCGGCACCTCCGCGACCCGGGGGAGGGCGGCCTGCACCCGCTCGATGCCGAGGCGCACCTGGCGGGCGTAGCCGCCGAACTCCTGGCCGAGGGTGACGGGGGTCGCGTCCATGAGGTGGGTGCGGCCCGACTTGACGACGCCCTTCCACAGTTCCGCCTTCGTCTCGAGCGCGGTCGCGAGGTGGTCGAGCGCGGGCACGAGGTCGTTGACGAGCGCGCCGGTCACGGCGACGTGCACCGACGTCGGGAAGACGTCGTTCGACGACTGCGACATGTTGACGTGGTCGTTCGGGTGCACGGGCGACCCGAGCTTCTGCGTCGCGAGGGTCGCGAGCACCTCGTTCATGTTCATGTTGGACGAGGTGCCCGACCCGGTCTGGTAGGTGTCGACCGGGAACTGGTCGTGGTGCGCCCCGCCGATGACGTCGTCCGCGGCGGCGACGATCGAGTCGGCGATGGCGGCATCCAGGATGCCGAGCTCCTTGTTGACGAGGGCGGCGGCGCGCTTGATGCGGGCGAGGGCCACGATCTGTCCGGGCTCGAGCCCGGATCCGGAGATCGGGAAGTTCTCGACGGCTCGCTGCGTCTGCGCGCTGTACAGGGCGGAGGCGGGAACCCGCACCTCGCCCATCGTGTCGTGCTCGATGCGGAAGCCGGAATCGGAGTTGGCGGGCGCGGTGCTCACGGCGACGTGGCCTTTCGGTTGATGCGGGCGGGGAACGGTGGCGATTCGGGGCGGATCAGGAGTCGATCGCGCCGAGGACGACATCCGGAACCACGCGGCCTTCGAGCAGCCGGTAGTTCGCGCCGACGACTCCCAGCGTACCGGCGGCGATCGCATCGGTGATCAGTTCGCTGCGCTCGACGAGGGCCTTCACGGTCTGCTCGAGGTGGACCTTGCCGACGGCCTCGGGGTCGCGCGAGGCGGCGAGGCGAACGGCGGGACGGATGCTCGCGATGTGCCCCGCGATGTGCGGCGGCAGCGGCGCGGAGTCGGGGGAGTCGAGGTCGATCGCGGCCTGCACGGCACCGCAGGCGTCGTGGGCGAGCACGATGATGAGCGGCACGTCGAGCACGGCGACCGCGTACTCGAGCGACGCGATCGCCGAGTCGGAGATGACCTGCCCGGCGTTGCGCACGACGAAGAGGTCGCCGAGACCCTTGTCGAAGATGATCTCGGCCGCGAGCCGGGAGTCGCTGCAGCCGAACAGCGCGGCGT
>CAZPJC010000308.1:0-2215 GCA_964586645.1 uncultured Schumannella sp.
CGGCTGCACCTCGCGTTCGCCGAGATCGTCGGGGTGCCGTCGCTCGTCACCCTGCTCGCCGACAACCGGTCACGGGTCAACGAGCTGCTCGACACCTTCCCGCTGCTCGCCCGCACGATCGAGCACTCCAACCGCCAGCACGAGGCGATCGTGTTCGCGATCCTCGCCGGCAACGAGCAGGGCGCGGTCGAGGCGATGCACGAGCACCTCGAGGCCTCCGCCGTGCTGCTGCGCGGCTTCCTCGCCTAGCGATCGGAGGATGCCGGCCCGGTCAGAGCGCGGCGGGCGGCGTCTTCGGGGTGCGCGGACGCGGGGCCGGCTTCGCGGCGGGCGCGGGCGCGGCGGTCGGCGCGGTCGGGGTGGCGGGCGGCGGTTCGGTCGCGGCGGGCGCGGTGCCGGGAGCGCTGTGCGCGTCCACGTAGAGCTGCGCAGCGCGCGTCGCGACGACGAGGTAGCGCACGAGCAGGATCGCGAGGGCGATCAGCGCGGCCGTGAGGACGAGGCCGCCCAGGAACGCGCCGACGTGCCAGAGGCCGCCGAGGAAACCCCATCCGGGTCCGGGTCCGTACATCACCACTCCTCCAGTTCGTGATCCTTGGCGTTCTCCGCGACGGTGCCGACGGCGATCGCGACATTGATCCCCCAGGCGATCCACATCAAGATCAGCCGCCAGTCGCGCGGGCCCTGCGTCGTGGTCCGCACGAGACCGACGGCGCCGAAGAGCGAACTCAGCACGCTGAAGTTGAAGATGAACTTGCGCATCCGGCCTCCCAGGTAGGACTTCACGCTACCGCGGGGCGGTGAACGCGAGAACGGGTTGACTCAGGAGCGCGAGGCGGCCTTGCGGGCGCGCCGGACGCTGCGCCCGTTGATGCGGGCCGCGCCGACGGCGATGGGCTCGCGCGTCGCGTGCTCGCCGCCGAGGTGCTCCTTCGCGAACGCGACGGTCTCGACGAGCATGTCGAGGCGCACCTGCGCGTTGCGGATCTTGTGCAGGCCGATCTCGGCGACGACGTGACCGCTGAAGCCGCTCTCGACGAGGTACCGGAGCGTCTCGGCGACCGGCTGCGTGCCGCGGCCGGGGACGAGGTGCTCGTCGTGCATGTTGCCGTCGTCGACCGAGCGGATGCCGTCGCAGAGGTGGATGTGGCGCAGTTTGTCGCCCATCGCCATCGCGTACTCGAGCGAGTCGCGACCGGTGAGCGAGGCGTGCGAGAAGTCGAGGGTCATCGCGTCGACGTCGAGGTCGAGCGGGTCGGGGCTCGGCGCGTAGGCCTTCAGGTTCTTGTGGGCGACCTTCCACGGGAACATGTTCTCGACGCAGATCTCGACGCCCGTGTTGGCGGCGGTCTGCCGCACGATGCGCTCGAAGTTCTTCGCGTAGCTCGACTCCCACCGGAACGGCGGGTGCACGACGACCGACGTCGCGCCGACCGACGCGGCGAGCTCGGCCGACTTCTCGAGCTTCACCTGGGCGTCGCGGCCGCCGATCAGCTGCATCCAGAACAGCGACGGGGCGTGCACGGAGAGCACGGGGAGTTCGTAGCGCTCGATGAGCTGGCTGATGGCGGCGGCATCCCGGGAGACCGGATCGGTCGTCACCATGACCTCGAGCCCGTCGTATCCCGCAAGACGGGCGAGCTTGAACGACTGCTCCACTCCCATCGGGAAGTTGCAGGAGGTGCTCATGCCGATCTGAATCATCGCGTCCCAACCTAACGCGGCAGTGTGTCCGGCGTGTGACAGTCTGAGGAACTCCGGAGGACGTCCGCTTACCGGGTTCGGAGCCCTCGCGCCAGCGGTTCGGGCTCCCAGGGGCGGCTGCTACGGTCGGGAAGATGACCGACGAGCGTTTCGCTTTCGTCGTCGTCTCCAATCGCCTCCCGGTCGATCACGTCGTCGCCGAAGACGGTTCCTCCGTCTGGAAGCAGTCGCCGGGCGGGTTGGTCACGGCGCTCGAACCCGTGATGCGCCTCGCCGACGGCGCGTGGGTCGGCTGGGCCGGTCAGCCGGATGTCGAGCTCGCCCCGTTCACGCACGACGGCATCCGCATCGTCCCGCTCTCGCTCTCGGCCGCCGAGCTCGAGGACTACTACGAGGGCTTCAGCAACGACACGATCTGGCCGCTGTACCACGACGTCATCGTGCCGGCCACGTACCACCGCGACTGGTGGGACTCGTACGTGTCGGTCAACCAGCGCTTCGCCGACGCGAC
>CAZPJC010000309.1:0-2201 GCA_964586645.1 uncultured Schumannella sp.
TTGGGCAGCCACTGCCCCTCCTCGCGCGAGTAGTCGAGGTAGAGCATGCTCGCGACGGCGTCGCCCCGGAGGCCGTCGATGTGGAACTCCTCGAGCCAGTACAGGGCGTTCGCGACGAGGAAGTTGCGCACCTGCGACTGCCCGAAGTCGAAGACCAGGGTTCCCCAGTCGGGCTGCTCGCCGCGACGCGGGTCGGAGTGCTCGTACAGTGCCTGGCCGTCGAACTTCGCGAGCGCCCACTCGTCCTTCGGGAAGTGCGCGGGCACCCAGTCGACGAGGACGCCGATCGAGGCCTGGTGCAGCCGGTCGACGAGGTACTTGAAATCGTCGGGATGCCCGAAGCGCGAGGTGGGCGCGTAGTAGCCGGTCACCTGGTAGCCCCAGCTGGGTCCGTAGGGATGCTCGGCGACCGGGAGGAACTCGACGTGCGTGAAGCCCGTCTCGTGGATGTACTCGATCAGCTGGTCGGCGAGCTCGCGGTAGCCCAGACCCGGGCGCCAGGAGCCGAGGTGCATCTCGTAGACGCTCATCGCCGAGTTGTGCGGGTCGTGCGCGGCGCGCTGCGCGAGCCACGTCGAGTCGTGCCACTCGTGGAGGGTCTGGCCGATCTTCGATCCCGTCGCGGGCGGCACCTCGGTGTAGCGCGCCATCGGGTCGGCGCGCGTCACCCATTCGCCCGCGGCCGTGAGGATCTCGAACTTGTAGTTCGAGCCGGGGGTGAGCCCGGGGATGAACAGCTCCCACACGCCGTTCGCGTCGAGCCGGCGCATCGCATGCGACAGCCCCGACCAGGAGTTGAAGTCGCCGACGACCCGCACGGCGCGGGCGTGTGGCGCCCACACCGAGAAGCTCGTGCCCTCGACGTCCTCGTGCGGCCGGTAGTGCGACCCGAGCACCTGCCAGATCTGCTCGTGGCGGCCCTCGCCCCACAGGTACAGGTCGATCTCGCCGACGCTCGGCACGAAGCGGTACGGGTCTCCGGTGATCCAGTCGGGCCCGCCGTCGTAGGTCGTCTCGAGGTCGTACGCCTGTCCCGGTCCGGGGGCGACGCCCTGCCACAGCCCGTCGGCGACGTGCGCGAGCGGCACGCGCGTGGCATCCGCTCGGATCGCGGTGACCGACTTCGCGAGCGGACGCACCGCGCGGATGACCCACTCCCCGCCGGGCAGCTCGTGCGCGCCGAGCCAGTCGTGCGGGCTGGGATGAGTCGCCGAGACGAGCGACGCGACGAGTCCCGGGTCGAGGTCGGGCAACACGGTCTTCGCGGCGTCGGACTTCACGTCGGCCGGCTCGGTACGGCGCTTGGCGGGGGGCATCAGGCCTTCTTCGCTGTCGGGTACTCGACCGCGAGCACGTGCACGGGTTCGGTGAAGGCGTCGAGGCGCACGAAGTTCGAGTCGCCCCACGTCCAGCGCTGCCCGGTCACGAGTTCGCGCACGTCGAACGGGGTGCCGGGGGTGAGCCCGAGCCGGGTGAGGTCGAGGTGCACGGTCGTCTCGCGCACCGAGTGCGGGTCGACGTTGGCGACGACGATGATCCCGTCGGCCCGGCCGGTCGGCGAGAACTCGGCGGCGAGGTGCTTGGTGTACACGAGGATCGAGTCGTCGTCGCTCCAGTGCACGCGCAGGTTGCGCAGCTGCGCGAGCGCGGGATGCTCGCGCCGGATCGTGTTGAGCAGGGTGAGGTACGGGGCGAGCGAGCGCCCGGTCTTCTCCGCGAGCGCCCAGTCCCGCGCCTTGTACTCGTACTTCTCGTTGTCGATGTTCTCCTCGCTGCCCGGGCGTGCGACGTCCTCGAAGAGTTCGTAGCCGGCGTACACCCCCCAGGACGGCGACGCCGTCGCGGCGATCGCGGCGCGGATCTTGTACGCCGCGGGCCCGCCGAACTGCAGATAGGCGGTGAGGATGTCCGGGGTGTTCACGAACAGGTTCGGGTGCAGGTAGTCCGCCGACTCGGTCGCCAGTCCGGTGAGGAACTCCTCGAGCTCCTCCTTCGTGTTGCGCCAGGTGAAGTACGTGTACGACTGCTGGAAGCCGGCCTCGGCGAGCGAGTGCAGCATCGCCGGACGAGTGAACGCCTCGGCGAGGAAGACGACATCCGGATGCGCCTGCGCGACCCGCGCGAGCAGCCACTCCCAGAACCACAGCGGCTTGGTGTGCGGGTTGTCGACGCGGAAGATCTTCACGCCCTGCGCGATCCAG
>CAZPJC010000310.1:0-2178 GCA_964586645.1 uncultured Schumannella sp.
CCGTCCGGCGTGTAGAGGTCGGCGTGCGACGGGTCGAGCGAGTGCCGCGGGGAGTGGTCGACATCCAGCAGGATCGCGTCGTACCGCGCCTCGGGCTCGCGCCGCATGAGCGCGAAGAAGTCGTCGAGCACGAGCGTCGTGCGCGGATCGCCGGTCAGCTGCGCCGACACCGGCAGCAGCCCGCGCTCGTGCCAGTCGATCACCGCCGGCAGCGCATCCACGACCGTCATCGACTCGACGGAGTCGTGCGACAGGGCCGCCACCGCGGTGTAGCCCAACCCCAGGCCGCCGACCAGCACGGCCAGGTCACTGCCGTCGAGCGGGGCGAGCCCGAGATGCGCGAGCTGCTCCTCCGCCTCGGTGAACAGGCTCGACATGAGGTATTCGTCGCCGAGCTTCACCTCGTAGACATCCACCCCGAGCGTGGGCTCGAGCCGTCGCCGCAGGAACAGGTCGCCCATCGGCGTCTCCTGCCAGTCCAGCTCTTCGAAGCGGAGGGCCATCCCGCCACCCTAGGTCCCTCGCGCACCGGACGGCGGGTGTCAGCCGACGACGAGCAGCACCGCGAGGGTGATCATGACGAGCGCGATGACGGCGTCGAGTACGCGCCAGGCGAGCGGTCTCGCGAACAGCGGGGCGAGCGTCCGGGCCCCGAAACCGAGTGCCGTGAACCAGAGGATGCTGCCGATGACCGCTCCGGCTGCGAAGAACCAGCGGTTCTCGTGGTGGGTCGAGGCGACGGAGCCGAGCAGGAGCACGGTGTCGAGGTAGACGTGCGGGTTGAGCCAGGTGAGGGCGAGGCAGGTGGCGATCGCGGCGCCGAGGCCCGCCCCGGTGGCGGTGCCCGCGCGGAGCCCTGCGGCATCCGGGCGCGGCCGCCGCAGGGCACGGATCGCGGCGAGCACTCCGTACGTCGCGAGGAATGCCGCCCCCGCCCAGCGGATCACGTCGACGAGCCAGGGCACCGCGGCGAACAGCGCCCCGCCGCCGGCGACGCCGACCGCGATCAGCACCGCGTCGGAGAGGGCGCAGACGAGCACCACGGCGAGCACGTGGTCGCGGCGCAGCCCCTGCCGCAGCACGAACGCGTTCTGTGCGCCGATCGCGACGATGAGCGACAGGCCGAGGCCGAGGCCGGCCAGGGCGGCGAGGAGCGGAGCGGTCACGAGCCGACGGTAGGTCTCGCCCGCACCGTCAGTACAGCGAAGGATTCTGCCCGACCGTTAGCCTTCCTGTTGATGAGGTACGACAGCGAGCACCTCGCGACCCTGCTGGCCGTCGTCGAGGAGGGCACCCTCGACGCGGCCGCCCGTCGGTTGCGGGTCACCCCATCCGCCGTCAGCCAGCGCCTGCGCGCGTTCGAGGAGCAGGTCGGTCGCGTCCTCGTCGTGCGCACCAAGCCCGCCCGGCCGACCGGCCCCGGCGAGGCGCTCGTGCGGATGGCGCGACAGCTCGCGCTCCTCGAGCACGAAGCCGACCAGGCCCTCGGCGCCGGCTCCGACGACATCTCCACGATCCCGATCGCCGTCAACGCCGACTCCCTCGCGACCTGGATCCTGCCCGCCCTCGAGCGGGTCGCCCGCGAGCATCCCGTCGTCTTCGAGATCCACCGCGACGATCAGGACCACACCGCCGGGTGGCTCGCCTCGGGCACCGTGATGGCGGCGGTGACCTCGCAGGCCGCGCCCGTTCCGGGCTGCACCTCGACTCGGCTCGGGCGGGTGCGCTACCGTCCGCGGGCGGCACCGGGATTCGTCGACCGCTGGTTCGCCGGCGGGGCCGGTCCGGCCGCCCTCGCCGTGGCCCCGGTCGTCGTGTTCGATGAGAAGGACCAGCTGCAGGCGGACTACCTGCGCCGCGCGACCCGGCGGCGGCTCGAGCCGCCGCGGCACGTCGTCCCCGCCTCCGCCGACTTCGCGCTCGCCGTGCGACTGGGGCTCGGCTGGGGCATGCTGCCCGACGCGCAGGCGGACGGCACCGTCGTCTTCGATGACACCCGTCACCTCGACGTGCCGCTGTTCTGGCAGCAGTGGAACCTGCGCTCGCCGCTCCTCGACGCGGTGGCCGCGGAGGTGGTCGCGACCGGTCGCGCCGCGATCGCCTAGGCGAAGAGGCGCTGCAGGCGGGAGACGCCCTCGCGGATGTCGTCGTCGCCGAGCGCGTACGAGAAGCGCAGGT
>CAZPJC010000311.1:0-2120 GCA_964586645.1 uncultured Schumannella sp.
CGTCTACGACGCCGACGACCCTGCCGGAAAGTCCACCACCCTAGGGGACGTCACCACCGCAACTACGACGGGTGCGCACGGTAACGCGATCCGCAAGGCTTACCTCTGCAACTCGAAGGTCAAAGAGATCGAGCCGGGAGCGACGATTCTCTTCTACCGTTCGCAGGGAAAGGTCCGTGGTGATGGCGCAGTGATGGCGGTTGGGGTTGCAGAGCAGTCGCACCGATCCGCCGACCCACTCGAAACGATCGGTCTCTCGTTCAAGCGAACTGTCTACTCGGAACAAGATGTCGGCAGCCTCCACAATGATGGCGCCGAGGTCCTCACGATCTTGTTTCGACACGATCGCTTCATCGAGCCGCCTTGGGGTCTAGTCGAGCTTCAGGCGCATAGTGTCGTAACGAGCTGGCCTCAATCGATTGTTCGCGTGAAGTCTGGGGAGGGCATCCGATGGGTCGAGACGCAGCTGAACGCGTGGCCTTGATGGCAATTCACCCTCGATTCGCCGAAGCGATCATGGACGGTGAGAAGAGCGTTGAGTTTCGGAAGCGCCGCCTAGCTGACGACATCCGCGAGGTTTGGGTCTACGCCACGGCTCCCGTGAGCCAAGTCATCGGGAAGTTCTCAGTCGAAGAAATCGTGCAGGCCGAACCGCGGGTGATCTGGGCCCAGTACGGGGGTCGCGGGGTCATTGATCGGGACGACTTCTTCGACTATTACGCCGACTCTTCGGCCGCTGTTGCGATAGTTGTGGGCGCGGCGACGCGGTTTGCAGAACCCTTTGATCTGGTCGACATGGATCCCCGGCCTGCGGTACCTCAGAGTTTTGCGTACATCTCTCAGAGTGCGCGCGAGTTGACGCTCGTCTGAACGATGTTCAGCGCGAGGTCAGATCCTCGTACTCAGGGTGCTCGGCGAGGTACTTCCGCACGAACGGGCAGGTCGCACCGATGCGGACATCCGTCGACGTGCGCAGCTGGTCGAGCGCACCCTTCACGAGCGTAGAGCCGAGGCCGCGCTCCTGCAGGTTCTGATCGATCTCGGTGTGGGTGAAGACGATGCCGCCGTCTTCGCGGGTGATGTAGGCCGCCTCACCCAGCTCCTGGTCGCCGCGCATCAGAACGAAGCGGGATCCGGACTCATCGTGCACAACCGTGTCAGCCATGATTTGACCCTACGGAATCGGGTCGGACGGCGCCGGGGGTTGATTGTCGGTCAACGGTGAGATCCGCGCCCCGCATCGTCGAGACACTCACGTCGGGGTCGCCCGAGGGTCTCAGGGCGCGGAGTCCCAACGGTAGGGGTGGATCCGAGAGAGCGCGGGCCATCGCGTGCCGCTGAGATCGTCATCCTCATCGATCTCGGTCAGATCGACGGAGTGGAGGCGACCGTCTTGGATGAAGACCTGGATGCTCGACATGACAGTCGAGCCCTCCAGATCGACGTCGAGGTCGATCGGGCTGCCATACCCCGCCGGTATCCTCGGCGCGCTGTCCGGAACGTCGATCATGAAGCAGACGTGAGTTCCGGAGTGGGCCAATCCGCCATACGTCGCGACGGTCAGTTGAGCTTCTGCCTCGGCGCGGCCAACCGTGAGCTCGTCAACCGCCATTCGGATGATCGCCCGCTCGATTTCGCGGAGCGGGCGACGCTCGGGCGGCATCGAGTCGAACTCGTCCTGCACGCGCCGCGCTTCCGCTTCGCGTTCTGGCGTCCAAGCGGCGGCGTCCCGCCGGCGGGTGCGCCACGCGACGAAGGCGCCACCGACCCGGTTCCACACCGAGAAGAAGAGGGTCCTGATCACAGGACCAAGTCTCGGGGAGGAGCGACGATCGAGACAGCTCGAATCCAGCCGAGCTCCGACTACACGTATCACGCGATCACCTTCGGCTGGCTGATCGGCGAGGTCACCCGCTCACCCCGAATCGTGACCCGGAGTTTACCCGCGGGTTTCGCACGCGGCTAGCCTCTCAGTGATGTCCGCGCCCTCCGCCCCGACCACCGGCCGGCGGGAGCGCGGCTGGCGGCTCGCAGCGCTCTCCGTCGGTCAGGTCGTCAGCTGGGTCGTTCTCTACTACGCCCTGATCGTCTCGGGCACCGCGATCGCCGACCAGACCGGG
>CAZPJC010000312.1:0-2062 GCA_964586645.1 uncultured Schumannella sp.
CGACTACCAGTTCACGCCGTTCGACCTCGGCCTCGGCAAGTCGGTCAAGTTCGACCACGACTTCCACGGCCGCGAGGCGCTGGAGAAGATCGCCGCCGCCCCGGCCCGCCGCAAGGTCACGCTGCTCTGGAACCCGGAGGATGTCGCCGACGTCGTCAAGTCGCAGATCGAGCCGGGCACCCCGGCGAAGTTCCTCGACTTCCCGAAGGCGCGCTACGGCTTCTACCAGATGGACATCGTTGAGCAGGGCGGGAAGCAGGTCGGCATCTCGACGGATGCCGGCTACATCGCCTACGACCAGCTGTACATGTCGCTCGCGACCGTCGACATCGCCGTCGAGGAGGGGTCGATCGTCGAGGTCGTCTGGGGCGAGAACCCGATCTCGGCGAAGCCGCAGGTCGACCAGAACCACCGCCAGGTGAAGATCCGCGCGACGGTCGCCCCCGCGCCGTACCACGACTACGCCCGCTCGGTGTATCGCTCGAACTGAGGCCCCTTCCGCGGGTTGAGTGCCGGGCGCAGCCCGGTGTATCGAAACCCACCCCGGGTCACCCGTGGACGGGTTTCGATACACCCGCTCCGCGGGCACTCAACCCGCGGTGAGTCGTCGCAGTCGGTCTCGGGTGCTGCGCGGCGGCGGGCCGCCGGCATCCACGAAGTCGGTCGCGTGGGCGGTCGAGACCGTCGCGATCGCGCGGGCGAGCACGTGGTCGGGGGTCGTGCGCCGGGCCCCGTCGTCGGCGAGCAGTTCGACGAGCACCGCGACCTCCTCGGCGGCGCGGGCGGCGATCGGGAACCACGGCAGCGCCGAGTGCCAGGCCCGGAAGGCGACGAGCACGATGTCGTGCCGCTGGGTGAGGTGGGCGCGCTCGTGCGCGATCACGGCGGCGAGCTCGGCGGGCGGGAGGCGGTCGAGCAGCCCGCGGGACAGCACGGTGATCGACGAGAAGCCGGCGGGCAGGCAGTACGCGACCGGGGTGGCCGCATCGAGGATGAGGGTCTGCGGGCGCGACGGGTCGGGCGAGGTCAGCAGGTCGAGCAGGGTGCGATGCCGCCGACGCGAGCGCGCGACCGAGACCACCGTCGCGGCGAGATGCCCGAGCAGGTGACCGGCGAGTCCGACGGCGATCCCGATCAGGATGCCGCCGCCGAGGGTGTGCACCGGGGCGAGGGCGATCCCTGCGGCGACCAGCGCCCCGATCATCGAGAACCCGCCGGCGAGGGCGATCAGCTGCCAGAGCACGAGGGCGCGGGCCGGCGCCTGCGTGGGCCACGACGCCCGGGCGAGCAGGATCGGCACGGGGGCCGCGAGGGCGAGGGCGACGACGGCGAGGGCGCTCGCCGCGAGCCCGGCGGTCGCGGAGTCGGCTCCCATCAGCGGCGGTCGAGGATGCTGCGCAGCAGCTGGGCGTCCGCCGCCGACACGCCGCCGACGAAGCGCTCGAGCACGGCCTGCCGGTCCGCGGCGTCGCCGAGCACCTCGTGCATGAGTTCGACGACGTGGTCTTCGCGCGAGGCGATCGCCGTGTAGCGGTGCGGCCGGGACGTGCGGTCGGCGCTCACGAAGCCCTTCTTCTCGAGCCGGCTGAGCACCGTGAGCACGGTCGTGGCGGCCAGCGGCCTGCCCGAGTCGGCGCCGGCGAGGCCCGGGAGGAGGTCGTACGCGGAGAGCGGCGCGGCCGCATCCCACAGCGCCTGCATGACCGTGCGCTCGAGTTGTCCCAGCCCGGTCGTTCTCACGCTGCCCACTCAGTGATTCTACGCCCTGTCGAACTACTTCTACATGGAGTAGAAATAAGTTCTACAGGACGTAGAAATTCCGCGAGGGGACCTTCGACCCTGGGGCCCCGCCCGGCACTTCGCGAACCTGGCTGAGCGCGCCGAGTCGCGGCGCCGGAAGGAGAACCGTGGACCCGCTCGACATCGCCCGCTGGCAGTTCGGGATCACGACCGTGTACCACTTCGTGCTCGTGCCGCTCACGCTGGGCCTGGGACTGGTCGTCGCGATCCTGCACACCCGCTACGTGCAGACCGGCGACGAGCGCTGGAAGCGGATGACGAA
>CAZPJC010000313.1:0-2049 GCA_964586645.1 uncultured Schumannella sp.
GCGCGACGCGGCCGGGAAGGCCCTCGCCGCGGAGGACGCCGCCGGCGCCCGTGCCGCGGTCGAAGCACTGACCCCCGCCTGATCCACCCCCACGTAGTACGCACCACCCCAACAGAAGGAGACATACAACTCATGACAACGACGTCAACCGCAGCGGCGCCGGGAGGCGTCCGCGTGAGGGTGCAGAAGTTCGGCACCTTCCTCTCGGGCATGATCATGCCCAACATCGCGGCGTTCATCGCCTGGGGTCTCATCACCGCCCTGTTCATCCCGACCGGCTGGGTCGGGTTCAACGGGCCGGTCGAGGCCTGGCGCTGGGAAGGATCGCCGATCCTCGGCGGCGGCGACTTCGACGGCACGAACTACGTCGGACTCGTCGGCCCGATCATCACGTATCTGCTCCCGGTGCTGATCGCCTTCACCGGAGGCCGGATGGTCTACGGCCACCGCGGTGGAGTCATCGGCGCCGTCGTGGCGATGGGCGTGATCGTCGGCGCCTCCGGCACGATCATGTTCCTCGGCGCGATGATCTGCGGGCCGCTCGCCGCGTGGATCCTCAAGCAGGTCGACAAGATCTGGGCCGGGAAGGTCAAGGCGGGCTTCGAGATGCTCGTCGACAACTTCTCGTCGGGCATCCTCGGGTTCATCCTCGCGATGGCCGCGTTCTGGCTCCTCGCGCCGGTGATGAAGTTCATCACCGATGTCCTGGGCGGTGCGGTCGGCTGGCTGATCGAGACGGGCCTCATCCCGCTCGCGTCGATCCTGGTCGAGCCGGCGAAGGTGCTGTTCCTCAACAACGCGATCAACCACGGCGTGTTCACGCCGCTGGGCACGGAGCAGGCGCTCGAGAGCGGCAAGAGCCTGCTCTTCCTGGTCGAGGCGAACCCCGGTCCGGGCGCGGGGCTGCTGCTCGCGATCACGGTGTTCGGTGTCGGCGCGGCGCGGGCCACCGCTCCCGGTGCCTTCATCATCCAGTTCCTGGGCGGCATCCACGAGGTGTACTTCCCGTACGTTCTCGCGAAGCCGATCCTCATCCTCGCGATGATCGGCGGCGGCGCGACCGGCGTGCTCACCAACGTGATCTTCAACTCGGGGCTGCGCTCGCCGGCGTCGCCGGGGTCGATCTTCGCGGTCTACATCTCCACGCCCCCGGACAGCCTGCTCGGGGTCACGCTCTCGGTGATCCTGTCGGCAGCCGTCACCTTCCTGATCGCCGCAGTCATCCTGCGCGCGAGCCGGTCGCGTGACCTCGCCGCGGCGGACTCCGACTTCGCGGCCGCGATCGCGCAGACCGAGGCCAACAAGGGCAAGTCCAGCTCGGTGCTCTCGGGTCTCGCGGGCGCCGCGGCGGCCGGGACGATCTCGAACATCGTGTTCGCCTGCGACGCGGGCATGGGTTCGAGCGCGATGGGCGCGACGGTGCTGCGCAAGAAGCTGAAGGATGCCGGCGTCACCGGGGTCACGGTCACCAACAAGGCGATCGCGAACCTCGACGGCACCGCGGATCTCGTGATCACGCAGCGCGAGCTCACGAACCGTGCCAAGGAGCACGAGCCGAAGGCAGTCCACGTCTCGGTGGACAACTTCATGAACAGCCCGGCCTACGACGAGGTCGTCGCGACCGTCGCCGAGGGCCAGAAGGCGAAGAAGTAATCACCATCGAGTAGCAGGATGGGTGCGGGGCGGCGAGTCGAACTCCCGCCCCGCACTCGGCCCGCATCCAGCCACCCGGGAAGGAACCCCATGACCAACGTCCTCGACCTCGACCGCATCAAGCTGTCGGGCGCCGCGACCACCCGCGACGACGCCATCCGCGAGGTCGGCAAGCTGCTCGTCGACTCCGGGTCCGTCACGCAGGCCTACGCCGACGCGATGTTCGACCGGGAGGAGTCGGTGTCCACCTACATGGGCAACTTCTTGGCGATCCCGCACGGCACGAACGAGGCGAAGGACGGCATCCTCAGCTCCGCCCTCGCGATCATCCGCTACGACGCGCCGATCGACTGGAACGGCAACCCGGTGCGCTTCGTCGTCGGCATCGCCGGCAAG
>CAZPJC010000314.1:0-2041 GCA_964586645.1 uncultured Schumannella sp.
CGCTTGACGTTGCCGCGCAGGCCGAGGGCGGGCACGAGCCGGGCGTCGATCGACGGCGCCGCGATGCCGGTCACCGAGGTGAAGAACAGGTAGTCGACATCCTCGGGTCGCAGCCCGGCGGTGCGGAGGGCGTCCCCGACGGCGCGGGCGGCGAGGGCCGTCCCCTCTTGGATCCAGATGTCGTTGGCGTCGCCGAACGAGTGCAGGTCGCGATACTGCTCGAGCGGCAGCACGGTGTGCCGGGTGCCGATGCCGCTCGCCGCGTGGAAGCGCTCGAGCACGGCGCGCTTCGACGCGTCGTGCGTGATCAGCCCCGACAGCTCGGCGGTGATCTCGGACTGCGGGTACGCGTACGGCGGCAGCGCGGGCGCCACCGCCACGATTCGGGACATGACCGGACGGTACACCCGCCGGGAATACGGAGGCGGGTCTTGCGGTCAGGGGTTTCGATACACCGCTACGCGGCACTCAACCCGCGGAGGGCGGCACGGCGCGCTGCTCGGGTCCGACGTAGAGCGAGAGCGGACGGATGAGCGCGTTCGCCTCGAGCTGCTCGCGGATGTGCGCCGTCCAGCCGGTGACCCGCGCGGCGACGAAGAGCGGCGTGAACAGCTCGGTCTCGAAGCCGATGAGGTGGTACGCCGGACCGGACGGGTAGTCGAGGTTGGGCTTGATGCCCTTCTTCTCGTCCATCGCCGCGGCGAGCGTGTCGTACAGCTCGCCGAGATCGGGGCGGTCGTACTCCTGGATGAGGGTGTCGAGCGACGCCTTCATCGTCGGCACGCGCGAGTCGCCGTTCTTGTAGACGCGGTGTCCGAATCCCATGATCTTGCGCTTCTCGGCGAGCGCCGTGTCGAGCCAGGCCACCGCCGCATCCGCCGTGCCGATCTCGTCGAAGATGTGCATGACCGCCTCGTTGGCCCCGCCGTGCAGCGGTCCCTTGAGCGCGCCGATCGCCGCCGTCACGGCGGAGTAAAGGTCGGCGAGCGTCGACGTGACGACACGGGCCGTGAAGGTCGACGCGTTGAACGAGTGCTCGGCGTACAGGATCATCGACACGTCGAACGCCGTCACGACGACGAGGTCGGGCACCTCGCCGAACGTCATGTGCAGGAAGTTCGCCGAGTAGCCGAGGTCGTCGCGCGGTTCGACGAGGTCGAGGCCGCGCCGACGGCGCTGGATGTAGGCGACGATCGCCGGCAGCTGGGCGAACAGCGTGATCGCCTTGTCGAGGTTGGCCTCCGGCGAGGAGTCGGCGGCGGTCGGGTCGGCGGCGCCGATCGCGCTGACGGCGGTGCGCACGACATCCATCGGGTGCGCGTCGACGGGAAGCAGGTCGATCACGTGCTTCGCGACCTCCGGCAGGTGACGGCGCGAACGCTCGAGCTGCTCGAACGCCGCGAGCTGCGCCGGATCGGGGAGCTCGCCGTTCCAGAGCAGGTAGGCGACCTCCTCGAACGTGCAGTTCGCCGCGAGATCCTGCACGGGGTAGCCGCGGTAGAGCAGCGAATTGGTCTCGGGGTTGACCTTCGAGACGGCCGTGGTGTCGACGACGACGCCCGCGAGGCCCTTCTTGATGTCGGGGTCGGTCATGTCAGCTCCTGTTGTTCGTCAGATCGAAAGTGAAGACGTCGGCGTCGAACTCGCCGTAGGCGGCGTAGTCGACGATCTCGTAGAGGCGGGCGCGGGTCTGCATGAGCGGCACCTGCGAGGCGAGCGACCCCTCGGTCGCGAGCGCATCCAGGGCGCGCTCGATGGCGCCCATCGCGATGCGCTGCAGCGACACCGGGAAGATCACCATGTTCACGCCGACATCCTGCAACTGCTGGACCGTGAACAGGTCGCTCTTGCCGAACTCCGTCATGTTGGCGAGGATCGGCACATCCACGGCGGCGCGCATCGCCTCGAACTCGGACAGGTCGGCCATCGCCTCGGCGAAGATCGCATCGGCGCCGGCATCCACGAGCGCCTTCGCGCGGTCGAGCGCCGCCTGCAGCCCCTCGACCCCGCGGATGTCGGTGCGGGCCATGATGACGAAGCC
>CAZPJC010000315.1:0-2040 GCA_964586645.1 uncultured Schumannella sp.
AGCTCGAGATCCTTGTCGGCGCGCTCCTCGACGTTGACGTCCTTGAAGGTGAGCACCCGCACGCTCTTCACGAAGCGGTCGGAGCGGTAGACATCCCACACCCAGACGTCGCTCATCGTGAGCTCGAAGTAGAAGTCGTGCTCGGTGTCCTTGCGCTCGAGCGTGACCTCGTTGGCGAGGTAGAAGCGCCGCTCGGTCTCGACGACGTAGCGGAACTGGCCGACGATGTCGCGGTACTCCTTGTAGAGCGCCAGCTCGACCTCGCGGTCGTAGTCCTCGAACTCGTCCTCGTCCATTCGAACCAGTCTAGCTAGGCGATCTCCTCGACCGACTCGCTGAGAGAGAACAGGCCGGGCTGCTTGAGCCAGCTCCAGCGGTGGAGGGGGCTCGCGCCGACGCGTTCGATGCCGGCGTAGTGCTCGGCGCTCGCGTAGCCCTTGTTCGACGTCCAGAGGTAGCCGGGGTGCACGGCGTCGTTCGCGATCATCAGCCGGTCACGGTGCACCTTCGCCAGAACGGAAGCCGCCGCCACCGCCGCGCAGGTGCGGTCGGCCTTGACCCGCATGACGACCGGCAGGGCCCGGTCGATCGCGGGCGAGAGCCAGTCGTGCGAGCCGTCGAGCAGCACGACGGCCCCGGTGAGGTCGACGCCCTGGTCCCGCACGGCGTCGATCGCGCGTCTCGCCGCGAGGCCGAGGGCGGCGATGATGCCGATCCGCTCGATGCGCTCGTTCGACGCCATCCCGACCGCGCCGTGACGCACCCAGCGGGCGACCTTCGGCTGCAGCTCCTCGCGCTTCGGCTCGGGCAGCAGCTTCGAGTCCTTCAGACCGACGGGCGCGGTGCCGGTGGCGAGGTCGACGATGCCCAGCCCCACGGCGACCGGACCGGCGATCGCGCCGCGACCCACCTCATCCATGCCGATCACGAGCCGCGCACCCTCGCGCAGCAGGGCGCGCTCGTGGCGGAGCGTGGGAACTGTCGAGGTCATCCGGTCGCGCTCACCCGGTCGGGGTCGGAGTCGGCTCGGGGGTCGGCTGTTCGTCCTGCGACGTGCCGGCGCCCTCGTCGACGCCCGAGAAGACGATCGGGTAGTTGTCGAGCCAGGTCCAGCGGTCGATCGGCCAGGAGATCAGGATGGCGCGGCCGACGACATGGTCGAAGGGCACGAAACCCTCGCTCGGCGTGTCCTGCTGGTAGCGGGAATCCTGCGAGTTGTACCGGTTGTCGCCCATCACCCAGAGCGAGTCCTCGGGCACGGTGACCTCGAAGTCGTCGCGCGAGACCTTCGTGACGCCGTCGGGCAGGACGACGTACAGGTCGACCTCGTCGAGCGGCACGCCGTTCACCGTCATCTGGCCGAACTCGTTGCAGCAGGCCACGACGTCGCCGGGGAGGCCGATGACGCGCTTGATGAGGTGGTCGTTCGAGTCGGGGGCGGTGAGGCCGACGATCGACAGCAGCCAGTCGAAGAACGAGACGACCGGGTTCTGCTCCGCCGCCGGCGGCTCCGGGGGGAGCCAGCCGCCCGGGTCGCGGAACACGACGATGTCGCCGCGTTCGATCGGCACGAGGTCGGGCACCAGCTCGTTGACGATGATGCGGTCGTTCACCTCGAGGGTGTTCATCATCGACTCCGACGGGATGTAGAACGACCGGATCAGGAACGTCTTGATCAGGAACGAGATGACGACGGCGGCGACCAGGATGAGCAGGACATCCCGCACGAACGCGCGCCAGCCGCGCAGCTTCGTGCGCTTCGGCCGTGCCGGGGCCGCGTCGCCGGTCGTGGTCGCCTCGGCGCCGGAGACGGTGTCGATCTCGTCGGGCGCGGTGCCCGTTCGCGCCGAGGGCGCATCCTGCTCTGTCATGTCACCCCTGGGTTCTGGGACAGCATATGCGCCGAACGCCCCGGAAAAGCACGACGCGCGCGGCTCCCGTCGAGGAAGCCGCGCGCGTCGCGGAAGTCGCTGGTGGACGCTTACGCGTCGCGCTTCTCCTTGATCTTCGCCTTCTTGCCGCGCAGGTTGCGCAGGTAGT
>CAZPJC010000316.1:0-2037 GCA_964586645.1 uncultured Schumannella sp.
TGATGCCGAGCGGCTGCAGGCGGGGGGAGAGGCCGCGGCGGATCTCCTCGATCGCGCGGAGCGCGCGGTCGGCCGCGGCGACGGAGAACAGGCCCGGCTCGGTGACGACGCCGACCCGATCGGACGCGGCCCACGCCGTGCGGGTGAGCGCGTTGAGCGAGGGCGCGCAGTCGATGAGCACGAGCTCGTAGTCGCGCTCGACGTGCGCGAGCGCCTCCTCGAGCTTCCAGATGTCGCGGATGCTCGGATGCGGTCCGTCGAAGTTGATCGCCGACGGGGAGCCGATCATGACGTCGACGACGCCCTGCCGGCCCTTCGTCCAGCCGCTCTTCGCGATCGCCGCGCGCACGACCTTCTCCTTGGGGGAGGCGAGCACATCGGCGACGTTGAGGTGCCCCGCGACGTCGATGTCCATCCCGGTCGAGACGTCGGACTGCGGGTCGAGGTCGACGACGAGCGTCGAGAGGCCCTTCGCGAAGGCGGCGGATGCGAGCCCGAGTGTCACCGTGGTCTTCCCCACGCCCCCCTTGAGGGAGCTGACGCTGAGCACGTGCATGATGAGGGAGCCTACCTTCAGTACCCTGGGAGCAGCGTCACCGCCACGTCGCACGCCTCTGTCGAAAGGACTCCATGTTCCGCAAGATCCTGGTCGCGAACCGCGGTGAGATCGCGATCCGGGCGTTCCGGGCCGCCTACGAGCTCGGGGCGAAGACGGTGGCCGTCTACCCCTACGAGGATCGCAACTCCCTCCACCGGCTGAAGGCCGACGAGGCGTACCAGATCGGCGAGGAGGGGCACCCCGTCCGGGCGTACCTCGACGTGGACGAGATCATCCGGGTCGCGAAGGAGTCGGGCGCCGACGCGATCTACCCGGGCTACGGGTTCCTGTCCGAGAACCCCGACCTCGCCGCGGCGGCTGCGGCCAACGGGATCACCTTCATCGGCCCGGGTCAGCACGTGCTGGAGATGGCGGGCAACAAGGTCACCGCCAAGGAGCACGCGATCTCGGCGGGCGTCCCGGTGCTGAAGTCCACCCCGGCCACGACCGACATCGAGGAGCTGCTGAAGGGTGCCGACGAGATCGGCTTCCCGGTCTTCGCGAAGGCCGTCGCGGGCGGCGGCGGACGCGGGATGCGGCGCGTCGACAAGAAGGAGGACCTGCGCGAGGCGCTCGAGGCGGCGATGCGCGAGGCCGACAGCGCGTTCGGCGACCCGACGATGTTCATCGAGCAGGCGGTGGTGAGGCCGCGGCACATCGAGGTGCAGATCCTCGCCGACGCGACCGGCGAGACGATCCACCTGTTCGAACGCGACTGCTCGGTGCAGCGCCGCCACCAGAAGGTGGTCGAGATCGCACCCGCGCCGAACCTCGACGAGAACATCCGCCAGGCGATGCATCGGGATGCCATCGCGTTCGCGAAGTCGATCGGCTATGTCAACGCCGGCACGGTCGAGTTCCTGCTGGACACTGCGGGGGAGCGGGCGGGGCAGCACGTCTTCATCGAGATGAACCCGCGCATCCAGGTCGAGCACACGGTGACCGAGGAGGTGACGGATGTCGACCTCGTGCAGTCGCAGATGCGGATCGCCGCGGGCGAGACCCTCGCCGACCTCGGACTCCACCAGGAGGAGGTGCAGCTGCGGGGCTTCGCGATCCAGTGCCGCATCACGACCGAGGATCCAGCCGCCGGGTTCCGTCCGGACACCGGCAAGATCACGACCTACCGGTCGCCGGGCGGCGCGGGCATCCGGCTCGACGGCGGCACGGTCGCCGCGGGTGCGCAGGTGTCGCCCCACTTCGACTCGATGCTCGTGAAGATGATCTGCCGCGGCCGCGACTTCCCGTCGGCCGTGCGCCGCGCCCGCCGAGGCCTGGCCGAGTTCCGGCTGCGCGGCGTCGCGACCAACATCCCGTTCCTGCAGGCGGTGTTCGACGACCCCGACTTCCTCGCCGGCGACGTGTCGACGGCCTTCATCGAGGAGCGGCCGTGGCTCGTGCGCGGCCACCAGTCGAAGGACCGCGGATCGAAGATCCTG
>CAZPJC010000317.1:0-1982 GCA_964586645.1 uncultured Schumannella sp.
TCACCCACGACATCGACGAGGCGTTCCTGCTCGGCGACCAGGTCGTGATCCTCGCCGAGCGCGGGCGCATCGTGCAGCAGGGCACTCCGGAGGAGATCCTCGCCCACCCCGCCGACGACTTCGTCGCCTCGTTCGTCGGATCCGACCGGGGCAAGCGCCGGCTCACGCTCAGCACCCGAGAGGGTCAGGGCGACGACCGCGTGCTCGTGGATGCGGGCGGCTACCCGGTCGGCGTCATCGCCGCGCCCGGCGGCAAGCTCGCGATCGGCGACGCCTCGCCGAAGTCCCGCAGCATCTCCAACAAGACGGATCAGGCCGGGGACGCCTGATGACCTGGCTGTGGAACAACCTGGATTTCGTCCTGGGCCTCACCGCGGATCACGCGAGGCTCTCGGCCATCCCGATCCTGGTCGGTTTCGCAGTCTCCCTCCCGATCGGCTGGCTCGCGACGCGCACCCGATGGCTCCGCGGCCTGCTGCTCACGGTCTTCAACCTCATCTACACGATCCCGGCGCTCGCCCTCTTCGTCGTGCTGCCCGGCCTGCTCGGCACGAAGATCCTCGATGAGCTCAACGTCGTCGTCGCGCTGTCGCTCTACGCGACCGCGATGATGCTCCGCGGCACGGTCGACGGGTTCGGCAGTGTCTCGGCTGACGTGCTGCAGTCCGCGACGGCCCAGGGGTACTCGGGCGCGTCCCGGTTCTGGACCGTGCAGCTCCCGCTCGCCGGACCGGTGCTGCTGGCCAATCTCCGCGTGGTCTCGGTGAGCACGGTGTCGCTGCTGAGCGTCGCCGCGCTGATCGGTTCGGGCGGCCTCGGCCGGCTGTTCACCGAGGGCTATTCGCGGCAGTTCATCGACGAGATCGTGATCGGCATCGTCTTCACGGTGCTGCTCGCGCTCGTGTTCGACGCGATCCTCGTGCTCGCCGGCCGCATGCTCATGCCCTGGTCGCGCCGCCGTGCCGTGCCGACGCGCATCCCGTTCTGGTCGGGGGCGCTCGGACGATGAACTTCCTGATCGACGCGATCTCCTACATCCTCGACCCGGTCAACTGGGCGGGCGAGAACGGCATCGCGAACCGGCTCAACCAGCACCTCTTCATCACCTTCGTCAGCGTGCTCATCGCGGCCGCGATCGCGGTGCCGTTGGGCCTCCTCATCGGCCACACCGGCCGTGCGCGCGGCGCGATCATCGGCGTGACGGGCGCCGCACGAGCGCTGCCGACTTTCGGCGTGATGACGCTCTTCGTGCTCATCGGCATCCAGTTCGGTGCGGGGCTGAGCCTCGCCCCGGTGATCATCGTGCTCGTCGTGCTCGCCATCCCGCCGCTCCTCGCCGGTTCCTACGCCGGCATCGAAGCGGTCGACGACCAGACCGTCGACGCCGCCCGCGCGCAGGGGATGACCGAGTGGCAGATCCTGTTCCGCGTCGAGCTGCCGCTCGCGCTGCCGCTGCTCGTCGGCGGACTGCGCTCGGCGACGCTCCAAGTCGTCGCGACGGCGACGATCGCGGCCTACGTGGCCCAGGGCGGCCTCGGCCGCTACCTCATCGAGGGGCTCCGCACCCAGGACTACCTGCGGGCGCTGATCGGCGCGGTGCTGATCGCCGCCCTCGCGCTGATCCTCGACGGGCTGCTCGCGGCCCTGCAAAGACTCGTCGTGCCGCGCGGGGTGTCCCGCGGTGCGTCGCGCACCAAGAGCAGTACCGGCACCACAGCGCAGCGGCCGTCCCGGTCGCTCCGGGCCACTCGGGCACCCGTCACGGAAGGATGAATCGGATGTTTTCACGCAAGCTCACGCGCACCGCGGTCGGTGCGCTGTCCCTGGGGGTCGGAGCGATCCTGCTCGCCGGCTGCACCTCGGGCGACCCCCTCGCGGAGGAGACCGGCGGCACCGGCGGCGACACGATCACGATCGGCAACCAGGCCTTCGGCGAGAGCGAGATCCTCGCGCAGATCTACGGCCAGGTGCTCGCCGCCAAC
>CAZPJC010000318.1:0-1963 GCA_964586645.1 uncultured Schumannella sp.
CTCGTGAAGTCGGAGTGGTGGCCCAAGGGCGGCACCCTCACGATGCAGGTCTACGACCTCCGTCATGTCGGCATCGGCGACCTGCTCGCGAAGCTCGAGGCGCTGCGCCGCAAGCTCGCCGAGGAGGGGCTGTTCGACGCCGAGCGCAAGCAGCGGCTGCCGTTCCTGCCGCGCTGCATCGGGCTGGTCACCGGCAAGGACTCGGATGCCGAGAAGGACGTGCTGAGGAACGCGCAGCTGCGCTGGCCCGCCGTGCAGTTCCGGATCCGGCACGCCTCGGTGCAGGGCGACCGCGCCTGGTCCGACGTGATGGGTGCGATCAAGTCGCTCGACGCCGACCCCGAGGTCGACGTGATCATCGTCGCGCGCGGCGGCGGCGACTTCCAGAATCTGCTGCCGTTCAGCGACGAGCGACTGATCCGTGCGGTCGCCGAGTGCCGCACCCCCGTGGTGAGCGCGATCGGGCACGAGGCCGACCGGCCGCTGCTCGACGACGTCGCCGACCTGCGGGCCTCGACCCCGACCGACGCCGCGAAGCGGGTCGTGCCCGACATCGCCGACGAGCTCGCGCGGGTGCGGCAGGCGCGCGGCCGCATGCTCGCCCGGGTGACCGGGCAGGTCACGGCGGAGATCGACAGGATCGGCAGCATCCGCTCCCGCCCGGTGATGGCGGAGCCCGGCCGGATCGTCACCGACCGCGCCGAGGAGCTGACCCGGTGGGTCGCGCGCGGGTCGGAGCTGCTCGACTACGCCTTCGAGCGGGCCGGGCAGCGCGTCGTCGAACTCCGCGCCCAGCTGCGGGCGCTCTCGCCCCAGGCGACGCTCGAGCGCGGCTACGCGATCGCCCGGCTCGAGTCGGGCGCCGTGCTGCGCCACGTCGCCGAGGCCTCCCCAGGGGATGCCCTGCGCCTCACCCTCGTCGACGGGGAGATCGCCGCGACCGTCGAGGGCGCCGGATAGGGTGGAGGCCGTGTCCGACATCGCCGACCTCTCCTACGAGCAGGCCCGGGACGAGCTCGTGAAGGTCGTCGGAGCCCTCGAGCAGGGCGGGGTGCCGCTCGAGGAGTCGCTCGCCCTCTGGGAGCGCGGCGAAGCCCTCGCGAAGCGCTGCGAGGAGTGGCTCATCGGCGCGAAGGCGCGACTCGACGCGGCCCGCACCGCGGCGACGAGCCCGAGCGGCGGCGACTCGTGACGATGCCCGCCCAGGAGGCCGCGCCGACGGCCGCCGAGCGCCGCGCCGCCCGGCGGGCGAACCAGACGACGTTCAACCTCGTCATCGCGCTCATCGCCTCGCTCGGCGTCGTGGCCCTGCTCGTCGCGGTCGTGATCCGGCCCGACGTCTCGCGGCCCGCCGTCGACTACGCCGCGGCGGGTGCGAACGCGCAGGGCAGCGTCGACGAGCAGCTCGCGGTCCCCGACCTTCCCGAGGGCTGGTCCGCCAACCGCGCCGAACTGGTCCGCGACCCCGCCGACGGCGTGACGCGCTGGGAGGTCGGCTTCCTCACCCCCGAGGGCGACTACATCGGCCTCGTGCAGGGCGTCGAGGCGAACGCGTCGTGGCTCGCCGACCAGGTGCGCTCGGCGCGCGTCTCGGGTTCGGAGACCCACGGCGGGCTGCGCTGGGACGCCTACGACCGCCGCGACGTGCCCGACCCGGGCAACGTCGAGTACGCGCTCGTGACCGAGGCGGGTGCCTCGACGATCGTGCTGGGCGGCACCGCCTCCGACGCCGAGTTCGCCGCACTCGCGACGGCGGTCGCGGAGAGCCTGTCGTGAGCCCCCGCCGCACCCCGTCCCAGGTCTGGCGCGAGTTCGTCCGCGGCAACGAGCGCTTCGTCGCCGGCGACCCCGAGCACCCGCGCCAGGACGTCGAGCGCCGCACCGAGCTCGCCGGATCGCAGGCGCCGCACGCCGCGCTGTTCGGCTGCAGCGACTCCCGGCTCGCGGCCGAGATCATCTTCGA
>CAZPJC010000319.1:0-1962 GCA_964586645.1 uncultured Schumannella sp.
ACGCCAACGACGACACGATGGCGCTCGGCTTCATCGACGCCTGGAAGGAGTCGGGCCGCAGCCTCGACGCCCTCCCGCCGATCGTCGGCATCAACGGCCAGATCCAGGCGTTCGACCTGATCAAGGCCGGCCAGTACTACGCCACGATCGTGCAGTCGCCGGCGGAGGACGGCAAGCTCGCCGCCGAGACGATCATCAAGCTCATCAACGGCGAGACGGTCGACAAGCGTCTGCCGATCCCGCTGACGGTCGTCACGAGCGACAACGTCGACTCGGTCGACCCGGCGTTCTGATCCGGCTCGCGGTTCCCTGACCGCGAATCGACGGCCCGTCCCTCTCCGGAGGGGCGGGCCGCTGCCGTGCTCAGGCGCTGTCGCGCACGACCAGCTCGGGCTGCAGCACGACGTGGTTGCTTCGGGGGATGCGGGCACTCGGTCGACCGAGCAGTTCGAGGATCATGTCGACGGCGGTGCGACCGAGTCCCTGTCGTGGCTGGCGCACCGTGGTCAGCGGGACGCTGGAGACCGACGCCCACTCGAGGTCGTCGTAGCCGACGATCGCGACCTCCTCGGGGACGCGGATGCCGTCGCGCAGCAACTGCTGCGCCAACCCCAGCGCGAGCATGTCGTTCGCGCAGAACACCGCGGTCGGGCGGCGGTCGGCGGCGCGATCGACAAGGCGTGTGCCGGCGCTGCGGCCCGCTTCGATCGACCACGAGTCGGCCTCGATCAGCTCGAGGGTCACCTCGGGATGCTCGGCGACCACCGAGCGCGCGCCCGCGAGTCGCGTGCGCACCTTGGGCGAGGTCTCCGGGTGCCCGAGGAAGGCGACCCGCCGGTGACCGGTGCCGATCAGGTGGCGCATCCCGATCTGGCCACCGCGGAAGTCGTCGACGACGACCGACCAGCAGTCGCGGTCGTCGCCCACCCGGTCGACGAACACCATCGGGACGCCGCGGTCTTTCAGCATCTCGAGCCGGGAGCTGTTCTCGTCGACTGGCGCGATGATGATGCCCTGCACGCGAGACTGCACGAGCAGGTCGAGGTTGTGGGTCTCGCGCACGGGGTCGTAGCCGCTGTTGGTGATGACGACGCCGACGCCGAGTTCGGCGCAGCGCTCCTCGGCGCCGAGGGCGACATCGACGAAGAACGGGTTGTCGAGGTTGGCGACCGCGAGACCCAGGGTGCGCACGCGCCCCGGACGGAACTGGCGCGATCCCTGATGGGGCACGAAGTCCAGTTCGCGGATGGCCGCGAGCACGCGCTCGCGAGTGGCGACGTTGACGTAGGACGGCCGGTTGAGCACGTTGCTCACGGTGCCCGCAGAGACCTCCGCGAGTCGTGCGACGTCCTTGATGGTCGCCATCGATCTCCCTGGTCCGGTCGCCGGCGGCGACTCGTTCAATGAACCATTCTAGAGCGTGGCGTCGCGGGCGCGCCGGGGTTCATGCGAACGTGTGCGGGCGACCGCGTCCGAGGAGGTTGCGAGGAATGCGGGGCGGGCGTCAGGCGCCCCAGCCCGCCTGGGTGCCGCCGACGCGGTCGCCGGTGATCGTCTCGAAGTAGCCGCTCGCCGCGTACGCCGCCATCGGGTCCTCCGGCAGACCCCGGGAGGCCCGCCAGGCGGCCAGGTCGCCGCGCACGTCGGTGTAGAAGGCATCCATCAGCACGGCGTTGGCGGCGAGCACGTCGCCGGACGCCTGCGCCGCGTCGAGAGCTGCGCGGTCGACGAGCAGCGCCCGCGCTGTCATCTCCTGCACGTTGAGCACCGAGCGGATCTGCCCGGGGATCTTGTTCTCGATGTTGTGGCACTGGTCGAGCATGAACGCGACGTCGGGGTTCGCGTAGCCGCCCCCGCGCACGACCTCGACGAGGATGCGGAACAGCTGGAACGGGTCGGCCGCCCCGACGATGAGGTCGTCGTCGGCGTAGAAGCGCGAGTTGAAGTCGAACGAGCCGAGCT
>CAZPJC010000320.1:0-1943 GCA_964586645.1 uncultured Schumannella sp.
GAGCCGACACTGCTCACCTTCGACGAGGTGAGCACGTTCTTCCACGAGTTCGGCCACGCCCTGCACGGGCTCTTCGCCCGGGTCACCTACCCGAAGCTCGCCGGCACGAACGTGTTCCGCGACTTCGTCGAGTTCCCCAGCCAGGTGAACGAGATGTGGATGCTGTGGCCCGAGGTGCTGGACGCCTACGCGCTCCACTACGAGACCGGCGAGCCGATCGACGCCGGTGTCGTCGCCCGCATCCGCGCCTCCGAGACGTTCAACGAGGGCCACGCGACGAGCGAGTACCTCGCCGCCGCGCTGCTCGACCAGGCCTGGCACACCCTCTCCGCCGCCGAGGCCGCGGCCGTGACGGACGTCGCCGCGTTCGAGGCCGCGGCGCTCGCGAAGGTCGGGCTCGACAACCCCGCCGTGCCGACGCGCTACTCGAGCGCGTACTTCGCGCACACCTTCGCGGGCGGCTACGACGCCGGCTACTACTCCTACATCTGGAGCGAGGTGCTGGATGCCGACACCGTCGAGTGGTTCAAGCAGAGCGGGGGGCTCACCCGCGCGAACGGGGACCGGTTCCGCGCGTTGCTGCTCGGCGTCGGCGGCTCGAAGGATCCGCTCGAGGCCTACCGCGAGTTCCGCGGGCGCGACGCCGTGATCGAGCCGCTTCTCGCGCGGCGAGGACTCAGCTAGCCGGGGCCTCAGCCAGCCGGCTGCCAGGTGCGGCCGGCGCGCCTGCCGATCACGAGCACCCCGAACGCGGCGGCGACGAACATCGCCCCGAGGATGACCCAGCCGACGAGCCCGAGCGAGAGCGCCGTCACGGCGAGCAGCGGCGGGCCGACCGCGCTGAGCGCGCCGTAGCCCATGCCGACGAGGCCCTGGTAGGCGCCGGCCGAGGCCGGGTCGGCGAGCTCGAACGCGAGACCCCAGCCGGCGCCCTGGCTCAGCACCTCGGCGAACGCGTGGGCGATGCCGCCGATCACGAGCGCGAGGATCGCGACCCAGACCGGCGCGCCGGCGGCGAGCCCGTAGACGGCGCACGCCGCGCCCATGAGCACGCCCGCGATCGCGAACACCCGGCCCGCCTTGCGCGGGTCCTCGGTGCCGCGCGACAGCACGACCGTGAACGCGGTCACGATGACGGTGTTGAGGATGAGCAGCACCGACACCATGACGCGCGGCGCCTCGGTCTCGTGCTCGATCCAGAGCGGGATGCCGTACTCGAGCACCGTGAACTGGATGCCGAAGATCGCGGCGAGCGCCGTGAAGGCGAGATACCGGGGGTCGCGCCACGGGTTGCGGCCGCGCACCGGCGCGAGCGACTCCGCCTCGGCGGACGCGCCGTGCCCGGCGTCGACGCGCGCGGGGAGCCGGGCGATCGCGACCGCGCTCGCGAGGGACAGCACGGCGGCGGCGACGAACGCGGCGCGATAGGCGACCGGGGTGTCGACCACGAGCACTGCGGCGGCGGCGGCCGAGCCGATGGCGATGCCGACGTTCGTGACGGTGCGCAGGACGGCCCGGGCGCGGATGCGGATCGGACCTTCGAACGCGCGCGCGATGATCGCGGCCTGCGCCGAGTGGGCGGCGCCGCCGACGCCGAACGAGAGGCACCCGACGATGATCGCCAGCACGAGGTCGTCGACGAACACGTACGAGCCGATCACGAGGGCGTCGACGACCGTGAGCACGAGCAGCAGCCGGCGGGCGCTGACCCGGTCGGAGAGCCAGCCGCCCGCGTACGACGACCCGATCCCGACGAGCGCCGCGGCCGTCGACGCGATCGCGATCTCGCCCGGGGTGAGCCCGGCGACGATCGCGAGATACAGCACCGTGAGGGTCATCGCCAGGCCGCGCCCGAGGGTCGTGATGATCGTCGCGGCGACGAGGGACCCGAGCACCGGGTCGCCCCGCCCGAACAGCTCCGCGAGCCGCACCCGCACCCCCGC
>CAZPJC010000321.1:0-1925 GCA_964586645.1 uncultured Schumannella sp.
CGAGGATCGGGTCGCCGACGCCATCCGCGAGGTGGGGCACGAGGTGATCGCGCCGACGCTGCGCGGTCTCGAAGACGGTGACGTGGACCGCTCCGGCGTCACGATGAGCATGATGGCGCGCGATCTGATCGATCAGGTAAGAGAGCTCACCCAGCTCGACATCGTGCTCGTCGGTCATAGCGGCGGAGGTCCGCTCATCCAACTCGTCGCTGAGGCGATGCCCGAGCGCATCGGCCGGGTCGTCTTCGTCGACGCCTGGGTGCTGCGCGACGGCGAGACCATTAACGACGTGCTCCCCGATCCGTTGGTCGCAGCGATGAAGGCGCTTGCGAGTCAGTCCGACGACAACACCATCGTCATGCCGCCTGAGCTCTGGGCCGCGTCTATGCAGGACATGTCCCCGTTCGAGCAGCAGCAGCTCGCCGCGCTCGAGCCGAGGCTCGTCCCAACGCCGGCAGGCTGGTCCAATGAGCCGATCCGCCTCGACCAGTTCTGGGCGAGCAGCATCCCGTCAAGTTATGTGTTCCTCGCTCAGGACCAGGCCGTTCCCGCTGAGATCTACCAGGCCGCGGCCGGGCGGCTTGATAGTCCGCGCACGATCGAGATCGACGGAAGCCATTTGGTGATGCTCACGCATCCGGAGAGGCTCGCACGGGCCCTCGACGCCGTCATTGCCTAACAGGCCTGGGGAAGCTATGGATTCGATTTCACGCCCAGACGACGTCGCGCCGATCTCGTACACCGAACTGGCGCCGTCGGGTGCGCCTGCTCGGTGGATCGTCCTCGTGCACGGGGGTGGTGTCTCGAAGGAGTGCTATCTCGAGACGCCCGACGGCCGACAGGGCTGGGCGGCACGATTGGTATCGCTTGGCTACGGTGTGCTGGTGGTGGACTGGCTGGGGTTGTCCTATGAGGCGGCCCAACACGTCGATGATCGTGCGGCGTCTGCGCGGCTGGACTATGAGAGCGTGTGCCGAGGGATGGGCGTGTTCCTCTCTGGTCTCGGCCGGAACGTCGTGCTGGTCGTGCACTCGATGGCAGGTCCGATTGGCTTCCGCCTCCTAGAGACGCATGGCGATCTCATCGACGGGCTCGTAGCCGTCGCTCCGGGCCCGCCTGGAAATGTACAGGCGGTGCCCGAGATCGTGAGGGAGTCCGACCAGGAGGTCTCCATCCGTGGAGCGGCCATCGACTGGACCATCCCGAAGATGGGTTTCTGGGAACCCACAAGCGCCTTCGTGAACGACAAGGCCATCGGACCCAGCCGGCGGTTCCCCCGCGAGTGCATCGAGGTGTTCCGCCGCACCCTTCGGCCGATCCCGGCCCGGATGCTTTATCAGCGTCAGAACATCGGTGGGAGCCAAATGAGGATCGGGCCGACCGACGCGTTCACGAACAAGCCGATTCTCGTCTTCACGGGTGGAGCCGATACCGACCACCCCTCGCAGCTGGATCAGGACATCGTGGCCTGGCTCACCGATCAGGGCGCCGCCGTCACCTTCTGGTCGTCCGAACTGCCTGTTCTCGCTGGGAACGGCCACATGCTGATGGTCGAAGACAATAGCGACGAGCTCGCTGACGAGATCGCGCGGTGGATCACGGCGCTCTGACTCGCCACCGTATCGTCCCGGCCATTATTTCAGCCGACCCGACGTCCCCAACAGCGGAGGAGAACGCCAGTCGTTTCCTTCGTGTCACTCGAGGGAACGCTGTGCCAGCTCGTTGCCGACTACGACTTGGTCGATCGGGCCCTTGCTCGAACTCCTCATTTCATACGTCTGGCGATGGACTCAAGGGAGATGTTCGCCGACGGCCGCGTGCAACTCCAGGTCATCGGTGGACAGCTGAGGCGTCTGCCACGACGCATCGAGACGATCGGTTCGCAGCTCGAACGGAACGTTCGGGCTGAGCATAAGGATGTTCCG
>CAZPJC010000322.1:0-1916 GCA_964586645.1 uncultured Schumannella sp.
CGAGGACGGCGTCGAACCGCGCCCGCCCCGCGGCCCGGTCGCCGGGGAACCCGAGCCGGGGGATCGCGGCGACGCCGTAGCGTTCCGCCGTCTCGCCGGGGGCCGCGCTGAGCACGGTGGCCGACGACATCCCGCGGGCGCCGAGCTCGTCGAGCAGCGCCTCGGTCATCGCCTCGTCGCCGATGTGCATCATGCCGTCGACGACGCCGACATCCCCGAGGGCGACGATCTGCACGGGACTCCTAGCGTGTCGAGAGCGGTCAACGCTACCCCGGATCAGCTGTCAGGCGGCGCGGCTATCATCGGTCAGCCGCGACCGATCGGAAGCGCGATCGGGGCCGAGGAGGTGGCGGGATGGGCGTTCAGACGTCCCTGGATCATGTGGTCGAAGCCGCGACCATCGTGGATGCGATGCGGCTCGCCGACGACCTCGCCTTCGAGTCGGGTCGCGACCCCGGCGTCCGCACGCTCCGGGTGCTCGGCGTGGCGCTCGCCGGCGACGACGAACTCACCGCGATCGCCGCGACGCACGCGCTCGCCGAGATCCGCGACGCCGAGGCCGCGCGCCTGCTCACCCGGTTGCTCTCCGACGAGCGGGCCTTCGTGCGCGAGCACGCCGCGTGGGCTCTCGGCAGCGTCCTGCCGCGTCCGGATGCCATGGGCCGCCTGCTCGGGATGGTCACCCGCGGCGGCTTCACCGGGATGCTCGCCCAGCGCACCCTCGAGCAGTGGTCGGCCGCGACCGGCGATCACCTCGTCGTCGGCATCGAAGCGGGACTGCTCGGGGTCGACGAGCCCGGGGCCCGCGCCCGCCTGGTCGAGACGCTCGGCCTCGTCCGGTCCGCGATCGCCGAGGAACCGCTGCTGCGCCTCGCCGTCGACCCGGGCGAACCCGAGCAGGTGCGCATCGCGGCGGTGTCGGCGCTCGGCCAGCGCCCGCGCGACTCCCGCATCTCCGACGCCCTCGAGGAGCTCGTCGGCGGCGACGACTTCGTCGCCGAGGTCGCCCGTCTCGCGGTCATCGACTCGACCGCGACGCCGCTGCCGCGACTCGCCCGCGAGAACGGCCTGACGATCGCGCAGCTGTTCCTGCACGCCGACATCGACCCGGGGCTCACGGCCGCCGGAGCGGGCGACAACGGCGGCATCGCGACGCTGCTCGTGCGTCTCGGCGACGCCCTCGCCGCCGACGCCGGCACGGGCGTGCAGCGGGTCATCACCCTGTCCCGCGGGTCGGTCGAGGGTGCCGCGTCGGATCTGCTCGGGCTGCACGACACGACCGAGGGGCACGTCTACGGCCGCATCCCGCTGCTGCGGGAACCCGTGCCGTCGGCCGCCGCCTGGCCGCTGCGCGTCGTCGCCCGCCGCGGCATCCGGCGCATCCTGCGGGCCGCCGGTCACGTCGACCTGCTGCACCTGCGGATGGCGGATGTCGGCAGCCTCGCCGCGGCCGACGTCGCGCGCGAGCTCGGCATCCCGGTCGTCTTCACCGTCGCGCCCGACCCGCACGGCGTCATCGAGTCGCTCGACCGCTCCGGCCGGCTGACCCGCGAGCGGTTCGGAACCGTCGACGGCGAGGAGCACTTCTGGTTCCGGGCGCGGCTCGTGCAGAGCCTCGCCGCGAACGCCGCGCACACCGTGCTGTTCCCGCGGCCGAAGCTGCGGGAGGACATGCAGCGCCTCGTCGGCATCGACCTCACCGCGCATCCGGAGCGGCACACGATCGTGCCGGAAGGGGTCGACCTCGACACGATCGACGCCGCCGTCGCGGATGCCGCGGCGCACGCCGGGGGAGCGGAGCCGGGCCCCGCACTCGCCGAACTGCGCGCTCTCGTCGAGACCCTCGACCCCGCCCGCCGCGACCTCCCGCTGATCGTCAGCGTCGGGCGCATGCACCGGGTGAAGGGCATGGCGAC
>CAZPJC010000323.1:0-1869 GCA_964586645.1 uncultured Schumannella sp.
ACGTTCATCTGGCAGCCGAAGGTGCGCACCTCGTAGGTGCGCGGGCGCGCCACGGCCGAGGTCTGCAGGGTCATGGTCGAAATCCTAAGCCGCGGATGCCGCCCCACATGACGAACCGGACATGACGAAAGGGCCGACGCGAACGCCGGCCCTTCGTGGTGGATCCGAGGTCAGCCCTTCTCGATGGTGAGGGTGAAGGTGCCGCCCGCGTAGCTGCCGTCGAGGTCGATCGTCGTGTCGCCGACGGGGCCGGTCAGGTCGACGTCGCCGTCGTCGAAGGCCGTGTGGATGGTGAGGGTGTCACCGTCGACGTTCCAGGTGTCGGAGGGGTCGTCGTAGGAGTCGCCGTTGTAGGTGAGGCCGACGGTGCCGTCGCCCTGGAACTCGAAGCCCCAGGCGTCGCCGTCCGAGTCGACGCCGCTCCAGGTCGTCCCGGTCAGCTCGGAATCGGTCGTGGTGTCGCCGCCTCCGCCGCCGGTCGTGGGAAGGCCCGGAAGGCCGAAGCACGCCGTCAGGGAGGCGAGGAGGAGGAGGGACGCGGCTGCTGTGGCCAAAGTACGACGAACGGTCATGAGCGTCACCCTAGCGGGGGACATCCACGCGGCAGAAGCCCTTCCCGCCGCGTGTCTAGCGGAAGGCGACACCGCGTCGGGGCGTGGCCGGGATCGCCTGATCGACGGCGGCTCGGATGGTGCTGCCGCCGTAGCCTCGGCGGGCGAGGAAGGCGCTCAGCCGGCGCACCGCGACCTCGCGATCGAGATGGCGGAGCTGACCGGCGCGCTTCAGCGCGACCTCGCGGGCACGAGAGAGCTCGTCGCCGGTGTCGATGAGGTCGAGGGCGTATTCGATCGCCGCAGGGGCGAGGAGCCGCCGGGTGAGCTCGGCGGCGATCGCCGACCGGCCGAGGCCCTTGCGCTCCTGGAGGGTGCCGACGAGGTTCTGGGCGAGGGCGATGTCGTCGAGGTAGCCGTCGCGCTCGAGACGGGCGACCTCGTCGGCGATCTCCGGCTCCTCGAAGCCGCGATCGCGAAGATGCCGCTCGGTCTCGCGGCGGGAGAGCCCTCGACGCGCGAGCGCGGTGATCGACACGTGGTGGGCGGCGCCGACCGGCGGGATCTCGGTCTCGCCCGGGGCGGCCCCGGGAACGGCCCATGCGGGCTCGGCCGGCTCGGCGTCAGAGGAACGAACGGAACGGCTCGACGACGTCTCCGTCGGCTGCGGGGGGAGCACGCCGGGGAGGTAGGTGACGCGCGCGAGGGCGCCGTCGGTGTCGTCGAGCCGTTCCATGGGGTCGCGTTCCGTTACTCGCCGGCCGCGCGGAGCGCGGGCTCCGCGACGGGCTTCCCGGCCGACGCCTTGTCGAGCACAGGGGCGATGGAGGCGATGTTGGACGCCTCCGCGGCCGCCGCCTTGCCCTCCGCGCCGATGCCGAGCTTCACGAGGATCTTGCGCTCGATCTCGTTCGCCGTCTCGGGGTTCTCGAGCAGGAAGTGGCGGGCGTTCTCCTTGCCCTGACCGAGCTGGTCGCCGTCGTAGGTGTACCAGGCGCCCGACTTGCGCACGATCTCGTGCTCGACGCCGTAGTCGATCAGGCTGCCCTCGCGCGAGATGCCCGTGCCGTACAGGATGTCGAACTCGGCCTGCTTGAAGGGCGGCGCCATCTTGTTCTTGACGACCTTGACGCGCGTGCGGTTGCCGACGGCATCCGCTCCGTCCTTGAGGGTCTCGATGCGACGGATGTCGAGGCGCACCGAGGCGTAGAACTTGAGCGCCTTGCCACCGGCCGTGGTCTCGTGGCTGCCGAAGAACACGCCGATCTTCTCGCGCAGTTGGTTGATGAAGATCATCGTCGTCTGCGTCGTGGAGAGG
>CAZPJC010000324.1:0-1807 GCA_964586645.1 uncultured Schumannella sp.
CGAGGTCGGATCGACCATGCGGTTGATCATGCGCAGGAGGGTGGTCTTGCCCGAGCCGCTCGAGCCGACCAGCACCGTCACCTGGCGCGCGGGGATCTGCAGGCTGAAGTCGGCCACGGCGACCTGATCGCCGAAGCGCTTCGAGACGTTGCGGAACTCGATCATTCGGGCTCCTTCCCCTGTTCCGGAACTATTCGGCGCACGACGACATTCCCGATTGGCGCGACCCGATCCATGCTTCCACGCGGGCCCGACATCCGTCCGGGTGCGCCGAAGGCTGTTCCCGTTTCGTCATCCTTCGCCGTCGGTCGCTCGTCGAGGGTCGTCGTAGGTCGGCATCCATTCATCAGACGCGAAGGTGCGACCGGAATGCTGAGGCTTGACAGGAGGTTCCACCCCATATGGCTACTGCAACCGTGAACGGCACCGTCATCGCCGAGGCGCCCGACTCCGAGATCATCCACATCGAAGGCAACTCGTACTTCCCGCCGTCGGCGGTCAAGGAGGGGTTCCTCACCACCTCGCCGACGCCGTACACCTGCCCCTGGAAGGGCGAGTGCCAGTACTTCACCGTGACCGTCGACGGGCAGGCGCTGCCCGACCGCGCGTGGTCGTACCCGACGCCGTACCCGTCGGGCATCGAGAAGGTCGGCCAGGACTTCTCGAACTACGTGGCCTTCTGGAAGGAAGTCCAGGTCTCCTAGTCGGAGGGCCTGCCTAGGCTGACCGGATGCTGACGTCCCTCGCGATCGAGGGGTACCGGTCGATCCGGTCGTCGTGCCGCTCGCACCGCTGACGGTGGTGACCGGGCCGAACGGCAGCGGCAAGTCGTCGCTCTACCGGGCGCTGCGCCTGCTCGCGGCGGCCGGACGCGACGGCGCGGTCGCGGCCCTGGCCCGCGAGGGCGGCCTCGCGTCGACTCTGTGGGCGGGTCCGGAAGGCGGAATGCCGAAGTCGGGCTCCGCGCAGGGAACGGTGCGGAGGAACCCCGTCGCCCTCAAGCTCGGCTTCGCGGCGGATGCCGACGGCTTCGGGTACGCGATCGACTTCGGGCTGCCCGTGCCGGCGACGACGATGTTCGGGCAGGACCCGGTCATCAAGGCCGAGGCGGTCTGGAGCGGCCCGATCCTCCGGCCGGCGACGCTGCTCAGCGATCGCCGGGGCCCGACCGCGCGGTTGCGAGGGGACGACGGCTGGCGCACCCTCGGTCGGCAGCTCGCCCCGTGGGAGAGCATGCTCGCCGAGTTCGGCGATCCGGACGCGACCCCCGAGATCCTCGGACTGCGCGCCGATCTCCGGGACTGGCGGTTCTACGACGCGGTGCGCACCGACGCCGCCGCTCCGGCCCGGCAGACCGTGATCGGCACCCGGGCGCCGATCCTCGCCTCCGACGGGTCGGACCTCGCCGCCGCGCTGCAGACGATCCGGGAACAGGGCGACTCCGCCGAGCTCGACGCCGCGATCGCCCGCGCTCTCCCCGGCAGCCGGTTCTCGGTCGAGGACCGCGCCGGCGGCTTCGCGCTGCTCCTGCACCAACAGGGGCTGCTGCGCCCGCTCGAGGCGGCGGAGCTCTCCGACGGCACGCTGCGCTACCTCATCTGGGCGGCCGCGCTGCTGAGCACCCGGCCGGCGACCTTCCTCGCACTCAACGAACCGGAGACGAGCCTGCATCCGGGTGTCGTCGAGGCGCTGGCATCCCTCCTGGTGACGGCGGCGCAGCGCTCGCAGCTCATCGTCGTCTCGCACTCGGCAGCGCTGGTGACGGCACTCGAAGAGGCCGGCGCGACCGTGCACCGGCTCGAGAAGC
>CAZPJC010000325.1:0-1768 GCA_964586645.1 uncultured Schumannella sp.
CACGGCAATTCGCCGGCGGCCTGGGTCGCCGTGGTGATCATGCTGATCGGCATCGCGGGCGGCACGTTCGCCTTCTGGTTCGACCAGCCGCTCCTCGTCTGGATCGCGGTCGGCGTCGTCGTGCTCGGGCTGATCACCGGCGGCGTGCTGGCGAAACTCGGTTACGGCGTCAAGGGGCCGCGGTACGCCCCGAAGAGCCATTCCTGATCTGCTCGCGGAACTCGTCGCCGGCGCGCTCGACGACGCCGCATCCCGACGCGCCGCGCTCCCGCTGACGGCGGTCGAGGCGGCCGCCTCGGCGCGCCCGCCGGCCCGTGACGCCCTCGCGGCACTCGCCCCTGCCGGCCGCGTCAAGATCATCGCCGAGGTCAAGCGGGCGAGCCCGTCCCGGGGCGCGATGGCCGAGATCGCCGACCCGGCCGCCCTCGCGGTCTCGTACCAGACCGGGGGAGCGAGCGCGATCAGCGTGCTGACCGAGGGCCGTCGCTTCGGCGGCTCCCTGCAGGATCTCACCGACGTGCGTGCCGCCGTCGAGGTGCCGGTGCTGCGCAAGGACTTCATCGCCGAGCCGTACCAGGTGTTCGAGGCGCGCGTCGCCGACGCCGACCTCGTCCTGCTCATCGTGGCCGCGCTCGAGCAGCCGGTGCTCGAGGAGCTGCACGCGCTCGTGCTCCAACTCGGGATGACGCCGCTCGTCGAAGCCCACTCCGCCGACGAGGTCGAACGCGCGCTCGACGTCGGCGCGCAGGTCGTCGGAGTCAATGCCCGCGACCTGTCGACGTTCGCGCTCGACCGCGACCTGTTCGGCACGCTCGCCGACCGCATCCCGTCGGGAGTCATCCGGGTCGCCGAGTCGGCGGTCAAGGAACCGGCCGACGTCGCCCACTATCGCGCGGCGGGAGCCGATGTCGTGCTGATCGGCGAGGCTCTCGTCACCGGTGACGACCCCGTCGCGACCCTCGAGAGCTTCCTGGAGGCCGGCAAGTGACCACTGAATCCCTCAAGAACCGCCCCGGGCCGTTCTTCGACGCCTACGGCGGGCGCTTCATGCCCGAGTCGCTCATCAAGGCGATCGACGAGCTGGCCGCCGCCTACGAGGCGGCGAAGGCCGATCCGACGTTCGCCGAGGAGCTCGCCGAACTGCACCGCACCTACACGGGGCGCCCCTCGATCATCACCGAGGTGCCGCGGTTCGCCGAGCACGCCGGCGGCGCCCGGATCATCCTCAAGCGCGAGGACCTCAACCACACCGGCTCGCACAAGATCAACAACGTGCTCGGCCAGGCGCTGCTCACCCGGCGACTCGGCAAGACGCGGGTGATCGCCGAGACGGGGGCGGGACAGCACGGCGTCGCGACGGCCACCGCCGCCGCCCTCTTCGGTCTCGAATGCACGGTGTTCATGGGCGAGGTCGACACCCAGCGCCAGGCCCTCAACGTGGCGCGGATGCGGCTGCTCGGTGCGACGGTCGTCCCGGTGAAGACCGGCAGCCGCACGCTCAAGGACGCGATCAACGAGGCGTACCGCGAGTGGGTCACGAGCGTCGAGACCACCAACTACATCTTCGGCACGGCGGCGGGTCCGCACCCGTTCCCGGCGATGGTGCGCGACTTCCAGAAGATCATCGGCGAGGAGGCGCGCCAGCAGGTCCTCGACCTCACCGGGAAGCTGCCGGATGTCGTCATGGCCTGCGTCGGCGGCGGCTCGAACGCGATCGGCATCTTCCACGCTTTCCTCGACGATGCCGACGTGAGGCTGATCGGCATCG
>CAZPJC010000326.1:0-1760 GCA_964586645.1 uncultured Schumannella sp.
CGAGCACGACCTCGCGGGTCTCGCCCTCGAGGTGCAGCACCGGCACGTGCCGGGTTTCGTAGAACAGCTGGGTCCCGGGGTCGAGCAGGTCGACGAATCGCCGGCCGACGACATCCGATTCGTCGTAGCCGGTCCACTCCAGGAACCGACGGTTCACCCGGGTGATGCGGTCGTCCAGCCGGGTCGTGAAATAGCCGACGGGAGCGTCGTGGTACAGCTCCTCGAAATCCTCGTGTTCGGGCATGCCTCAGCCTTCGAACGCGCGGATGGCGGCGACCACGTGGGTGGGGCCGGAGAGGTGCGGGAGATGACCCGCGACGGGGATCTCGGTGTAGACCGAGCCGGGGATCGCGGCATGTACGTACCGCCCGACGGCCGCGGGGGCGATGACGTCGTCCTGCGTCTGGATGATGAGCGTCGGCACCGTGACCTCGGGCAGATCCCGGCGGTTGTCGGAGAGGAACGTGACGTGCGCGAAGTGCCGGGCGATCTCGGGGTCGGTCGCGCAGAAGCTGTCCGCGAGCTCGACCCCCAGGCCGGCGCGATCGGCGTTGCCCATGATGATCGGTGCGATCCCGCGCGCCCAGCCGGTGTAGTTCGCGTCGAGGGAATCGAGCAGCCCGTCGATCGCCTCCTGCGTGAACCCGCCGGTGTAGCCAGGTGCGTCGGTGTACCGCGGGGACGGCCCGACGAGCACGAGGGCGCCGATGCGGGACGCGTCGCGATTGGCCGCGACGACCGCGACCATCGCACTCACCGAATGGCCGACGACGATCGCATCCTCGAGCTCGAGGGCGTCGAGGATCTCGAGCAGGTCGCTCGCGTAGCCCTCGAGCGAGTCGTACTTGCTGGGCTGATAGGCCGCGACGTCCGACCTGCCCGCTCCGACGTGGTCGAACAAAACGACCCGATGGTCGGCGTCGAAGGCGGGAGCGACGAAGCGCCACATCGCCTGGCTGCAGCCATACCCGTGCGCGAACACGATCGGGCGGCCCTCGGGCGCGCCCGAGACCACGACGTGGTTGCGGCGCAGGACGTCGGGAAGCACAGGGGCGGGAGGCTCCACGCCTTGAATTTACCGGCCGGTACGCCCGGCGACCTCATCGAGGCAAGGGGGGTCCGCTGGAGACGTTCTGCGACTATCCTTCGCCGTCGGACTCCGCAGCCCGGATGTCCTCGACGGTCTCGCGATCGGAGACGCCCTGCGCCGTGAGGCTGCTCTGGATGTCGTCGGAGAGGCCGGTGTCGATCGCGTCGGTCGTCACCGACCCGCCCTGCTGGCTGCCGGTGGAGTTGATCGCGTCGTTGCCGGTGGTGTCGCTCATGATTCGACCGTAGCCCCGCCGGCCGCGAGCCGACGAGGGGGTTGACGGGTCAGGTGTCGCTCGTGCCGAACAGCCCGATCCCGAACCTGGTGATCGCGGCGTACGCGTCGGCGTACGTCTCCGGCGCCTTCGGCCCCGGGTTGTAGCGGGCGAGGAGCATCCCGAGCAGCCCGCGCGCGGGCGACGTGAGCTTGCGGTGTCCCGACTTCCGCGCCGCCGTCTCCGGCGTCTCCTCCGGATTCTTCGGGGTGTGCAGCGCCGTCGGCTGCAGCCAGGTGTACGGCTGCCGGGGCTCGGTGAGGTTCACCGCGTTGAAGATCGGGGTCGTGCTCTGGTCGCGCGCGGTGAGGGGCCGGAGCCCGTGCAGGCGGCACAGGCGACCGGCGGGATCGAGGAGCGTCCCGTCGAGGTCGCTCAGGAAGAGCGTCGGATGTG
>CAZPJC010000327.1:0-1752 GCA_964586645.1 uncultured Schumannella sp.
CCCTCGGGCGTGCGTTCGAAGGCCGGCGCACCGTCGAGGCGTAGCCGGCGGCGGCGCCCTGGCAGACTGGTCCCCCGTGAGTGATCAGAAGACCGTCCGCCTCGTCGCCTTCGATCTGGATGACACTCTGGCACCGTCGAAGTCGGCGCTCGACCCGCGGATGGGCGAGCTGCTGGTGAGGCTGCTCGAGGTCGTCGAAGTCTGCGTGATCTCGGGCGGCCAGTTCGGCCAGTTCGAGACCCAGCTCGTCGACAACCTCCCCCTCGACCATCCCGAGGCCCTCACCCGGATGCACCTCATGCCGACCTGCGGCACGCAGTACTACCTGTTCCAGGACGGGGCATGGCGGCAGCAGTACGCCGAGAACCTCACGCCGGAGCAGAAGGAGGCCGCCCTCGCCGCGGTCGAGTCGGAGGCGAAGCGGCTCGGCTACTGGGAGCCCGACAACGCGGGCGTCGAGGTGTGGGGGCCCGTGCTCGAGGACCGCGGCTCGCAGATCACGTTCTCCGCCCTCGGCCAGGCGGCTCCGGTCGGAGCCAAGAAGTCCTGGGACCCGACGGGCGAGAAGAAGAACGCCCTCCGCGCCGCCGTGCAGCAGCACCTCGGCGACCTCGAGGTGCGCTCCGGCGGGTCGACGAGCGTCGACATCACGCGGCGCGGCATCGACAAGGCGTACGGGATGCGGAAGCTCAGCCAGCTCACCGGGATCCCGTTCGACGAGATGCTGTTCGTCGGTGACCGGCTCGACCCCGACGGCAACGACTTCCCGGTGATCGCCCTCGGCATCCCGACCCGTGCCGTCGAGGGCTGGGAGGACACGGCGACCCTGGTCGAAGGCTTCCTCGTGGGCCGGTAACCCGTTCAGCAGGTTTCGAAGACGTATCCGGCCGAGCCGACCGGACGGAGTTCGCGGTCGCGGAGGACCGCGTTGCCGACGGCGGCGTAGGCGTCCGCGAGGTACTCGGGGTCGTACTCGATGTCGAACACGTACTCCCCGTAGACATCCACGTAGTCGGTGCACTCGCCGAACCGCGCGCAGTCCTCGGTGACCGCGAAGTCGAACCCCGCCTGGTCCTGCAGCCGAGCGGAATACCCGGCCGCGTTCTTCTGCGCCGCGGCCAGGCCGATGCCGTGAGCGCTGAACACGAGCATCCGCGCGAGGGCGAGGTTGTCCTCGAAGGTCAGTGCGCCGTCGGAACGCGTCCAGCTGTCGAGGTTGTCGAACTCGACGGCATCGAAGCCGTCGTCGGCGCATCCCCCCATCACCTGGCTCAGGATGTCCCTGATCGCGAGACGGTTGTCGTTCGTCGAGGTGTCGAGCAGGTACTCGTCGGGCCAGCCCGGATCGGCGACGGGATCGCCCGCTTCGTCGCGCAGCACCAGGCGCGGATGATGGTCGAGCCAGAAGCTCCGGCGACCCGGCTGCGTCTGGAATCCGTTGATGTAACAGACGTTGTAGAGGCCCACGGCGGCGACGTCGGTGCTGTCCCGTGCGACCACGCCGACGCCCGGCGGCGGCTCGTACCCGCCTCCGAGCTGGTAGTCGAAGGCCGTGCCCGACGGGGGCAGGTACCGCGCCGGATGGCCGTCCCAGGGGAGGGTCGAGCAGCCCGACAGCGCGACCAGCACGACCACCGAGGCGGCGAGGGCTCGACGGCGCGTCATGGCATCATTCTCCCGCGGCTAAACTCGTCAGCCAGGGCCGTCGCCCGACATCCCCACCACCCAGGAGCACCACCGTGAGCCTCATCG
>CAZPJC010000328.1:0-1727 GCA_964586645.1 uncultured Schumannella sp.
GTCTACGACGCCGACGACCCTGCCGGAAAGTCCACCACCCTAGGGGACGTCACCTAGATGGGCGGTCGCAGCCGGTACCGAGGGGACCGGTGAGGTGACGCTGCGGCGGCTGGTGAAGAAGGCTCTGCGGATGCGCCCCGACCGGCTCGTGGTCGACGAAGTGCGCGAGGCCGAGTCGGTCGACCTCCGTATCGCCCTCAACTCCGGGCTACCTGTGTACGCATTAGCGCGATGCCGTTCGGTGAATCGGGAGATTCGTTCTTGACAGATCCTCCGACCGGACGGAGGGTGGAATCACCGCCGGGTTCACGACTCCAAGGCGGTGTGATCGGATCAGGGTCTCTTCTCTAGTCGCGCGCTTCGGGGCATCGCGGCTTTGCCGTTCGTGCCGCCTTTCGCGTACCCGCGGGTCATGGAATGAATGGTTAAGGGGAACAAATGAAGTCATCAACAACCGCAGGTCTGCATTTCAGCCGGAGAGTGATTCCGGCGGCCGTCGCGACGGTCCTGCTGGCGCTGGGGGCAAGCATGCCAGCCCAAGCGGCAACGGCAGAGACTCCTGACTGGAGCGAGGCCACGAAGTTTTGGACTGAGTATGGGGTCGACGCGGCCATCCAGGCGTCCCTGCTCGACAATCTCGAGTCGGGGATCTTCCCCGACTCGATGACGGGTGGAGAGGTTGTCAGTACGTACGAGGTCATCACCGACGAAGCGACCAGCACCGTCGCTACCTACGAGGACGGATCGATCTTCGTCACGTCAACGGAGACGCCGGTGGAAGGAACCGCCGGAAGGGGTGTCTCGGGATGTACTGTCTCGAGCTACACCGGTGTCACCTATTACACGGGGTGCAGGATTTCAGGCCAGGCAGGACTAGTGGGGCTCTCGTTCGTCACGAGCTTCATTATTGTCAACTCGTCGTATGACCAGATCTCAAACTCTGGGGCTACTCCGCAGTCATCATGCGCTGGCTGCACTAGCACTCAGCCGACCATGACCTACTACAAGGCAGTAGAGAACTCTGGGGGCCCCGCGACGCTGCAGTATGCCACTCAGTGGACTTCCATCCCCCCGGTAGCGAGTGGCACGGTCGTGTTGACGCTCAGTGTCGGAGGGAACAGCTACTCGACCCCTGTTGTGGGTTGAGTGTGCCGTCAGCGAGCATGGGTGACATGAGCAATCTCATCTTCGACAACAATCCTCTGCTTGCAGGAGACGGGGCGGCATGGTCGGTAGTGGTCCCGATCGTTGGTCTCCTCCTTGGGGTGGCGCTCGCGACTGCGTTCGTCGTTTGGTGGTCGAAGCGTGCACGTAGGGGTGCCTCGACCTCCAAGTAGGAGAGCGCCGCCCGGCACTCGATACCTCTCGCGGGGACGGGCGCCGCGCGGCGCCTTCTACCTTCGCTTGCGGAATCCGGGTGAGCCGGCCGCCGCTCACGATTCGGATCCTCGAGGATCGTGCCGCTCGGGGCTCGCCAGGGTGAAAGCGCCGAAGCGAGTCCCTCGGCGTCTTCAGCGATGGCCTCGGCAGCGAACTCTTAGGTCGGATGGGAGGAGCGCAGAGCTGTCGTCGCCCGCCGTCGCGACTCCGGCGACGATGCAGTTGGGGCGATCTCTCGTTCCAGCGACGAGGTCGGACCGGCGCGGGAGTCAGCCCATCCGCTCGCGGAACCCCTGCTGGTTGACGCGGTTGCCGCAGCGCACCGAGCAGAAGCGCTTCGAGCCGTT
>CAZPJC010000329.1:0-1725 GCA_964586645.1 uncultured Schumannella sp.
CGCTTCCACTCCCCCGCGGCGAGACTCGCGTGCGCCGCCGGGATGTGCCGCGCGAGGGAGAGGATGTGGCCGATCGTGAGCTCGGCGGCGCTGATGATGTTCGACGTCGGCGCGTTGACGACCATGACGCCGGCCTGCGTCGCCGCCTTGATGTCGACGTTGTCGAGCCCGACGCCGGCGCGCGCGACGACCTTCAGCTCGGGCGCGGCGGCGAGCGCCTCGGCGTCGATCTGCGTGGCCGAGCGGATGAGCACGGCCGCGGCGGTGCTCAGGGCGGCGAGCAGCGCGGGGCGGTCGGTGCCGTCGACGTTCCGCACGTCGAAGTCGGGACCGAGGGCCTCGACGGTGGCGGGAGAGAGTTCTTCGGCGATCAGGACGATCGGCTTGGCCACTGAGGTATCTCCAGGGGTCGGCGAGGCGCGCGGTGGTGGCGGCGAGCGCCCCCGAGTCTAGCCAGTGCGACGATGAGGGGATGGACGGGCTTCATACGGCGCAACTCGTGCTGCGCGTCGCCCTCGCCGCGGTGTTCGCCTTCATGGGGGTGCTGCACTTCGTGCCGTCGGTCGCGCGCGGGATGCGGGCGATGATCCCGCCACCTCTGCGCCGCCCGGGCTGGCCCGCCGCGCTCGTGGTCATCACGGGCGTGTGCGAGCTCGCCGGCGCCGCCGGGCTGCTCGTGCCGTGGGACGGCCTGCGGCTCGCGACCGGGATCTGCCTCGTCGTGTTCCTCATCGCGGTGTTCCCGGCGAACGCGTACGCCGCGCGCGATCCGGAGCGGTTCGGCCGCACCGCGATCCCGTTCTGGCCGCGGCTCGGGCTTCAGGTGCTCCTGATCGCCGCCGTGGCGCTCGCGGCGATCCCGGTCTAGCCGAGGGGCGGCTGGATCGCCTGCACCCAGGCGAAGACCGAGAAGTAGGTCGCGAACGCCACCGCGGCCGCGACGATCAGCACGAGCACCCGGGCCATCGGCGGCCGTCCGCGCCCGATCAGCAGCCCGAGCACGAAGAGCACCGGCGGGGCGAGCACGTTGAGCACGAGCAGCGCCCACGGCGTCGAGTCGCCGATGCCGTACGCGTCGTAGATCGCGGGGAGCGCCCCGAGGTCGGAGACCGGCGCGATGAGGGCGAGGGCGAACACGATCGCGAACACGACCGGGATGACGATTCTCATGCGAGGCTCCCGGCGAAACGGAGGGCGGCGAGCAGCGAGAGCACGAACGGCCAGGGCACGAGCACGCCGAACCCGAGGGCGAGCCAGCCCACCCGCACGAGCGGACGGCTGTCGCGGCTGAGCGAAAGGGTGGTGGCGAACCAGAACGGCGCCGCGAGGATGGCGAGGAACTCGCCGAACTGCCAGAGCACCTCCGCGAACAGCGACGTCGCTCCCGACGACAGCTGCTGCACCGACAGGATCCAGCCGACGGTCAGCACGAGGTAGGGCAGCGCGAAGCCGACGGTCGCCGCGCGCCGCCCGGCCGATCCCGGGGCCTCGTCGCGTTCCACGTCGCCGGTGACCGTCGCCGGGGTCTCGGCGTCGGCATCCCGCAGCCGCGGCGCGGCGCGACCCTGTTCCTCGTCGCCGGCCCAGCTCAGGGCGTCGGCGTCGTCGTCGGCGAACTCGTCGACGTCTCCTGCACGGGCCACCCGGCCACGTTACCCGCCCGACACATGGGTGGAGTTGACTTCGGGGATGGATCTGATCGAGGTCGAGCGGATGCGCGTCGCC
>CAZPJC010000330.1:0-1722 GCA_964586645.1 uncultured Schumannella sp.
TCGGCGTGGTCCTCGGCGGCGCGACGGCCGACCTCCGGATCGGCGCCGGCGCCGAGGCCGCGGGTGAGCTCACGGCCGACGTCGAGCTTGACGTCCGCGTCGCTCATCAGGAGCGCCTGGGCATCGGTGTTGATCGCGATGAACTCCACCCCGCGCAGACCGAGCTCGATCATGCGGTTGACGGCGTTGACCCCGCCGCCGCCGATACCGACGACCTTGATCACCGCCAGGTAGTTCTGGTTCGACGTCACGTTCCGGCCTCCGAGGTGAAAGTCTCAACCTCAGCTTGAAGTTGAGATTCTTTCTCAATACGATGTTCGTCCCCACGGTAAGCGCGGGCCCTGGCAACATCCCGGACATCCGCGCGCGTGTCGCGACTGCGGGTCCGTCGGAATGCGGACAGACCCGTACCGGCCTCAGCCGAGCCGGAAGACGGCGCTCCCCGGGGCGGACACGTCGTACTCGCCGGGGCCCGACGCGGCGAACCGCGCGAGCAGCGCCGCGAGCACGAGGGCCTTCCGGTCGGAGTCGGCGGCGCTCCCCCACACGACGCGCTGGACGCTCCCGGTCAGGGTCAGGGTCACGTCGTCGCGGGTCCGCGCCGTGATCGAGTCGACCTGGGCGAGCACCTCCGGGGGCAGGGCGACGAGCACCTCGGCCATCGCCGCGAAGCCCGTGCCCTCCAGGCCGTCCGCGTCGAGCTGCAGGAGCGGCAGCGCCGCGGGCCGGGCGGGTGACGACTCGAGCACGATGCCGGCCGCATCCACCACATCGAACCCCGTCGGCGAGGCGACGACGCCGAGCGGCGTGCGTTCGACGACGTGGATCACGAGGGTCCCGGGCGGCACGAGTTCCGTGACGTAGCTGCGGATGCTCGTGAACTGGGAGAGCTCGCGGCGGATCCGGGCGTCGTCGATGAGCGCGAGCGGTGTGCCGAGCTGGCCCTCGACGGCCTGCTGGAGGACCGCCGGGTCGAGATTCGTCGTGCCGTCGACCCGGATCTCCCGCAGGGCGAGGATCGGGGAGAACACCGCCGCCGCGATGAGTCCGGCGACGACCGCGAGAACGGCGAGAACCGAGAGCACGCCGATCCGCCGACGACGAGCCCTGCGCGTGAAGCGCTTGGCCTCCGCGCGCGCGGAGCGCCTCTGGATGCGGTCGGCCGTGCGCGCTCTCTTCGGGGCGCGCTCGCCCCTCGCCGGCTGAGTCGGTCGAGCCCGCGGCACACGCACCTCGGGCTTCGCCGCACGCGCCTCGACCCGCGGCTTCGCCGGCGGCGGGGAGGGCTGCCCGGCGGGGCGCTCGGGGCGCTTCACGGCTCGAGCGCCGCCACGAGCTGCGGGATGATCCGGTACACGTCTCCGCAGGAGAGGGTCATCACGAGGTCGCCCGGTCGCGCGATCTCGCCGACCCGGTCGGCCGCCGCCTGCCAGTCGGGGAGGTAGTCGACGTGAGCCGGATCGGCGAAGCGCTCGGCGACGAGGGCGCCCGTGACGCCGGGGATGGGGTCCTCGCGCGCGCCGTAGACGTCGAGAACGATCGTGTGATCGGCGAGCCGTTCGTAGGCCTCGGCGAACTCCCCGGCCATCGCCTGCGTGCGGCTGTACAGGTGCGGCTGATGCACGGCGATGACGCGACCGGTGCCGACGACCGAGCGCGCCGTCTCGAGCGCGGCGACGACCTCCGTCGGGTGGTGGGCGTAGTCGTCGTAGACCCGCACGC
>CAZPJC010000331.1:0-1721 GCA_964586645.1 uncultured Schumannella sp.
GCGTCGGCGCCGCCGACGATCTCGGAGATCTGCTGGGTGATCTCCGACTGGCGGGCGTTGTTCGCCAGTCGGGTGTAGTCCTTGATGAGCTTGTCGGCGTTGTCGCTCGCCGCCTTCATCGCCTTCTGCGTCGCGGCGTGCTTCGCGGCGGCCGACTGCAGCATCGCGTTGAACAGCCGGCTCTCGATGTAGACCGGCAGCAGCGAGTCGAGCACGCTGTCGGCATCCGGCTCGAACTCGTAGAGCGGGAGCGGCGCGTGGTCGTCGCCGACCTCCTCGACGCCTTCGACGACTTCGAGCGGGAGCAGGCGCACGGTCTGCGGCTCCTGCACGAGCATCGAGACGAAGCGGTTGTAGACGATGTGGATCTCGTCGACGCCGCCCTCGTCGGTCGGCTGCACGAACTTGCCGACGATCGCCTCGGCGATCTCCTTCGCCGTGTCGAACTCGGGGTTGTCGGTGCCGCCGGTCCACTCCTGCTCGGACGCGCGGCGGCGGAACGCGAAGTACTGCACCGCCTTGCGGCCGACGAGGTAGTGCACGACCTCCTTGCCGTCGCCTTCGAGCCGCGTGCGCAGCTCGCTCGCCTCGCGGATGACCTGCGAGTTGAACGCGCCCGCGAGACCGCGGTCGGAGGTGAACAGCACGATCGCGGCCCGCGTCGGGTTCACGGGCTCGGTGGTCAGGATGTGGTCGACGTTCGAGTAGGTCGCGACCGCCGAGACGGCACGCGTGACGGCGCGCGCGTACGGCGTCGAGGCCTGAACGCGCTGCTGCGCCTTCTGGATGCGCGACGCCGAGATCAGCTCCATGGCGCGAGTGATCTTCTTGGTGGTCTGGGCCGTCCGGATCTTCTGCCGGTAGACCCTCAGCTGGGCTCCCATCGGCTACCGGCGGCTCTTCACGATCTTCTCCTGGTTGATGTCATCCAGGGGGATCTCGTCGAACTGCTCCGAGCCGGGGCCGTCGAGCGTGCGCCCGTCCCCGGTCTGGAACTCCTTCTTGAACTTCTCGACCGCGGTCTCGAGGTCGGCGACGGTCTCGTCGCTCAGCACGTTCGTCTCGCGCAGGGTGTCGAGGATCTTCGTGTTCCGCTTGAGCGAGTCGAGCAGTTCGCGCTCGAAGCGCAGCACGTCCGACACCGGCACCTCGTCGAGGTGGCCGTTCGTGCCGGCCCAGATCGAGACGACCTGCTCCTCGACCGGGTACGGCGAGTACTGCGGCTGACGCAGCAGCTCGGTGAGCCGGGCGCCGCGGGCGAGCTGCCGGCGGGATGCCGCATCCAGGTCGGAGGCGAACATCGCGAACGCCTCGAGCGAGCGGTACTGGGCGAGCTCGAGCTTCAGCGTTCCGGAGACCTTCTTGATGCTCTTCACCTGGGCGTCACCGCCGACGCGGGACACCGAGATGCCGACATCGACAGCGGGGCGCTGGTTCGAGTTGAACAGGTCGGACTGCAGGAAGATCTGGCCGTCGGTGATCGAGATCACGTTGGTCGGGATGTAGGCCGAGACGTCGTTGGCCTTCGTCTCGATGATCGGCAGGCCGGTCATCGATCCGGCGCCGAGCTCGTCGGAGAGCTTGGCGCAACGCTCGAGCAGACGGGAGTGCAGGTAGAACACGTCGCCCGGGTAGGCCTCGCGTCCCGGCGGACGGCGCAGGAGGAGCGACACGGCGCGGTAGGCCTCGGCCTGCTTGGTCAGGTCGTCGAAGATGATCAG
>CAZPJC010000332.1:0-1709 GCA_964586645.1 uncultured Schumannella sp.
AGGAGCGCAAGCACCGCATCGAGGACGCCGTTCGCAACGCGAAGGCCGCCGTCGAGGAGGGCATCGTCGCCGGTGGTGGCGTCGCGCTCATCCAGGCCGGCAAGGCCGCGTTCGACAGCAAGGCCGTCACGGGCCTGACGGGCGACGAGGCGACGGGCGCGAACATCGTGCGCGTGGCCATCGACGCGCCGCTCAAGCAGATCGCGCTGAACTCGGGCCTCGAGCCCGGCGTGGTCGTCGACAAGGTGCGCAACCTGCCTGTCGGCCAGGGCCTCAACGCCGCGAGCGGCGAGTACGTCGACATGCTCGCCGCGGGCATCAACGACCCGGTGAAGGTGACGCGCTCCGCGCTGCTCAACGCCGCGTCGATCGCCGCCCTGTTCCTCACGACCGAGGCGGTCGTGGCGGACAAGCCGGAGAAGAACCAGGCCCCGGCGGGCGACCCGACGGGTGGCATGGACTTCTAAGTCCTCGCACTCCGCGACAGATCAGCGGGCGGCTCCCACGAGGAGCCGCCCGCTTTCGCGTCTGCGCTACCGAGTGAAGAGCCGCGCGTTCTGCAGTTCGATCTCCGCATAGTGCTGCCCCGCCTGGGCGAGGCCGGCGTTGAGCAGCTGGAGGCTCTCCTCCACCCGGCGCTGCGTGGCCGTCCAGTCGGCGACGACCGTCTGGAAGGCCGCCGACGCCTGGCCGGTCCACGAGCCCTGGAGCTGCAGGAGCTGGGAGTGGAGGCCGCTCACGTCGGCCTGGATGCGGCTCGCGGCCGCCTGGACCGAGGAGGTCGCCGCAGCGACCGCCTCGCTGTCGATCTGGTATCTGGTCATGTCGCGACGCTAGGGGCGTCGCGCACGGCCCCTCGGGGCCGCCTGCGGGGCGGGGGAGGGCGGTGTGGGCTCAGGGCTGGGGAGGAGCGGCAGACTCACCCGGAAGGTCGCCCCGCCGCCGGGGGTCTCGACGACCTCGACGTGGCCCTCGTGATTCGCGACGATGCCGGCGACGATCGCGAGGCCCAGGCCCGAGCCGCCGGTGTCGCGGGTGCGCGACGTGTCAGCCCGCCAGAACCGCTGGAAGATCTTCTCCCGGAGCTGCGGCGGGATGCCCTCGCCGTGGTCGACGATCGCGATGACGCCGTAACCGGCTGCGCGGTCGACGTCGACGACGATCTCGATCGGGCTGTCGTCCTTCGTGAAGCGCATCGCGTTGCCCATCAGGTTCGTCACGACCTGGCGGATCTTGTTCTCCTCGGCGAACACGATGGGGCCGATCGGCGGCAGCGGCGCGGGTGCGGGAGTCGGGTCGGCGGTGCCGCGGGCGGGGCGGCGACGGCGCAGCCGGGCGAGAGTCGCCCCGGCGAATGCGAAGGCCCCCGCCGTCGCGCCGGCCCGGCGTGCGGCCGGGGCGACCCCGGCGACGGCGGCGTCGGCATCCGTGGTCTCCGGCTCGGCGACGGCGGGCGTCCCCCCCTCCGAGGTGAGGATCTCCGACGGCTCGGGCTCGGGCTCCTCCGGCACGACGACGGTGATGCGGCGCTCGGGGGCCGAGGCGGCGGCATCCAGAGCGGCGTCCTGGGCGATCGGCAGCAGGTCAACCGGGACCCGCTCGAGCGGCCGGGCCTCGTCGAGCCGGGCGAGCTCGAGCAGGTCCTCGACGAGGCCGCCCATCCGGATCGCCTCGCGTTCGATGCGGTCCATCGCCTGCGCGACGTCGTC
>CAZPJC010000333.1:0-1680 GCA_964586645.1 uncultured Schumannella sp.
GCAGGGTCTCCTCGCCGTAGAGGCCCTGGCTGCCGGTGAGGAACCAGACGGTCTTCGTGGTGAGGTCGGGAACGATCGAGCGGGACATTTCTACTCCAAGGGTCTACAGGGCGGTGACGGCGGCCTGCTCGACGGCGAGGCCGGCGCGGTAGCGGTCGAGGTAGGCGGTGAACCCGGCGACGTCGTCGATCCCGGGCTGCACGATCCGCGACTCGGTCGTCGCGAACACGGTGTCGGTGAGGTAGGCGGCGAGGTCGGTGCCCGACCCGGACGCGGTGAACGCGGCGAGAACGGCGACCCCCCAGGCGCCGCCCTCGGAGGCGCTCTCGGCGACCTCGACGGGGGCGTCGAGGGCGGCCGCGAGGAAGCGCTGCGCGACCCCGGCGGTGCGGAACATGCCGCCGTGCGCCGACATCCGATCGAGCGCGACGTTCTCGTCGGTGAGCACGCGCATGCCGAGCGCAAGGGTGCCGAAGACGCCGTACAGGTGGGCGCGCATCGCGTTGGCGAGGTTGAGCCGGCTGTCGGGGGTGCGCACGAACAGCGGGCGGCCCTCGGCCAGCCCCGCGATCGGCTCGCCCGCGAGGTGGTTGTAGGCGAGCAGCCCGCCGGCATCCGGGGCGCCGTCGAGGGCTTCGCGGAACAGCACGTCGTAGGTCGCGTCGACATCCAGCTGGATGCCCGCGGCCTCGGCGAAGCGCTGGAACATCCCCACCCAGGCGGCGAGTTCGCTCGCGCCGTTGTTGCAGTGCACCATCGCGACCGGGTCGCCCGACGGGGTCGTCACGACGTCGAGCTCGTGGTGCACGTGCTGCAGGGGCCGCTCGAGCACGACCATCGCGAAGATGCTCGTGCCGGCGCTCACGTTGCCGGTGCGCGGGGCGACCGCGTTGGTCGCGACCATGCCGGTGCCGGCGTCGCCCTCGGGCGGGCAGAACACGGCCCCGGGCCGCAGGGCGCCGGTCGGGTCGAGCAGCGCGGCACCCGCGGCCGTCAGCTCGCCGGCGGGCTGCCCGGCGACGAGCACCTCGGGCAGCAGCGTCTTCAGGGGGACGTGCAGGGACGCGAGCCGGTCGTAGCGCGCGAGGAAGTCCGCGTCGTAGTCGGGCGTCGCGGGATCGATCGGGAACATCCCCGAGGCGTCGCCGATGCCGAGCACGCGGCGACCGGTGAGCCTCTCGTGCACGTAGCCGGCCAGGGTGTTGACCGACGCGATCGACGGCACGTGCGCCTCGGCGTCGCGCACCGCCTGGTGCAGGTGCGCGATCGACCAGCGCAGCGGGATGTTGACGCCGAACAGTCCGGTCAGCTCGGCGGCCGCCTCGCCGGTCGAGGTGTTCCGCCAGGTGCGGAACGGGACGAGCAGCTCGCCGTCCGCGTCGAACGCGAGGTAGCCGTGCATCATCGCCGAGACGCCGATGCCGGCGAGCTCGGGGGGCGCCTCGCCGAGATTCCGGACCAGGTCGGCGTAGGCCTCCCGCAGTCCCGCCCAGACGTCGTCGAGTGCATACGTCCAGACGCCGTCGACGAGCTGGTTCTCCCACTCGTGCGATCCGGTCGCGAGCACCGACGTGGGGTCGGCGGCGTCGACGAGGCAGGCCTTGATGCGGGTCGAGCCGAGCTCGATGCCGAGCACCTTCCGAACGGCGTCGGCGCTCATCGGCGGTCGTCCGTCGCCTG
>CAZPJC010000334.1:0-1658 GCA_964586645.1 uncultured Schumannella sp.
CCGAGGTGGTCTACGAGACCTGGGCGCTCAACGAGGCCTCGGTCGAGAAGGCGAGCCGCGAACGATCGCTCGAAGTCGCGATCGAAGTCGACGGCCGGCCCATCTCGACGTTCGGCTGCGACGGCGTCGTGATGTCGACGCCGACCGGGTCGACGGCGTATTCGTTCTCCGCCGGCGGCCCCGTCGTCTGGCCGTCCGTCGAGGCGCTGCTCATGGTGCCGCTCTCCGCCCACGCCCTCTTCGCCCGCCCGCTCGTCGTCGGACCGGAGTCGGCGCTCGCGGTCGAGCTGCTGCGCCGCACACCGGGTACCGGGGTGCTCTGGGCCGACGGGCGCCGCACGTTCGACCTCCCGGCGGCGGCGCGGGTCGTCGTCCGCCGGTCGCCGATCCCGGTGCGGCTCGCCCGGCTCAGCCCGCGGCCGTTCGCCGAACGGCTCGTCAACAAGTTCGGCCTCCCGGTCGCGGGCTGGAGGGGGCCGGCCTCGGAGGAGAGGCTCGGCTCGTCGTCCGGAGGGCGAGTGGCGAAATGATCGAGGAGATCTCCATCCGCGACCTCGGCGTGATCGGCGAGGCCCGCCTGCCGCTCGGACCGGGCTTCACCGCGCTGACCGGCGAGACCGGCGCCGGCAAGACGATGGTCGTGACGGCTCTCGGCCTGCTGCTGGGCGAGCGCGGCGACAGCGGCGCCGTGCGCTCGGGCAGCCCCCAGGCCGTCGTCGAGGGTCACTGGTTGGTGGCCGCCGACGGTCCCGTCGCCGACCGCGTGCGGGATGCCGGCGGTGACCTGGATGCGGGCTCCGACGGGCGGGCCGATCTCGTGCTCGGCCGCTCGGTGGGCAGTGACGGCCGCAGCCGGGCGACGGTCGGGGGGCGCGCTGCCCCGGTCGGGGTGCTCGCCGAGCTGGCGCCGCACCTGGTCGTCGTCCACGGCCAGTCGGAGCAGATCCGGCTCAAGTCGGCGGCCGCTCAGCGCGAGGCCCTCGACAGGTTCGCGGGGGCGCCGTTCGCCGTGCTGCTCGGCGATTACCAGGAGGCCTTCCAGCGCTGGCAGACCGACCGCAGCGAGCTCGATCTCCTCGTCGCCGAGCGCGACCGCCGCGTGCGCGAAGCCGATGACCTCCGGCTCGCGATGGCGGAGATCGAGGCGGCGGCGCCGCAGCGCGGCGAGGATGCCGCTCTCGCCGAGCAGGCCGAGCGGCTGACCAACCTCGAAGACCTCCGGATCGCCGCGACCGAGGCCCGGGAGGCGGTGTCGGCCCAATTGAGCGATGCGACGCTCGGCGACGGCGCGGACGCGTCGCAGCTGGTCGACGCCGCGCGCCGGTCGCTCGATCGAGTCGTCGGCCATGATCCGGCCCTCGCGCCGATCGCCGAGCAACTCGCGGCCGCCTCGTTCGCGCTGGCGGAGATCTCCGGCTCGCTGTCCAGCTACCTCGGTGGGCTCGACGCCGACGGCGCTCGCGAGCTGGAGAGCATCCAGGAGCGTCGCGCGACTCTCAACGCACTGATCCGCCGGTACGGGCCGACGCTGGACGATGTCGTCGACTACCTCGAGTCCGGCAGCTCCCGCCTGCTCGAGCTCGACAACGACGCCGATCGCATCGAGCAGCTCGGCGCGGAGGTCGAGGCCGGGCTGGCCCGCGTGACCGATCTCGCCG
>CAZPJC010000335.1:0-1623 GCA_964586645.1 uncultured Schumannella sp.
CGAGGTCGATCTCGCCCTCGGGGCAGCGCCAGTTGCGGTCGAGGATCTCGTAGCCCCGCGCCGTGAGCGCCCGCTCCGCGATGCGCTCGCCGCGTCTGCCCAGTTCGTCCTTCGCCGCCATGCGTCGAGGATGCCGACCCCCGCCGCGGGCCGAGCACGCGGGCCCGCGAGCTCGGGTCGGGTCGGTCGGCTCGGCGCTGGGGAGGACGGGCTCGTGAGAGTCCTCTCATACTCGACCCCCGGACGGGGGACGCGCCGACACTGGAAGCGGGGTCCGATCGTCGGGCTCCGGAGGGGAATCCGTCATGAGAAAGACATTCGTCGCCGCCGTCGCCGGTCTCGCCGCGATCGCGAGCCTGTCGTTCGGCGTCGCGCCGGCCGCCGCGAGCACGGGGGGCGAGGCCGACGGCGACCTGCATCCGGATGTCGGCCTCATCCTGTTCTACGACGCCGACGGGCGGTTCCGCTGCAGCGCGACCCTCGTCTCCCCCACGGTCGTCGTGACCGCGGCGCACTGCACGCAGGGCACGCTCGGCTCGACGCTGGTCACCTTCGACTCGGTCATCGCCGAGAACCCGCCGACCCCGTTCCCGGTCGCCGCCGACCCGAGCGTCGGCTACACCGACGCCGAGATCGCCGCCGCCGGCTACTACTCGGGCACGGCGTACACGCACCCCGCCTACTCCGACTTCACCGACATGGACAACTGGAACGACGTCGGCGTCATCGTGCTCGACACCCCGGTCGCCTCGTTCGGCGACGGGTACCCCGGCGTCGCGCCCGTCGGCACCCTCGACGCGATCAAGAAGAGCGACATCAGCAAGACGCTCTTCACCGCCGTCGGCTACGGCACCGAGGTGCGCAAGCCCGAGTCCGGTCCGCAGAAGCCGCAGCCGATGTCGTACCCGCTGCTGCGCCGCTACGTCGACATGCCCGGGCAGAAGCTGACGCCGCAGATCCTGCAGACCAACGGCAACCCGAACGACACCCGCGGAACCGGCGGCACCTGCTTCGGCGACTCGGGCGGCCCGGTCTACCTCGGTGAGCAGATCGTCGCCGTCACCAGCTACGGCTACACCGACAACTGCCGGTACCTCGGCGGCTACCAGCGGCTCGACATCCCCGTCGTCGCCGACTGGCTCGCCACCTTCGGGGTCTGACCCGCGAGACGGACCGGTGGGGATGCGCGCTCGCGTCCCCACCGGTCACCCGTCGGCCTAGCCTGGTGGGGTGACCCCGATCCTGGCCGGCCTTCTGCTCGTGGGAGCCGCGTTCAACATCCTCACCTGGCCGGCGTTCCTGCGGCGGGTCGCGCGCGATCCGCGGGCCCGGGATGCCGACGGCCGCCCGACGCGGTTCCTCACCGTGCACGTCGTGCTGGTCGTGATCGCGATGGTGCTCGCCGCCGCGTTCGTGGTCGCGGCGGTGGTGGCGCTCGTCGGGCCGTAGGTCTCGCTCCCCACCGCCCTGAACGGGCGGCGTGGGCCCAGCCCGCTTCGCGGCTACTCGACCACCGAGGTGGGTTTCGATACGCCGCTTCGCGGCTACTCAACCCGCGGGGTGGGGGCTACTCGTCGAGGGCGAGTTCCTTGGGGAGCTCGAGATCCTTGTCGGCGCGCTCCT
>CAZPJC010000336.1:0-1620 GCA_964586645.1 uncultured Schumannella sp.
GCTCTCGCGCTGCGGATGCCGGTAGCAGACGTCGGCGGAGGTGGCGGCCACGGGTGGGGGCGGTCAGACCGCGTCGACCGAGATCGAGGTGATGACGACATCCTCGAGCGGCTTGTCGCGGCCGTCGGTCTCGACCGCCTCGATCGCGTCGACCACGCGCTTGCTGGCGTCGTCGGCGACCTCGCCGAAGATCGTGTGCTTGCCGTTGAGCCACGGGGTGGGCACGGTCGAGATGAAGAACTGCGAGCCGTTGGTGCCGCGGCCGCCCTGGATGCCGGCGTTCGCCATCGCGAGCAGGTACGGCTCGGTGAAGTGCAGCTCGGGGTGGATCTCGTCGTCGAACTGGTAGCCGGGGCCGCCGATGCCCTTGCCGAGCGGGTCGCCGCCCTGGAGCATGAACTGCTTGATGATGCGGTGGAAGATCACGCCGTCGTACAGCGGGGTGGTCTTGGTCTCGCCCGTCGCCGGGTCCTGCCACTCCTTCGTGCCGGTCGCGAGTCCGACGAAGTTGTCGACGGTGGCGGGAGCGTGGAAGCCGAAGAGGTTGACCCGGATGTCGCCGAGGGTCGTGTGGATGGTGGCGACGTGGGTGTGCGCAGTCATGGGCTCAGTCTTTCACGGACGCTGTCGCATGTGAGTTCCCTTGGCAAGCCCTTCGGCGCATTCAGGCGCGCATGGCAGGATTGCCTCCGTACCCACGAGTTTCGACGACCGGAGGATCACATGGCTCTGTCACGGAAGCGCCAGCGCGAGCTCAACCGCCTCAAGCGGGATGCCGAACGCCTCTGGGATGAGCAGCGGGAGGCGATCGAGCACGCGACCGTCGTGCTCAAGGACGCCCGTCGCCAGGCCTCGAACTACGCGCGCGAGGAGATCCAGCCCCGGGTACGCGAGGGTTTCGGGGCCGCGCGCGGTGCCGCGATGTCGGCGCGTGAGCGGTTCACCGACGACGTGCTCCCCGCGATCTCCGGCACGATCGGCTCCGCGCTCGCGGTGCTCGAAGCCGCCAAGAACCCCCAGGTGCGCGAGGTCGTGCGCCGCGTGTCGTCGGCGGGCCAGAAGGCGGGCATCGTCACGCCGCCGAAGTCCTCGGGCCCCGGCCGCTACATCCTGATCGGGCTCGGTGTGGTCGCCGCCGCCGGCATCGCGTACGCGGCCTGGCAGACGCTGCGCGCCGACGACGACCTCTGGATCGAGGACCTCGGCGACCCGGGCAGCGCCGACATCGACGACGACGAGTTCTGAGCGGCCTCTCCTCCCGACTCACCCTGTTTTCGTGAGGTGTGAGTTCTTCATCCGTGAAGGGGTGGGGCTGCGATCGTCTCACCTGCTCGCGTCCCCGGCGGAAGTCCTTCGACCTCTGACCGGGGTCCGCGTGTGCCGATCGGCGCACGTGACGCGTTCACTCGCGCCGAATCTCGCACGTGAACGCGAGGATGTCCGCGCGAGGGCCGTGGGTGGAGCCTAGGGGAATCGAACCCCTGACCTCCTGCTTGCAAAGCAGGCGCTCTACCAATTGAGCTAAGGCCCCGCAAACGACGAAGTCCCCGTCAGGGGACTCAATCGAGTGGGGATACGAGGACTTGAACCTCGGACCTCTTCGTTATCAGCGAAGCGCTC
>CAZPJC010000337.1:0-1618 GCA_964586645.1 uncultured Schumannella sp.
CTGATCATCCTCAAGACGATCATCGGCTGGCCGAGCCCGAAGAAGCAGAACACCGGCAAGATCCACGGTTCGGCACTCGGCGCCGAGGAGCTGGCCGGCCTCAAGGAGGTGCTCGGTTTCGATCCCGCCGAGAGCTTCGTGATCGCCGACGAGGTGCTCGCGCACACCCGCCAGGCCGTCGACCGGGGGCGCGCGGCGCACGCCGAGTGGCAGACGGCGTTCGACGCCTGGGCCGCGGCGAACCCCGAGCGCAAGGACCTGCTCGACCGCATCCTCTCCGGTGCCCTCCCCGACGGCGTCGAGGCCGCGCTGCCGGTCTTCGAGGCCGGCACGGACGTCTCGACCCGCGCCGCCTCCGGCAAGGTGCTCGGCGCGCTCGGCGCGCTCATCCCGGAGCTGTGGGGCGGATCGGCCGACCTCGCGGAGTCGAACCTCACCACCATCGACGGTGCGAAGTCGTTCATCCCCGCGAAGTGGTCGACCCACGAGTGGACGGGCAACCCGTACGGACGGGTGCTGCACTTCGGCATCCGCGAGCACGCGATGGGCGCCATCCTCAACGGCATCGTGCTGCACGGCAACACACGCCCGTTCGGCGGCACGTTCCTGATCTTCAGCGACTACATGCGGCCGGCGGTGCGGCTCGCGGCGCTCATGAAGGCACCATCGATCTTCGTCTGGACGCACGACTCGGTCGCGCTCGGCGAAGACGGCCCGACGCACCAGCCGATCGAGCAGCTCACGACTCTGCGCGCCATCCCCGGGCTCGACATCGTGCGCCCCGCGGACGCCAACGAGGTCGCCTGGGCGTGGAAGACCATCCTCGAGCGGCGCAACGGCCCGGCCGGCATCGCGCTGAGCCGGCAGAACCTGCCCGTCTTCGACCGCACGAAGGTCGCCCCCGCATCCGGGACCGCGAAGGGCGCCTACGTGCTCGTCGAGGGCTCGAAGCCGACGCCCGACGTGATCCTGCTCGGATCCGGGTCGGAGGTGCAGTTCGCGGTCGAGGCGGCCGCCGAGCTGGAGTCCGCGGGCATCGCCGCCCGCGTCGTGTCGTTCCCCTGCCAGGAGTGGTTCGAGGAGCAGGACGCCGCCTACCGCGAGTCGGTGCTCCCGGCGGCGGTCACGGCCCGCGTCTCGGTCGAGGCCGGCCTCGGACTGACCTGGCGGCCGTACGTCGGCGACGCCGGCCGGAGCGTCTCGATCGAGCACTTCGGCGCGTCGGCCGACTACAAGACGCTGTACCGCGAGTTCGGCATCACCACGGAGGCCGTCGTCGCGGCCGCGAAGGAATCGCTCGCTGCCGCGAGCTGAAGGAGACCAGCACCATGAGCACCAACACGCAGCAGCTCTCGGAGATCGGCGTCAGCATCTGGCTCGACGATCTCTCCCGCGAACGCATCGCCTCGGGAGGGCTCCAGAAGCTCATCGCCGAGCGGAACGTGGTCGGCATCACCACCAACCCGACGATCTTCGCGGGCGCGCTCGCCAAGGGCCAGGCGTACGACGCGCAGGTCTCGACGCTCGCCGCGGCCGGCACCTCGGTCGCCGACGCCGTGTTCGAGATCACGACGGATGACGTCGCCGCCGCGTCCGAGATCTTCGCCGACGTGTACGC
>CAZPJC010000338.1:0-1592 GCA_964586645.1 uncultured Schumannella sp.
TCCGCCGGGGTCGCCGACGCCATCCGTTCGCGGGTGGCGGCCGGTGACTCCGGTACTTCCGTCGCCGGGCCCGTCGCGCCCGGCTGGGGTCGCCGGATGTTCGGGATGCTGTTCGGCGGCATCCTCCTCGGACTCCTCATCGTCGGGGGGACCGCGACCGGGATCGGGTTCGCGCTCACCGCGGACGCGGGGGAGCCCGCCGCCGAGCCGTCGGTGCCGTTCGTCCCGTCGTCGCCGACCCCGGCCCCCCCCCCCGCCCCGACTCCTACTTCGAGCACGAGCCCCCCGCCCCCGACGACGCCGACCGAGGTGCCGGCGCCTGCCCCGGTGCCGGCGCCTGCTCCTCCGCCCGTCGACTCGACGCCGCCCACGTTGCAGGCGTCGTCGAGCGCACCCGTCGTGTATTCGGGGAACGGGACCCCGACGACGATCTCCGCCCTCGCCTCCGACGCGGTCGGAGTCGTCGCCGTCACGATCTCGTGGAGCGGATATGCGACGGGCTCGGGCTCGATGGCGTGGACGGGCAGCGCGTGGAGTTACCTGTACGACCCGGCGCCCGATCCCTCGTACGGGTCGGGTCAGATCGACTTCCTGGTCACCGCCGTGGATGCCGCGGGCAACACGGCATCCACGGTCGTCTCGGTGCCCGTCTCACCCTGATCCCACGTGACGGCGCTCGGCATCCTCGCGTCGGTGCCGCGCCGTTCCTACGACTGGCAGCGCGGGCACCAGGTGACGACCCGCTCCTGCCCCTCGACCCGACCCAGCTCGCCGCCGAGCAGCCGCGTGCCGCAGCGGCGGCAGGGGCGCCCGCGGCGCCCGTAGACCCACGACGTCTGCCCGGGCCGCAGGTCGCCCGTCGTGGAACGGGTGAAGCGCTGCTTGTTGGCCTGCAGCATCCGTCCGGCGAGGTCGACGACCTTGTCGAGGTCGGGAGTCTCGCCCACGGGCCGCGTCGGCAGCACGCCGCGCAGGAAGCAGATCTCGTTCGCGTACACGTTGCCGACGCCGGCGAGGTTGCGCTGGTCGAGCAGGGCGACGTAGATCGGCACCTCGGGGTCCGCGGCGAGCCGGGCGACCGCGACGTCGGGATCCCAGTCGGGCCCGAGCAGGTCGGGGCCGAGGTGGCCGACGACATCCTCTTCGTCCTGCGTCGGGATCACCTCGAGCAGCCCGAGCTCGAACCCGACCGCCTGCACGCCCGGGGCGTCGAGCACCGCCCGCGCCGTGTACGCCGGCTTGGTCCATTTCTCGCCGGGGGCGTACGCGCGCCAGGCACCCTCCATCTTGAGATGGGAGTGGATGCTGAACTCCCCGACCCGATGGAAGAGGTGCTTGCCGCGCGCCACGACCTCGTGCACGGTCTCGCCCGACAGGTCGACCGTCGCGTACGCCGGAACCCGGAAGTCGCTCTTCTCGAGCACGAGCCCGGCGAGGGCCGCGTGCTGCAGCTGCGCGGTCTTCCAGACGGTGTCGCCCTCGGGCACCTAACAGCTCCACATCCCGAGGCCGGCCCCGGCGGCGCGGTCCTCGGCGGCCCGGAGGTCGTCGTAGAACGCGTCGTTCGGCTGCACCCGGATCGCCTCGGCGAA
>CAZPJC010000339.1:0-1585 GCA_964586645.1 uncultured Schumannella sp.
GAGTGGGGATACGAGGACTTGAACCTCGGACCTCTTCGTTATCAGCGAAGCGCTCTAACCGCCTGAGCTATATCCCCGTTTCGGCCCGAAGGCCGAGGATCAGCGTACCAGCCCTCAGGAGTTCTGGAATCCGACCAGCAGCCCGCCGGTGAAGCGCACGCTGAGGTTGTAGAGGAACCCGCCGACGGCGCCGAGCGCGGTGCCGACGATGGTGTTGAGCAGGGCGATGATGAACGAGAAGATCAGCACCTGCCCGATGCCGAAGCTGTTGGCGATCGCGAAGTTGTCGTCGCCGAGCATGTCGCGCAGGGTCTCGTCGAGGGTGTCGAAGATGCCGGTCGAGAACAGCACGACCCAGATGAGGGCGCTCGCCACGATCAGGACGATGCCGAGGCACAGCCAGACCAGGAACGACAGCTTCACGAGCGACCACACGTCGATGTAGACGAGCTTCAGGCGGACCTGGCGGCTGGTCGTCTGCCGCATCTCTTTGCGCTGCAGTTTCTCGGCGACGCTCATCGCTACTCCTGGTCCTCTCCGTCGGCCGCGGGGGCGGGCTCGGTGCTGCCGTCCACCGCCTCGGATTCCTCGACGGTCTCGATGTTGCGTTCGCTGTTCTTCGCGATCGCGATGATCTTGTCCTCGTCGTCGAAACGCGCGAAGACGACGCCCATCGTATCCCGCCCCTTGGCGGGAACCTCGGCAACGGCTGAACGTACGACCTTGCCGCTCGCGAGCACGACCAGCACCTCGTCGTCGTCCTCGACGATGAGCGCCCCGGCGAGGTCGCCGCGCGTCTCGGTGAGCTTCGCGACCTTGATGCCGAGCCCTCCGCGGTTCTGCACGCGGTACTCGGTGACGGCGGTGCGCTTGGCGTAGCCGCCCTCCGTGACGACGAAGACCGACCCCTGGTCGGCGACGACCGAGGCCGACAGCAGCGCGTCGCCCTCGCGGAAGTCCATGCCCTTCACGCCCGACGTCGAGCGCCCCATCGGTCGCATCGCCGAGTCGGTCGCGGCGAATCGAATCGACTGGCCCTTGCGCGAGACGAGTAGCACCTCGGTGCCGTCCTCGACGAGCATCGCCGAGACGAGCTCGTCGCCCTCGCGGAGGTTGATCGCGATGATGCCGCCGGTGCGGTTCGTGTCGTACTCGGTGAGCGCCGTCTTCTTGACGAGGCCGCCGCGGGTGGCGAGCACAAGGTAGGTCGCCACCGAGTAGTCGCGGATGTCGAGCACCTGCGCGATCTGCTCGTCGGGCTGCAGCGCGAGCAGGTTCGCGACGTGCTGACCCTTCGCGTCGCGGCCGGCCTCCTGGATCTCGTACGCCTTCGCGCGATAGACCCGGCCCTTGTCGGTGAAGAACAGCAGCCAGTGGTGGGTCGTCGTGACGAAGAAGTGCTCGACGACGTCATCCGCCCGCAGCTGCGCGCCCTTGACGCCGCGGCCGCCGCGGTGCTGCGACCGGTAGTTGTCGCTGCGGGTTCGCTTCACGTATCCGCCGCGGGTGATGGTGATGACCATCTCCTCCTCGGGGATGAGGTCTTCGACGCTCATGTCGCCGTCGAAGCCCATGAGGATCTCGG
>CAZPJC010000340.1:0-1577 GCA_964586645.1 uncultured Schumannella sp.
AGGTAGATGCCCGCCTTGACCATCGCCGCGGCGTGCAGGTAGGCGCTCACCGGGGTGGGCGCCGCCATCGCGCCGGGCAGCCAGAAGTGGAAGGGCACGATCGCCGACTTCGAGAGCACGCCGACGAGGATGAGCGCGACCGCGATCGGCAGCGCCGGTTCGGCCGTCGGCGGATGCGCGACGAGCTCCGCGAGCGAGGTGCTGCCGCCGAGCTGCGCGAGGAGCACGAGGCCGACGAGCATCACGAGACCGCCGAGCGTGGTCACCAGGAGCGCCTGCAGCGCCGCGGTGCGACTCGCGCGCTTGGTGCGGTTGTGCCCGATCAGCAGATAGGAGAAGACGCTCGTCGCCTCCCAGAACGCGAAGAGCAGGTAGACGTCGTCGGCGAGCACGAGCCCGTACATCGAGCCGGCGAACGCGAGCAGGATGCCGGCGAACCGCCCGACCCCCGCGTCGCCGCGGCGGAAGTACGCCGCGCAGTAGACGAAGACCAGGGCGCCGACACCGGTGACGACGAGCACGAGCAGCAGGGCGAGCGCGTCGACGCGGAACGACAGGGCGAGCCCGAGCTGCGGCACCCACGGGATCACCTCGGTGACGGTGCCGCCGGCGAGCACGACGGGGAGCGCCGTGAGGGCGTGGACGAAGGCCGCGGCCGGGACGAGCGCGGCGAGCGGGAAGACCCCCCGCCCGAGTCGGCGGGCGAGGAACGGCGCCGCGAGGGCCCCGAGCGCGAACGCGGCGAGGACGGCGGTCATGGCGGTCCTCCCAGCACTCAGAGCGGCGGCTCGCGGCGCGCGGCATGAGCCGTGGTCGTGGTCGTCGGGGCGCGAAGTCCCCTGGAATCGATTCGAGTCTACGGGGCGGTTCCTGGGAGCGCCCGGGCGCTACTGCTCGTGCACGTCGCCTTCGCGGAACGTGGCGAGGGTCGTCAGCACGAGGGCGATCTCCTCCGGACCCCCGACGCGGAACGCCGCCTCGGTCGGCCCGGGACCGCTCTTCACCCCGAGGTCGTGCGGGAGCAGGGCGGCGAAGGCATCCTCGTCGGTGACGTCGTCGCCCGCGTAGAAGACGGCGTCGGCGGCGGTGTAGCGGCGCAGGTGCTCGACCGCCTCGCCCTTCGTCGTCGAGCGCACGGCGAACTCGAGCACGTTCTTGCCGCGCCGCACCGTGAGGTTCTCGATCTCGGCCTGCGCCTCGGAGAGCGCGACGAGGTGGGCGAGGCGGGAGTTGTCGTCGCTCGCGAGCCGGGTGTGCAGGGCGAACCCGGCGGGCTTCTCCTCGAGCCAGACCTGGTCGATCGAGTCGGCGACCTCTTCGAGCACCTCGTGCAGCACTTCGACCTGCTCGATCTCCGCGGTGTCCAGCGACACCCGCTCGTCGGGGTCGTCGAGCCGGATCTCGATCCCGTGCGAGCCGACCAGCAGCACGTTGTCGGGCAGGTCGGCCACCTCGATGAGGCTCTTCAGCGCCCGGCCCGAGACGAGCGCGACGCGGGTGTTCGGCATCTTCAGCAGCGCGAGCACCGCCTCGCGCGCCTCGGGCAGGGCGCGCGCCTGCTCGGGCGAATCCACCTC
>CAZPJC010000341.1:0-1570 GCA_964586645.1 uncultured Schumannella sp.
CACCCGCGCGAGGTCGTCGAGCAGCTGGTCGCCGGCATCGGCGTCGGCAAGGTCTCGGTCATCGGCCTGCCGGGTGCGCTGCCGGCCGCCGAGTACGAGAAGCTCGGCGTCGCGCGCATCTCGTACGGCCCGCTGACCCAGCGCGTCGCCCTCCGCGCCCTGCGCGATCTCGGCACCGACCTCTACGGCACCGGCGTGATCCCCGAGGACACCCCCGCGCTCAACTGACCGGGCGCCGGGGTCGACGGCGGAGGCTTCCTCGCTTTAGGCTGCAGCCGTGTACGCGGTGATCGGGGCCTTCACGTTCGTTATGGTGCTCGCGGCGCTGATCGACATCATCACGCGCGACCCCCTCCTGGTGCGGCATCTGCCGAAGGTGACCTGGGTGATCCTGGTGATCGTCCTGCCCGTCATCGGCAGCATCATCTGGTTCGCGGTCGGGCACGACTGGGGCGAGCGTCGCGAGGCGATCCCGTTCGGTGATCCGCGGCGCCAGGATGCAGCGGTCCGGCGGATGCGCGCCGAGTACGTCGTCGACGAGGCGGCGGTCGAGGCCGAGCTGCGCCTGAGCGAGAAGCAGGCGCGGATCCGGAGACTCGAGGAGCAGCTCGAGGCGAAGCGCCGGGAGCGCGGCGAGAGCGCCTGACCTACCCGCGCGCGGCGAGCGCGTCGGCGAGCCAGCGCGCGTGCACGTGCCAGGGATCCTGGCCGTCGGCGATCGCCGCGATGTGCGCCCGCAGGCGCGGAGTGAGCGCGAACCACTCCGAGGTGCCGAGCCGGTCGTCGGCGAACTCGGCGTGCCGCGCCTGCTCCACGGTGCGGTCGCCGGGCTCGAAGGCCAGCAGCTCCTCGTGCCGCAGGGCGGCGAATCGCTGCCGCGGGTTGAACGTCGTGCCGATCTTCACCCGCTCGTCGAGCCGCAGGTAGTAGACGACGTGGATGCGGGGCAGCGGCAGGTCGGGATCGATGTACTCCCCGACCCGCCAGCCGCAGACCGCGCAGACCCAGCCCGACGCCGTGCGCACGCCGTTGCGCGACCGGCAGACGCGGCACGGCGACTCGAGACTCTGCACGTCCTGGTCGGCCACGCCCCCATCCAACCGCGCACCGCCCCCACCCGAACCCCCCGACGTCGCCCGAACCCTTCCGGCCGCGCCCGTCAACCCCTCGGCGCCCCCGGAGGAGCGGGCGTAGCCTCGACCACCTACCTCAGGAGGATCACCATGTACGGAAAACTGCTCTTCGTCGTCGGCCTCGGCGCCGGCTATCTGCTCGGCACGAGCCGGGGCCGCAAGGACTACGAGCTGCTCAAGAAGCGCGTCAGCGAACTCTGGCTCGACCCGCGCGTGCAGAAGGTCGCCAAGCAGGCGACCGACGTCGTCGAGAAGAACGTGCCGCTCGGCGAGAAGGCCACCGAGGCCCGCACCGCCGCGACGAAGGCCGCGCGCGCCAACGTGGGCACGTCCGCCGCGGGAACGTCGTCGGCATCCGCCGCGTCCTGAGCGGCGTGCGCGGCATCCCCGACCCCGGCGACGCGCGTCACTGGATCGCCCGGCGTCGGGATGCCGTG
>CAZPJC010000342.1:0-1555 GCA_964586645.1 uncultured Schumannella sp.
CGAGGTCCTTCTCGAGGTGGCGGAAGAGGGCATCCCGGATCGTCTCGCCGAACATCACCCGACCCGACACGACGGTGCGCGTGATCGCGCCCTGCGGGTTCGCGCGCAGCAGCAGCCCGACGCTCGTGACGACGCCCATCCCGTCGACCCGCACGGGCACCGCCTCGACGTACAGCAGCGGGATGCGGCGGCGCACCTCGGCCAGTTCGTCGTCCGACAGCCAGGAGGAGTTCGGGTCGGGGGTGCCCACGGAGCTCATGCTCCCCATTGTCTCTGCTCTCCGGCTGTTTGCCCGAAATGGGGCACTCCGCGCCATGCGAGTGCCCCATTTCGGGCAGATAGCGTGGAGGGATGCCGATCGACCCGAGCACCGTGATGTGGAGCACCCCGGAGCGGGAGCGCGCGGGTCGTCCGCACCTCGTGCTGCTGCACGGCTACGGCAGCAACGAGGGCGACCTCTTCCAGCTCGCGCCCTACCTGCCGCTCGGCTTCGTGATCGCGTCGCCGCGCGCCCCGCTGCCGCATCCGATGGGGTTCGGCTTCTCGTGGTTCCCGCTCAACGACGAGGTCGAGGGCATCGGCGTCGATCAGGCTGCCGACGACCTCGCCGCCTGGATCGCGGAGAACGTCGCGGGCCGGGCGTCGCGCGTCGGCATCCTGGGGTTCTCGCAGGGCGGCGTGCTCGGGCTGCAGGTGCTGCGCCGGCATCCCGCCGCCGCCGACGCGCTCGTGATGCTCGCCTCGGCGCGGCATCCCGACGAGGATCCCGGCGACGACGCGATGGCCGACCGCCGGCCGCCGGTGTTCTCCGGCCGCGGCACCGCCGACGAGGTCATCCCGGCCTGGCGGTTCGCCGACACCGCGGACTGGCTGCCCGGCCACTCCCGGCTCACCGAGCGCATCTACGAGGGGCTCGGGCATTCGGTGTCCGACGCCGAGCTGCAGGATGTCGTCGCCTTCCTGAACGTCAACCTGGGCGAGACGGCGGGCTGAGCGCCTGACGGCGGTTGCGGCGAGGATGTGAGGATGCATCCCGCCCTCGAGCGCTTCACCCCCGCGACGCGGGAGTGGTTCGCGGGCGCGTTCCCGGAGCCGACGCCGGCGCAGGCGGGGGCGTGGGAGGCGATCTCATCGGGGCGCCACGCGCTCGTCGTCGCGCCGACCGGATCCGGTAAGACGCTCAGCGCGTTCCTCTGGTCGCTCGACCAGCTCGCCGGTTCCCCGAAGACCGCCGACCCGAAGAAGCGCACCCGCGTGCTGTACATCTCGCCGCTCAAGGCGCTCGGTGTCGACGTCGAGCGCAACCTGCGCGCCCCGCTCGTCGGCATCTCGGCGACCGGCCGCCGGATCGGGCAGGCGGTGCCGCCGATCAGCGTCGGCGTGCGCTCGGGCGACACGACGAGCGCCGATCGGCGGCTGCTGCAGCGCGAGCCCCCCGACATCCTCATCACGACCCCCGAGTCCCTCTACCTCATGCTCACGTCGTCGGCGCGCGAGACCCTCACGGGCGTCGAGACGGTCATCGTCGACGAGATCCACGCGGTCGCGGCGTCGA
>CAZPJC010000343.1:0-1534 GCA_964586645.1 uncultured Schumannella sp.
TGGCGGAGGGCAACGCCGCCTACGAGCAGCGCTTCGGCCGCATCTTCCTGATCCGAGCGGTCGGCCGTTCGCGGGCCGAGATCCTCGCGGAGCTCGACCGGCGGCTCACCCTCGACGACGCCGAGGAGCTGGTCATCGTCGGCGAGCAGCTGCGCGAGATCGCGGTGCTGAGACTGACGGCGATGTTCCTGTGAGCGCGGCCCGGTGAGCCACGTCACGACGCACGTCCTCGACACCGCCGCGGGGCGCCCGGCGGCCGGCATCCCGGTGCGTCTCGTCGCGGGCGGCGAGATCATCGCCGACGGGGTGACGGATGCCGACGGCCGCGTGAAGAAGCTCGGCCCGGAGTCGCTCGAGCCGGGCGACTACTGCCTCGAGTTCGACGTCGCCACGCCCTTCCTGCCGCGGATCATCATCGAGTTCACGATCCACGACGGCAGTCACTACCACGTGCCCGTGCTGCTCAGCCCCTACGGCTACACCACCTACCGCGGCAGCTGAGCCCCACCGTGGGTCGAGTGCCCGCCGAAGGCGGGTGTATCGAGGCCCACTCGGAGCAGCGCGGGACGGGTTTCGATACACCGCGCGACGCGCGGCACTCGACCCGCGGGGGACTCAATAGTCGGTGCGCGTCTCCGAAGCCAGCCAGGCGTCGAACGGCTGCTCCGACGTCGGGAGGCGGAGGGTGTGCACCCGCACGTCCCAGGTCGAGCGGTCGCGGCTGAAGAGGTCGTAGAAGTCGCGGTCGTCGAAACCGCCGCGGGCGGCGTCGTGGCGGTCGGCGGCGAAGAACACGCGGTCGATGCGCGCCCAGAGGGTCGTGGCCATGCACATCGGGCAGGGCTCGCACGACGTGTAGAGGGTCGCGCCGGGCAGAGCGAAGTCGCCGACCGCCTGGCACGCCGCACGGATGGCGACGACCTCGGCGTGGGCGGAGGGGTCGAGGTCGCGCGTGACGCGGTTCTGACCTTCACCGATCACCTCACCCGAGGCGGAGACGACGAGCGCGCCGAACGGACCGCCGCCGGCCGCGACGTTCGCGGTGGCCAGGGCGACCGCGCGCTCGAGGAACGCCCGGTCGGCATCCGTCGCGAAACCTCCGGCGGAGGTCACGCCAGCCCCGCGGAGAACTTCCAGGCGTCGCCCGCGGGCGGGGCGTCGTCGCGCAGGATCGTCGCCTCGATCAGGCCGTAGGGCCGGTCGGCGGCGAAGAACACCTCGTTGGGGTTGTCGAGCGAGAACGGAGCGAGGTCGACGACGAAGTGGTGCTTGTTCGGCGCCTTCAGCCGGATCTCGCAGATCTCGGGCACGGCATCGAGGACCGTCGTCCCCATGTGCCACAGCGTCTGCTGCAGGGCGAGCGACTGGAGGGTGGCGAACTGTTCGATGAGGTGGGTGCGGATGACGGGGAAGACGGCGTCCCAGTCGACATCCACGGTGCTGAACCGCCACTTGGCGACGATCGCGGTCGCCATCACGCGGTCGTGGGTCTCCTGCAGCGTCGTGTACTCGTCGGTGAGGAACCCCGCGAACT
>CAZPJC010000344.1:0-1503 GCA_964586645.1 uncultured Schumannella sp.
GCGATTCGCGATAGTGACGAGATCACCGCCGTCTGGCTAGTCCCCCAACTAGTGCTCTTGAAGACTACCCAGGAAGGTAAGCGGCCGTCTGTCCCCAGTGGGGGTGTCCGCAACGAGGAGGACAGGGCGGACGTTTCGGGGTACAAACCGGAAACCTCCCCGCAACGACGAACGGCCCCCGAAAACCGCGTTCCCACCGACAAGTCGGGGGGTTCGTCGAGCCTCGAGGGCCGTTCTGTCGCCTTCAGGTTTCCCTTCCGGCGAATGCAAGATTACTCAGCGGTGAACAGTGCGCAACCCGTCAACTTTCGCTAAATAGTTGAGAGTTTCGGGTTACGCGGGGGCGGTTTCGATACGCCGCCTCCGGCGGCACTCGAACCGCGGTCACGCGACGGCGTCGCGCAGCAGGGAGACGAGCGCCTCGAGCTGCACGGAACCTTCGGCCGCCTCGAAGTCCTCGCCGTCGAGGGCGCGGGCCGCGAGACCGGCCTTGCTGTCGATGAGCTCCGAGATGCGACCGTCGATCGTGCCGGCGGCGATGATGCGCCACGCGGTCACCGGCAGCTCCTGCCCGATGCGGTGCACGCGGTCGATCGCCTGCGTCTGCTCGGCGTTCGTCCACGACAGCTCCGCGAGCACGACGTTGGACGCGACCTGCAGGTTGATGCCGACTCCCGCGGCCGTGAGCGAGCACACCGCGACCGCGACCTCCGGGTCGTTGGTGAACGCGTCGAGCGCGGCGGTGCGCGCCTTCGTCGACTGCTCGCCGCGGATCGACACCGTCTTGAGTCCCGCCTTCGCGAAGAACTCCTCGGCCGCATCCATCACGTCGATGTGCTTCGCGAAGAACACGACCTTGCCGACGTTGCGGGCGAGGTTGACCGTGTAGTCGGCCGCGGGCACGGCCTTCGCCTGGCCGATGCGTCGCACCATCGAGAAGACGTTGGTGCCGTCGGATCCGGCGCCCTTCGACTCCTCGAGTTCGGCGGCGGCCACCAGACGGATGGCCTCCTCCCGCGAGGTGTCGGGGCGGGCGGCGGTGAGCCGGCGGTACCGCTCCACGAGACGTGCGAGCAGCGCGGCCTCGGCCTCGCGGATCGAGCGTCCCGCCTCGCCATCCAGTTCGACCGGGATGTCGGCGATGCGTCGCGCAGGGATGTCGGCGGCGACATCCACCTTCTTGCGGCGCACGATGCCCATGTCGATGACGGCGTTGCGGGCCGAGGAGAAGAAGCCCGGGTCGCCGGGGTTCAGCTCGGTCTCCTCGAGCTTGCGCATGAGCGACGCGAGCGGCTTCTTGTCGTCGATCCAGCCGAGGTACTGCCAGATCATCCGGAAGTCCTCGATCTGGTTGATCAGCGGCGTTCCGGTGAGGGCGATGAAGAGCGCCTTCGGCGACACGGCCCGGATGCTGGATGCCAGCGCCAGCACGTTCTTCGACCGCTGCGAGTCCTTGTTCTTGATGAAGTGCGCCTCGTCGACGACCATGCCCTTGAAGCCGCG